>JBIQJF010000107.1:0-1713 GCA_044507675.1 Opitutales bacterium | reverse complement strand
CGAACGCTGCTGGCGGCAGACGTTGTCGCCGGTGGTCGTCAATTGCAGCGAGCCGCCCAGCCACTCCAGCCAGGACAGCGTCACCAGGTCCTCGATGTCGGCCTCGGCGATTTCGCTGGCGCGCCTGCGATGGAGCAGGTCGGCGATGTGGGGAAGCTCAACGCGAAGCGCGTCCTGCCTGGACTTGGAGATGGACACGCTGTTCATGCTGGTCTTTCGTGCTGTCTGACCGGCCAGGGTACCACTCGACGCGCCGCACCGCAGCGGCGAAGGGGTGCCCGAAGGGCGGACAACGTGAAATCGCCTACACTTGGGCTTATTGGCCGCAGCGTGCTCGTTGCTGCGGCCCTTGTTTGACACCACCCGGCACCTGCTGCCGCACGGATCGTCGCCAGTCGCACCACACCTGCGCAAGGCTGATCGTCATCCTCCGCTCCTGACGAGCTTCACACCGGCCCGCCACCTCCCCTTTCGGGCGGTCCACCCCCTTCTCTTCTTTCATCGCTGCGCCGCAGCCTCACGGCTTGCCGCAGCCCACCGCTTGCACCGCGCAAGCCCTGCCAGTACATGAACCAACCGACCGCCCACGCAGTGGGCAAGTACCTCGTCACACCGATGACGAAGCTCACCGAGACCGGCCAGTACGCCGCTTCGGTCTCCATCCGCCGCGGCATGCACGACCGCGTGTTCCGGCTCATCCCCTGTTTCGACAGCGCAGCGCGCGCCGCACGCTACGCCCTTACTCAAGGCCGGCATTTCGTGCTGACCAACCAACTGGCTTGAGCACGCCTCTCGCCCAACCACCGAAGGAGTCTCTTGGCCAAGGAAGAACTGATTGAAATGCAGGGGCGCGTCGAGGAAGTGCTGCCCGACTCGCGCTTTCGCGTGACGCTGGACAACGGCCACACGCTCATCTGCTACTCGGGCGGCAAGATGCGCAAGCACCGCATCCGCGTGCTGGCGGGCGACCGGGTCTCGCTCGAGATGTCGCCCTACGACCTCAACAAGGGACGGCTGACCTTCCGGCACCTCGAGCCTCGCTCGCAGGGCGGAGCCCCCGCCGGAGCCCGGCGCCCTGCGCGATAGGCGCCACCGCAACCGCCTCCCCTGCCCTTCGCGGCCTGCGGACCGCACACATCACTCACATTCACTCGAAAGAACATCATGGAAAACAAACTCTACGTCGGCAATCTCTCCTACTCGATGCGCGACGACTCGCTGCGCCAGCACTTCTCGGCCTTCGGCCAAGTCTCCTCGGCCAAGGTCATGATGGAGCGCGACTCGGGGCGCTCCAAGGGCTTCGGCTTCGTGGAGATGGGCTCCTCCGCCGAAGCGCAAGCCGCCATCCAGGGCCTGAACGGCAAGGAAGTGGACGGCCGCGCCCTGACGGTCAACGTCGCGCGCCCCATGGAGCCGCGCTCGGGCGGCGGCTTCGGCGGCGGTGACCGCCGTGGCGGCGGCTATCGGCAACGCGCCTACTGAGCATCAACCGTACGACTGGCTCGCAGCGTCGAGCCATCCGGAAGGGCCGCGCCGGCATCACGCCGCGCGGCCCTTTTTTCGCGCCTGCCCCGCACGCACGCGCGTTCGCGGATGATCGGGCTTTGCAACGAAACCAGCAGGAGACCGCATGGCGCAGCCACCGCAACGACAGGCATCGACGACCATTCTCATCACCGGCGGCGGCCGCGGCATCGGCGCCGCGACGGCGCG
>JBIQJF010000025.1:0-62131 GCA_044507675.1 Opitutales bacterium | reverse complement strand
TTGTCGCCGTTGCGGACGACCGTGATGGGTTCGCCTTCCTTGACGTCGCCGCGAAGCAGGGCCTCGGCAAGCGGATCTTCGAGGAGGTGCTCGACGGCGCGGCGCAGCGGACGGGCGCCGTATTTCTCGTCGTAGCCCTTCTCGACCAGCAAGGCCTTGGACTCGGGCGAGAACTCGAGGTGGATGTTCCGCGCGGCGAGGCGCTTCACGACCTTGACTGTTTCGATCTCCACGATCTTGAGCAGGTCGTTTTTATCGAGCGGCTTGAAGACCACGAGGTCGTTGATGCGGTTGAGGAACTCGGGCTTGAAGACGCGCTTGGCCTCTTCGAGCACCTTTTCCTTCAGCTTGTCCATGTCGTGGAAGTCCGACGCCTTGGCGGCGGCGAAACCCATCGTCGTCTGGCGCTGGATGAGCTGGGCGCCGACGTTGGTCGTCATGATGATGATGGTGTTCCGGAAATCCACGGTCCGGGCGAGCGAGTCGGTGAGGCGGCCGTCCTCCAGAATTTGCAGGAGCAACTGGAGCGCGTCGGGATGCGCCTTCTCGATTTCGTCGAAAAGGATCACGGAATACGGGCGGCGGCGGACGGCCTCGGTGAGCTGGCCGCCTTCCTCGTAACCGACATAGCCCGGAGGTGAGCCGATGAGGCGCGAGACGGCGAACTTCTCCATGTATTCCGACATGTCGATCTGGAGGAGCGCGTCTTGGTTGCCGAAAATCTGCGCGGCGAGCTGCTTCGCGAGCTCGGTCTTGCCGACGCCGGTCGGGCCCATGAACATGAACGAACCGATCGGGCGGCGCGGATCCTTGAGATCGGCGCGCGAGCGGCGGAGGGCACGGGCGATGGCGACGGTGGCCGGGTCCTGGCCGACGATGGCCTTCTGCAGCTCGGACTCGAGGGCGAGCAGGCGTTCGCTCTCCTTCTTCTCAAGGCGGTTGAGCGGGATGCCGGTCCATTCGGCGACGACGCGGACCATCTGCTCCTCGTCCACGGTGATGCGGTTCTCGTCGCGGGTTTTCTTCCACGACTCAATCTGCTCGTCCTGTTTGGCGCGGAGCTGCTTTTCCTGGTCGCGGAACTTGGCGGCCTCCTCGAAGTGCTGGGCGGCGATGGCCTGCTCCTTCTTGGTGCAGACCTCCTCGATCTCCTTGCCGAGCGCCTCGATCTCGGGCGGACGATTGAGCGTGGTGATGCGGGCGCGCGAGCCGGCCTCGTCCATCACGTCGATGGCCTTGTCGGGCAGGAAGCGGCCGGTGATGTAGCGATCGGAGAGCTTGGCGGCGGCCTCGATGGCCTTGTCGGTGAAGACAGCCTTGTGGTGATCCTCGTATTTGCCGCGGATACCCTTGAGGATGATGATCGTGTCGTCCACAGACGGTGGCTCGACCTTGACGTTCTGGAAGCGACGGTCGAGAGCGCTATCCTTTTCGATATACTTGCGGTATTCGTTGAGGGTCGTCGCACCGATGCACTGCAACTCGCCGCGACTGAGGGCGGGTTTGAAGATGTTGGAGGCGTCCATTGCACCCTCGGCGGCGCCGGCGCCGACGATGGTGTGGAGCTCGTCGATGAAGATGATGACGTTCTTGGAGCGCTTGATTTCGTCCATCACGGCCTTGATGCGTTCCTCGAACTGGCCGCGGTATTTCGTGCCGGCGACCATGAGCGCGAGGTCGAGGGTGATGACCTTCTTGTCGGCGAGGATCTCGGGCACGTTGCCCTTGGCAATTTCCTGCGCGAGACCTTCGACGATGGCGGTCTTGCCCACGCCGGCTTCGCCGACGAGCACCGGGTTGTTTTTGGTGCGGCGGCAGAGAATCTGGATGACGCGGCTGATCTCGTTCTTGCGGCCCACGACGGGGTCCATCTCGCCCTTGCGGGCAAGTTCGGTGAGATCGCGGCCGAATGCCTTGAGCGCGGGCGTCTTGACTTCCTTCTTTTCCTCAGAGCCGCCGCGCGGGGCGACTTCCTCGCCACCGCCGCCGGATCCCTGTCCGCCATCGCTCTGACCGGACGAGAACTGCGGATCGAGTTCACGAAGGATTTCGTTGCGAGTGCGCTCGATATCGACCTCAAGGGTCTTGAGCACGCGGGCGGCGACACCCTCGCCTTCGCGGAGCAAGCCGAGCAGGATGTGCTCGGTGCCGACGTAGGAGTGGTTGAGCGCCTTGGCCTCCTTGCCAGCCAGTGCCAGGACCTTCTTCACCCGCGGCGTATAAGGAATGCTCCCGACGGGGGTTTTGGACTCCTGGCCGATGCCGACCTGCTTCTCGACCTCACCGCGGACGGTCTCGAGATCGAGGCCCATTTTCTGAAGAACACTCACGGCGACGCCTTGCCCCAGCTTGATCAGCCCAAGCAGAAGATGCTCAGTGCCAACATAGTTGTGGTGGAAGCGGTCGGCCTCCTTGCGGGCCAGTGCGAGGACTTGCTGGGCGCGGGGCGTGAAGTTGTTCATTGGTTCCATGAGGTGCCTTGGTCTAATCGGTTACTTTGCGGCATGAGTGAAGTCCGGTGGAGGCAATTTGGCAAATTCAGACCGCAAACGGCTGGCGCGGAGCACATCGCGCTGATTGGGATCGAACGAGCCCTTGGCCGCATGCTGGACGTGGCCCGGCTGGCATTCGATAAACAGCCGGTCCACGATGGCCCGCTGTGTATCGGCAAACACGCCGAGATCGATGCCGAGCCGGATGAGTGAGAGCAGGTTCATGGCCTCGCTGGAATTGAGCAGATGGCCGTTCTGCAGGATGCCGAAGGCGCGGCCGATCTTGTCGAACAGCTTGTTCGGGTCGGCCTCGAGGAGGCGATCGCGGGCGTTCAACTCCTGTTCGATGATGGTGTTCAGCACGCCGTGCAGGTGCTTGATGATCTCCTCCTCGCTCTCGCCGAGGGTCGTCTGGTTGGAAATTTGAAAAATGCTGCCGCTGGCGTCGGAGCCTTCACCAAAGAGGCCGCGCACGGCCATGCCGAGCTGGTTGACGGCGCGCACGACCTTTTCCATCTGACTGGTGATAACGAGCGCCGGCAGGTGCATCATCGCCGAGGCACGGATGCCAGTGCCGAGGTTGGTCGGACAAGCCGAGAGATAACCGAGCTTCGGCGAAAACGCGAAATCCATGTGCTCCTCGAGATCGGAATCGAGGGCATTGATCGTGTTCCAGACCTTCTTGAACTGAAATCCGGCGCGCAGGACTTGGATACGCAGATGGTCCTCTTCATTCACCATCACGACGCAAGACTGATCCTTGCTGATCACAATGCCACCACCGGACTTGGCCTGGCAAAGTTCACGGCTGATGAGATGCCGTTCCACGAGGATTTGCTTCTGCAGCTCGTCGAGGCTCTCGACGGGAATCGCGAGGCCGCGTTTCATCTGCGGAAGCGCGGCGACGGCTTGCATGCAGCGATCACGAATTTCCTTCTTCTGCACCTCCCGCGCCCAACCCGGGAACGGCTGGCCGGCGAGATTCCGCGCAAGGCGGATGCGGGTCATGAGCACGACGGCGCTCTTGCTGGCGGCGGTATCCGTCAGCTCGGACTGGGTGTCAATGAGCTCGTTGATCTTCATTTCCCGGCGTTCTCCTTGCGGCCGGCGGCCGTGCGAACCTGGGTGATTTCGTCGCGATAGCGCGCGGCATCTTCATAGCGCTCGGACTTGATGGCCTGGTCGAGCTCGGTCTCGAGCTGGGTCAGTCGCTCATAAAGCGAACGGCGGTCGAGCGCACGCTGCGGGACCTTGCCGGTGTGCGCGCTGCCCTTGTGCATGGATTCGAGCATGGGCTCGAGCAGCCGGCTGAAATGCGTGTAGCACTCCGCGCAGCCGAAACGGCCGGTCTTCTTGAAATCCTGAGCGGTGAAGCCGCAGGCGGCGCATTTCGTGTCGCCGGAGGGTTCGGGATTGAGCGACGCCTTGAGCAGCAGGTCAGCAAGCGAGAAGCCGCTGGGATCAGTGACCCCCTTGGCCTGCGCGCACGCTTCGCACAGGTCCACCTTGTGAATCTTGCTGTTAACGATCTGGGTCAGGTGGACGGTGGCAGGCTTGGAACAAAGGTCGCACTTGAGTGAGTTGGCCATGGAAATTTATTACACAGGATAGCGCCGGGCGCCGCGAAACGCAAATGCGCGGGACCGGCCCGATCCTTCTGCGAAAACTGTGGGCTCCGACTTCCCGGGAAGCAAGCGTGGAGGCGGTCAGATGCGCGTGCCTTCGACCAACACACGCTGGCGGAAGTCGGCGAGCACCTTGGCGGTGACAGGGCCGGGCTTGCCAGTGCCGATGACGCGACCGTCGAGTTTCACCACGGGAATGACCTCGGCACCGGTGCCGGTCAGGAAGCATTCGTCGGCACACCACACGTCGTAACGCGTCAGATTGGCCTCGCGAATGGTCACGCCGATCGCCTTGGCCACGTCGAAAATCGTGCCGCGCGTAATACCCTTGAGCGCGCCGGCGGTGGAAGCGGGTGTGATGATCTCGCCCTTCTGGACGACAAAGATGTTGTCTGCGGTGCACTCGGCAACGTAACCCTGCGCATTGAGCATGATGGCTTCGAGCGCGCCGGCCTGCTTGGCCTCGATCTTCGCGAGCACATTGTTCAGGTAGTTCAGCGATTTCACGGTCGGGGGCAGCGCATCGGGCGCGATGCGGCGCGTGGGCACCGTGACAATGCTCAGGCCGTTGTCGTAATACTCCTGCGGGTAGAGCGAAATCTTGCTAGCGATGACGAAGGTCGTGGGATTCGAGCATGACCACGGGGCGAGACCGAGGTCGCCGATTCCGCGGGTCACCACGAGGCGGATGTAGCCATCCTGAAGCTGGTTGCGGCGGCACGTCTCGCACACCGCCTCGGCCAGCTCGGCGCGCGACTGCGGGATTGTGAGCATGATGGCGCGGGCCGACAACTCGAGGCGTTCCAGGTGCTCATCGAGCCGGAACACATTGCCGCCATAGATGCGGATGCCCTCGAAAATGCCGTCGCCGTAAAGCAGGCCGTGATCGAAGACCGAAACCTTCGCATCACTGGAATCGACATATTTGCCATCAAAATAAACGACCATGGTGAGCGCATCTGACCCCAACGTTTCGCCCTTGTCCAGTCCGGGAATCGCAGAAAGGGCTTGTATTTGCCGTGTTGGGCGCAGACTATCCCGGCGAACGGGCCGCAGTCTATACCCCCCATGAAAATGCGCCCCGCCCGAGCCGTTTACGGCTTCACGCTCATCGAGCTGCTCACGGTTATTGCCATCATCGGCATCCTTGCGGCTTTGATTTTTCCCACCGTCGGCAAGGTTCGCGAAACCGCCCAACGCACGGTGGATGCCAACAACCTTCGCGAGATCGTGAAGGCCGCGAGCATCTATGCCGCCGACAACAACGACCGGCTCCCCGACCCCGCCGTCATCGCCGCACAATACCCCGGCCTCGGCTCAGGGCCTCATGCGTGGGCCGGCATTCTCGCGCAACGCGGCATCATTACCGATCCCGCTTTCTACTTCGCCAAGAACGATCCGTTCTTCGACGGCAGCTACCCCGCTTCCATCGTCCAACCGGCGAACAACGCCGCGCTCGCCACCGATTTCAGCGGCCGCACCCTGAGCTTCGAACTGGTCGGCGGCCTCCGCATGGGCGACGCGCCAGCCACGCCCGTCGCTTTCACCCGCGGACTGCAGGCCATCGGCCGTTGGGACGCAGTAAGCGGCGTTTATAAGGACACCGGCGGACACATCGCCTTCCTTGGGGGCAACATCCAGTTCTATCCCAACGTCGCCGAAACCGACACCCAGCTCACGCTCACCAACGGCACCAAGGGCGCATCCATCCTCCAGGCAATCCCACTCACCGCCCGCATCTACGCCTCGCCGCCCACCGGTGGACAGACTGTCGGCTCCGTGTCGGGCACCGCCGGTCAAAGCCCCTGAACGCCACGGCAGCTCACACTGTCCGGCCCGGTCGCACACCGCGTCCGGGCTTTTTTCTTCCCCCGGTGACGCCCTCACCCCAGTCTGCGCCACAAAAACGCCTCATGGTTCCCGCCAACCCAATATACGTCATCGGCCACCGCAACCCCGACGCCGACTCCATTTGCTCCGCCATCGCCTACGCCGCCTTCAAGCAGGCGCGCGGCGAAGCCGGCTACATCGCGGCGCGTTGCGGCAACTCCAATGCCCGTATCGACGCCATCCTGGAGCGTTTTCACACACCGCTGCCGCTCTACCTGAGCGACGTTTATCCCCGTGTGCGCGATATGATGTCGCGTGAACCGCTGGTCGTGCACGAGGAAGCCACCTGTGTCGATGCGCTCAACCTCATCGATCGCCACGGCATCACCTATCTGCCCGTTGTCTCCGGGCAGAATCGTGCCGTCGGTTCACTCACGCTCGCACAGCTCGGTCACTTTTTCATTCCGCGCCTCGACGAACCCCGCGCGATGCGACAAGTGCGCACCAGTCTCGCGCACATCGCCCGTTCCCTCCAGGGCTCGGTGCTGCACACCGTCGATGAAAACCGCATCGAGGAACTCTACGTTCGCATCGGCGCGATGGATGTTCGCACCTTCTGGAAAATTTCCGAACGCGAACAGATCACTGCCGAGCAGTCTCTCATCATCGTCGGCGACCGGCGCGATATCCAGCAACGTTGCATCGAGATCGGCGTCCGCGCGCTCGTCGTCAGCGGCGCCCATGAAGTCGAGCCCGAGATCGTCGAGCTCGCTCGCAAGCACGGTGTCAGCCTGCTTTCCAGCCCGCACGACACGGCCACCACCGCGTGGTTCGTGCGCACCGCTTCCACGATCGACCGGCTCATGGACCGGCGTTTCACGTCGCTCAACGCCGAGTCGCGCATCGCCGACATTCGTCGCCGCTTCTCTCAGTATTCCCCGCACGCCATGATGGTCACTGGGGAGGATAACCTTCTCCAAGGCATCCTCACCAAGTCCGATCTGCTCAAGCCCGTGCCGACGCGCCTCGTGCTGGTGGATCACAACGAGCTCACCCAGGCCGTGCCCGGCGCCGACGAGGTCATCATCACCGAGATCCTCGACCATCACCGGCTCGCACCGATGGCCACTTCGCAGCCGATTCTTTTCATCAACGAACCCGTCGGCTCGACCTGCACCATCGTCGCCGACCATTTCCGTCGCCACAACCTCACTCCCTCGGCCGATCTCGCCGGCATCATGATGTCGGGCCTCATTTCCGACACGCTGCTACTGCAAAGCCCCACCTCGACCGCCAAGGACGGCGAAGTGCTCAACTGGCTCCAGAGCCACGCCGACATCAAGTCACAGGACCTGGCGCGCCTCATCTTCAGCTCGGGTTCCGTCATCCTCGCCAGCCCGGCCGACAAGGTTGTGCGTTCCGACTTCAAGGTCTACACGGAGGAAGGCGTGCGTTTCGCCGTGTCGCAGGTCGAAGAACTCGGCTTCGACAATTTCTGGCAGCATTCCGCCCAGCTTTGTCAGGCGCTCGGCGAACTCCGCACCGGTGAACGCCTCGCTTTCGCCGCTCTGCTCGTAACCGATATCAACACCCAGAACTCACTCATGCTGGTCCGGGGCGACGCCGACTTCATCCGGCGCATCTCCTATGCCCACGTGAAGCAGGACGAAATTTTCGACCTGCCCGGCGTCGTCAGTCGCAAAAAGCAGCTCATCCCCTACCTCACCGACCTGCTCAAAGAGATGCAGAGCGAAGGCGTGGCCCCGTCGAATCGCGGCAAGAGCGGCGCGCCCTTCGCCCGCTAATCGCTCCGCCGCGTGCGCGGCCTCACTCCACTTTCAACCCCTCCTGCCATGCGTCTGAGCCGCATCGTGCTTCTGGTGGCACTCGTCCTTGGGCGGATTTCCGCGCAATCCCAGCCGCCGCCCGCCGGCGAGCCTGTTTTTGAACTGCCAAAACTCACGGTCAACGAACCGGCCGACCTGCCCGTGCCCGAGCAATGGTATTATACCCGCAGCGGCCACTTTGAAGTGATTGCCTGCGGCTCGGAAAGGGCGACACGCCGGTTGCTCGCGGACTTCCAAAAGTTTCAACAAGCCGTGCGCCTCGTCTGGCCGGTTCAACTCCGACCGCTCGCCGCGTCGACGCTTTTGCTTTGCGGCGAGAAGAACCGTTACGATGCCTTCGTGCCCGCATCACACCGAACCGGCGATGCACTCATCCCCAGTTTGTTCCTGCGCAATCGCGAGCGCATTGCCATCGTCGTGGACACGCAGACCGAGCGCACAAGCATCTCCGATGCGCAGGCCATCCTCAACGCGAGCACCTCGGGCGCCGAGTATGAGGTCGATCATTACCGCCAGCTCTACCGCGAGTATGTGCATTACCTGCTCAGCCAGTCCGAGACCCGCCCACCCATCTGGCTTCAGGAGGGACTCGCCCAGATCATCATGGACGTGGAGCTGACCGACCGCCACCTGATCTACGGCAAAGTCAACAGCTACAAGGGCGAGGGATCCGGCGTGAACCCGCTCGGACCGGCTGACGACGACGCCTCCGTGTCCAATGTCGTGGTCGGCGAACAGCCCTTCAACGTCGTGCTCCAATACCGCCGCCTCATGCCGCTTGGCAAATTCTTCGCCATTGGGCCCAATTCGGAAGAGGCACGCAATCCCCTCGGCAACAACCTGTGGGCCAAACAAGCCTACGCCTTTGTTCATTACTGCCTCTTCGGCGCCAATCTCCGGCACAAGGACGCCTTGGTTGAATTTGTCGGCCGCTTGACGCAAGAGCCGCTCAGCGAAGATCTCTTCCGCACGTGTTTCAAAACCGGTTACAAGGGCATGGTTGAAGAACTGAACGGCTACCTCCGCCACACCCGTCACAAGTATCAGCAATACCCGCTTCAAGCCGCCGACCGCGTGACTGCCCAATCCATCGAACTCACCGAGGCCACCCCGGCGCAGATCGGACTCATCAAGGGCGACGCACTCGTCCTGGCCGGCCATCCCGAGGCCGCTTACGTGGAATACCGCAACGCCTACCGGCGCGGCAGCCGCGACCCGGCCCTGCTCGCGGGCTTGGCCGAGACCGTGCCCGATACGGCCATGTCCGCCAAATTCACCGACGAAGCCGTCAAGGCCGGAGCCACTCGTCCCTCGGTGTTTATCCGCCAAGCCCGCGCCCGCCTCGAATCTTTCCGCGCCGATCCCGGACCCGACGGCAAGCTCACGCAACAGCAACTCGCCGCCGTGCTGACGCCACTTTTCAAGGCTCGCACCCTGCCTCCGCCCCTGCCCGAGGTTTACGAAACCATCGCCGAAGGTTGGATGCTGAGTGCCGTCGCCCCGCGCCCCGAACACCTTGCCGTGCTCGACGAAGGCGTTCGCCGCTTCCCGCGCGAAAGCGACCTCGTCCATCAGGTGGCGCTGCTTTATCGCCAGATCGGTTCCAACGAAACGGCCGCCGCCATCGCCCGCTTGGGGTTGCGTTTCGCCACCGACGAAGCAGCCAATGCCCGCTTCAACGACCTGCTGGTCAATCTGCCGTCGGCCGCGACCAGCAAGTAGTCGCACCGCGCATCTTGCTCTGGCGGCGTTCGATGAACGCACCCTTCGCCTTCCCGCGGGGAGCCGGAGCAACTGCGCCATTGCCTTGCCGGGGCGGTTGGCCCTTTGATGGTGCCGAATGTCTGTCGAGAACAACTCTCCCGCGCCTGCGCCCAGCGATTTCATCCGCGATATCGTCGCCGGCCACGTCGCCGAAAAACGCTACGCCAAGATCGTCACGCGTTTCCCGCCTGAGCCCAACGGCTACCTGCACATTGGCCACGCCAAGTCCATTTGTCTGAACTTCGGCATCGCCCGCGAACACAACGGCCAGTGCAACCTGCGCTTCGACGACACCAATCCCATCAAGGAGGACGCCGAATTCGTCGAGTCCATCACGCGCGACGTCCGCTGGCTCATCGCCGGCTGGGCCGATCACTGCCTCGGCTTCAAACCCAAGGGCGCTCATCCCGCCGCCGTCACCAGCAACGGCCAGCCCGATCACTATCTCGCGCCGGTCGCACCGGACGCGGACAGCGAACCGTTTTTCGCAAGCGATTACTTCGACCAGCTCTACGAATACGCGCTGGAACTCATCCGTCGCGGCAAGGCCTACGTCTGCGACCTGAGCCCCGAGGACACCGACAAATATCGCGGCTCGCCCGACACTCCCGGCAAGGAGTCCCCGTTCCGCAACCGCTCCGTCGCCGAAAATCTCGACCTTTTCCAGCGCATGAAGGCCGGCGAATTCCCCGACGGCGCGCGTTCCCTCCGCAGCAAGATCGACATGGCTTCGCCCAACATGTGGCTGCGCGATCCGCTCCTTTACCGCATCCGCCACGTCGCCCACCACCACGCCGGCGACAAATGGTGCATCTACCCGCTCTACGACTACGCGCACTGCCTCAGCGACTACCTCGAGGGCGTCACCCACTCGATTTGCACGCTCGAGTTCGTGGACCACCGGCCGCTCTACGACTGGGTGCTCGAGTCCCTCGGCCTGCCCCGAGCCCTGCCGCACCAATACGAGTTCGCGAAACTCAACCTCGCCTACACCCTCGTCTCGAAGCGCAAGCTGCTCACCCTCGTCAACGAGAAGGTCGTCACCGGTTGGGACGACCCGCGCATGCCCACGATCTCCGGCCTGCGCCGCCGCGGCATCCCCGCCAGCGCGCTCCGCACCTTCGTCACGGGCGTCGGCGTCACCAAGTTCGACTCGCTCACCGAGGCCGCCGTCTTCGAAAACGCCGTCCGCAACGACCTCAACGCGACCGCGCAGCGTCGCCTCGCCGTGCTTAAGCCGGTGAAGATCGTGCTCACGAATCTCTCGCCGGGCGAGGCCATCGAGTGCACCGCCACGAACAACCCGCAGGATGAAAACCCCACGACGCGCAAGGTCGTGCTCACGCGCGAGGTCTTCATCGAGTCCGACGATTTCGCCGAAGTGCCGCCGCCGAAGTATTTCCGCCTGAAGCCCGGCGGTGAAGTGCGCCTGAAATATGCCTGCATCATCAAGCTCGACGAGATCGTGAAAGACGCCGCCGGCGCCATCACCGAGCTCCGTTGCACCGCCCAGCTCGACACGCGGGCCGGCGGCCCCAACGCCGACAAGAAGGTAAAGGGCACCATCCATTGGGTCAGCGCCACGCACTGCATTGACGCCGAGGTGCGCCTCTACGACCGCCTGTTCACCGTCGCCGAGCCCGCGGCGCAGGACGATTTCCTGAAGGTCGTGAACCCAAAGTCGCTCGAGGTGGTCAGCGCCAAGCTGGAGACTTCGCTCGCCACCGCGCGCCCATCCGACCGTTTCCAGTTCGAGCGCCTTGGCTACTTCACCCTCGACCAGGATTCCGGCCCCGACTCCCGCCTGATCTTCAACCGCACCATCACGCTCAAGGACACCTGGGCGAAGTGATGTTGGTTACAGGATCGAGCCTTTCCGATCGCACGACCCCCAAGGCTGCTGCGTCCTTGGTAATGAGCGTCGGTCGAGCAGCGCCCGGGTCGCGGCTCGTCGGGACGGCCGCCCTACCCGTCAGGCCGACGCCGCGAACTTGTTCAATCGCGCGAGCACCCGCTCCTTCCCCAACACGCGGAAGATCGCGGTGATGCTCGGACCGGCATTGGTGCCGGTTACGGCGAGGCGGGCGACAGCTTGGTAGTCGCCAAAGCCGAGACCTTTGCCTTCGGCGAGTGACTTCAGACCTGCCTCGATGCTGGCATCAGTCGAAAAATCCATCGCAGGCACAGCGGCAATCAGTTCGGCCAGACGCGCCTTCGGGTCACCCTTGGCCATGACCTTGGCCTTCACCTTGTCGTCCACGGGGTAATCCTCGGTGAAGAAATACACCGTGTAGGCGGCGAGTTCGTCCACCGATTTGATCTTCGGCTGCGCGAGCAACATGATCTCGCGGAAATAGGCTTCGTTGGCCATGACCGCCGCTCCGTTCGGCTGCTTGGCGAAAAATTCCTTCGCCAACTCCACGAACCGATCGGCCGGCTGCTCCAGCAGGTAAACCATGTTCATGTTCGCGAGCTTCTTGCCGTCGAACTTCGCATTGCTCTGGTTCACGCCGGGCAGGTCGAAGAGCCGGATAATTTCGGCAATCGGCATCTTCTCGCGGTCGTCACCGGGATTCCAACCGAGCAACGACAGGTAATTCACCAGCGCTTCGGGCAGGAAGTGACGCTGCTGATACTCCTCGATGAGCGCGCCCTTGTCGCGCTTCGACATCTTGCCCTGCCCCATTTCGGGCGATTTCAAAATGAGCGGAATGTGGGCGAACACCGGCGCGGGCACGCCGAAACCTTCGTAAAGGCGCACGTGTTTGCTGGTGTTGGATAGGTGGTCTTCGCCACGAATCACGTGCGAAATCTTCATCTCGATGTCGTCCACGACATTCACGAAATGGAACACCGGGTTGCCGTCGGAGCGGAAGATCACGAAATCTTCGTCCTCCTGCCGCTCAACGCGGCCGCGGATCTGATCCTCGATCACGACCGGCGCGGTCTTCACCTTTTCGACCTCCTTCTTGCGGTGGTCGTCGAAGACCCTGTAGCGCTCACCGAGCAGCTTGAACCAGATGGCGCCATCCTTCTCGTAAGCGCGACCGTTGGCGAGGAGCTGCTGTTTGTATTTCTCGTAGATCGCACCGCGCTGACTCTGGCGGTAGGGACCGAACGCCCCGCGCTCGCCGGCACCGTCCGGATTCGGGCCCTCGTCCCAGTCCATACCCAACCAAGTCAGGCTGTCGTAAATGAGTTTGAGGAAGGCCTCGCTGTTGCGTGCCTGGTCCGTGTCCTCGATGCGCAGGATGAACGCACCGCCGGTGTGCCGGGCGTAGAGCCAGTTGAATAAGGCCGTGCGGGCACTGCCGATGTGGAAGAAACCGGTGGGACTGGGAGCGAAACGGACGCGAACGTTGGACATGGCGGAACGGCCAGCTAGGCGATTGCCCGCCGCCCTGTCAAAGCCTGTCCCGGCAAGGCAGCCTCCCTAGTGTCATCAGCGAGCAGCCGCCCGAAGCGCGCAACGCGCGATCCAGCCAAATGGGTCGTCACGGCTGGCTCCACCGCCCCGCGATGACGGGGCAAAATAGGACACCGCTCTCCCCGTTCGCCTGTTGACAGAGGGGGGCTTGGCCGTATTCCGTCACTCCCTTTCCCCCATGATTTCCTGGATTCAAAAATACTTTCAGAGGCACATGAAGCTGGTGATGTTCGTCATGCTGATGATCGTCGGCGTGCCGATGGTCTTCATCTACAGCCAGTCCTCAGGACTCGGCTCCGGCGACGTCCGCGTGCGGGAGCAGCGCTTCTTCGGCGTTAACCTCGCCAACCAGGAACAGGCCCAGCGCGTCTTCCTCGACGGTCAGCTCAGCGCCCAACTGCGCCTCGACTACCAGGCCATGCAGAACATCCAGGGCTACTCGCTGCAGCGCGTTGCCGGCTTGGCCATGGCCGACGAACTCAAGCTGCCCGTCCCCACCGACGCACAGGTTTCCGCCTACACCGCCCGGGTGCCCGCCTTCCAAAATCAAGAAGGCCAGTTCGACCAATCGGCCTACCAGCGTTTCGGTGACTCCCTCAAGTCCCCCGGCAGCCAAATCAAGGTCGCCGACGTCACCCGCGTGCTGCGCGACGATGCGCGCCTCGCCGAGCTCGGCAAAATCGTCGGAGGCCCCGGCTACGTGCTCCCGACCGATGTGAAGCAGCAACTCGCCCGCGTTGACTCGACCTGGACCGTCCAAGTTGCCGAGGTGGACTACACCGGTTTCAACCCGGCCATCAATCCCACCGATGCCGACCTCCAGAAATTTCACGACGAAAATTCCTTCCGCTACACGGTCCCCGCCCGCCCGCGCGTGAGTGTCGTCGAGTTCAAGGCCGCCAATTTCGCCCCGCCGGTGCCGCCGTCCGAGGAGGAACTGCGCGCGTTCTACAACGCCAATCAGGCCCGCTTCCCCGTGCCGGCCGATGCCGAAAAGAAAGACGCCCCGTCCGCCGATCTGCTCGCCGACAACTTCCCCAAGGTCCGCGCGCAGGTCGAAACCGCGCTGCGCGACCTCGCCAGCCGGCACCTCGCTTCCGAAGCTGCCAACAATCTCACCGTCGCCCTCTTCGACCGCCGCGCCAACCTGAAGCCCAACTCGCCTGAACTCGCGGCCTTCCTCGCCAGTGTCAATCATCCCGCCATCGCCATCGCGCCGTTCTCGCCCGACAATCCCCCCGCCGATCGCTTCTGGCTCGGCAGCTACGCCGAGGCTATGTCGCGCCTGAACGCCGATCGCCCGTTCTCTGATCCCCTGCCCACGCCCGATGGCTTTGTCGTCATCCTCTGGAACGAGAGCTTGCCCTCTTACCAGCCGCTCTTCCCGGAGGTGAAGGATCGCGTGCTGGCGGACTACCGCGAAAACGAGAAACGCCGTCAGTTCATCGAGCGCGGCGCCGCCCTCAAGGCAAAGCTGCAGGCCGCCGGCACGGGCTTCACCGCCGCCGCCGAAGCCGAAAAGCTCGCGGTCAAGAGCTACGCCAACTTCAGCCTCCGCCAGCCCCCGCAGGATCTGCCGCAAGCCGTGTATTCCGTCCTCAACTCACTCGAAGCCGGCCAGGTCTCCGACCTGCTCCCCTCGAACGACAAAGGCATTCTGGTTTATGCCCAGGAAAAGAAGCTGCCGGACCTGACCACCGCCAACCCGCGCTACGCCGAAGTCCAGACCCAACTCATGGCCTTCGCCGCCAGCAGCAATGAGAACTCCTACCTCGGCCAGCTCGTCGCGCAGGAGATGGAGCGCATCAGCCCCGAGGCACTGCGCTGAGCCGGCACGGGCCGCTCATCCCGTCAAAACACCGTCCGGCCAGCCAGACACTGCCACCGCCAACCGCGGTGGCATTTTTCTGTCCGAAACCTCCGCGGTTTTCGAGCGTCACAAAAAGCTTAAACTTTCCGCCAATTTCGCGTGTCCTGCTTCCAGCACTACTTTCCCATGATGAACCTGTCCCGCCGATTCGCCGCCCTGCTGACCACCGGCCTGCTAGTCGCCTCCAGCCTCCCTGCCCAGGAACCCGCTACGTCCGAGCTCACGCTCGAGCAGTGCATCGCACGCGCCCTCCAGCGCAATTTTGACCTGGAGATCAGCCGCTACAATCCGCAGATCGCCGCAGACGGCATCGACGTCGCCAAGGGCGGCTACGAGCCCCAGCTCTCCATCACGGGCGGCCGCAGCGGCAGCGAGACCGGCCCCGGCGGGGAAACCTTCAATAGCACCGATCTGCGCGTCGGAGTCAGCCAACGCCTCTATACCGGCACCACGCTGAGCGCCAGCAGCCAGATTGATCGCTCTTCCCGAAACCCGGCCCTCGCTACCAATCCCGCTTACGACGCCGACATCACCCTGTCGGTGCGCCAGTCCCTCCTGCAGGGAGCCGGCCTTGCCGTGAACCGCGCCGGCATCGAACGCGCCGAAATCGGCCTGCAACGCGCCAACCTCGATCACAAGGCCCGCGTGCTCGATGTCATCCAAGACACCGAAAACGCCTACTACAACCTGGCCTTCGCCCGCGAACAGCTCGCCGTGCGCAATTTCTCACTCAGTCTCGCCCAACGCCTGTTCGACGAAGCCAAGACGCGGCGCGACACCGGCGTAGCCACCGACCTCGATGTTCTCCAAGCCGAGGTCGGCGTCGCCAACGCCCGGCGCGGCGTCATTCTCGCGGGGCAGTCCGTGCAAGACCGGCAGGACGCGCTGCTCGCCCTCATCGGCCAGTTCGAACTCGATGCCTCGCTGGGTGTCGTGCGTTTCAAGGAAACCGGCGGCGCACTGCCCGTTTTCGCCTCGTCGTTCCAGATGGCGAAGCAGAACCAGCCCGACTTCCTCTCCTCGCAGGCCGCCATCGAGCAATTCAAGATCGACCTGCGGCTCGCCAAGGATGCCGCCAAGCCCGACCTCAGCGTCGGAGCCGCCCTCGGCCTGAACGGTCGCAACGGCAGCGGCGGCGACGCCTTTAGCGATGCGCTCGATCCGCAGAGCCATTCCTGGCAGGTGGATTTTTCCTTCAACTACCCGTGGGGGCGCAAAGCCGACAAAGCCCGCGAGCGCCAGAGTCTCGCCGCTCTCAGCCGCGAGCAAACCCGCCTTCGCCAGATTGAGCAAAGCATCGAGGTCCAGGTCCGCAGCGCCGTGCGTTCCGTCGAGGCCAACACCGAGAGCGTGAACATCGCCGCCCAAGCCTCCGGCCTCAGCCAGAAGCAATACGAGCTCGAAAAGGAGAAGTTCAACGCCGGCCTTTCCACCAGTCGCCGCGTGCTCGAAGCCCAGGACGATCTCGAAGTCGCCCGCATCAACGAGCTGCAAGCCCGGGTGAACCTCGCCAATGCCATTTCCGCCCTCCATCGCCTCGAAGGCAGCTCGCTCCAGCGTTACGCGGTGGAATTGCCGTAAGCTCCGGCGGAGCACGCAAGTCCCCGTCACTTGACCGTGGCCGCGCTTGAGACCTCAGGCTGAAAGCATCGGTGATCGTCCGCCCAAAAGTATAGCGCGTCCACCCCGTCGCTCCGCACCACCCCTCGTCATAGAGGGGATTCAGATCAGCGCAGACGAAATTCCCCTCTATCAAAAGGGCGCACGTAGGGCGGGGCGTGTCGGGGCACCACGCAAGTCTCGATAGACGGCGGTCGCGGAGGCGGCGCCAAACGCCCATTGCCATGCGCAGCGCCTGCGGTTTTGCTGTCAAATCACATGAGCAAAAAGGCCGCTGCACCTTCAACCGCTCCGTCATCTTCCTGGGTGACCTTTGCCATCATCGGGCTGTTCGGCGTCCTGTTCGGCGCCACTCTCATGTATTTTGCCCTGCGTGGGCGCCAGCCCGCGCCTGGTGCCGTCCCCGTCGCCACCAATCCTGATCCGACCAGCCATCAACCTGCCCCCGGACTTACCGCCGGAAAGTCACCCGTCGACGCCGCCCGCACATTGGGCAATTTTTACTACGACCACCAGAACTGGCCGCAGGCGATTGAGCATTATCAATCCGCCATTCGCCAAGGCAGCGATGATGCCGACATCCGCACTGATCTCGGCAATGCCTACCGCTTCGCCGGCCGGCCCGACGATGCGCTGCTGCAATACCAGCTCGCGCAAAAGATGAATCCCGCGCACGAATTCAGCCTGTTCAACCAAGGCGGGCTTTTTCTCGAAGCCTACGGACAACCCGCCAAGGCCGTCGAAATCTGGCAGGAATATCTCGCCCGTTTCCCCAACGGTCGTAGCGCGAACGCAGCGCGCCTGCTCATTACGCAAACCCAAGGTGGCTTGCCGGCCGTTTCCACCCTGCCCGCCACTCCCGCCGCGGCTCCGACCGGCGGACCGGCCCAAGCCACCGCGCCCTCCGCTACCGAAAACCTGATCTTGCGCCAGATCGAAGCGGCCCGAACCAAGGACGCGAAGCCCTGACATGTCGCCCAACCTCAAATATGGACTGCTCGCCGCTGGTGGCACCAGCCTGTGGTTGCTCATGGCCTACGCACTCGGCCTGCACACGACGCACATTGCCGTCGGCCACTACGTCAATTACGGCGCCGAAATTTTCCTGATACTGGCTCTGTGGCGCTCTCTGCGTCATGAACTGCATACACGCGGCGCTCACTGGCTGCCCGTGTGGCGCGGTCTCCTGCGTGGCATGGGCACAGCCCTCGCCGCCGCGATGGGCGTGTATATATTCCTCACGCTCTATCTCACCTTTTTAAATCCTTACTATACCCTGCTGCACTTGGACTGGCGGGTCAGCGTGATGCGCGCCGCCGGTGAACCCGAGGAGCAGGTGCGCGCCATGGCCCACGCCTATCAGTGGAGCACCGGCCCCATCGGACTGCCAATCACCATCGCCGGCGTTTACCTGCTCTTCGCCGTCATCGCCTCGCCCGTGATCACTCTGTGGTTAAACTGGCGACGCAAAGAGCTCTCGCCCATCCGCTGAGTCCGCCGCGACCTGCGAATGCGCGGGCAACTGGGTCTTGAACCACGTGCGCTGTTTCTTCGCCAAAGCCCGGGTGTTTTTAACGACCAACGGCAAAAGCTCCGCTTCGGCCAGCCGGCCTCCGATGAATTCCACGGTTTCGCGATAACCGATCGCACCAGCTACGCTGGGATTCTGTTTTAATCCGCGAGCAAGCAGACCGCGCACCTCCTCCACTAAGCCGGCGTGCAACATCGCGGCCACGCGAGTCGCAATCCTGGCATCGAGTTCCCCGGGGTCGCGCACGAGTTCGCAGAGCTTGACATCGAACCCCGCAAACGGCGCCGGTTGCGCGGCGAACTTCGCCTGCAGCTCCGCCAAGGTGCGTCCCGATGCGAGGCATCGCTCCAACGCACGCGTCACGCGGCGCGGGTTGTGAATGTCCAGCGAGCCCAATCCATCCGGGTTGAACCGGTGCAATTCGGTCACCAGCGTGGCCAACCCTTCCTGATCCAAACGCAGCTGCACCTGCGTTCTGATCTCCGCGGGCACCTCCACCTCGTCGGCCACCGGCGCAAAGAACGCCTTCAAATAGAATCCGCTGCCGCCCGTCACGAGCACCGCCTTGCCTCGCGCGAAGATGTCGTCCACCGCCGCCCGTGCCTTGGCAATATAGTGCGTCACATCCATCCGCTCTGTGATTTCACAGATGTCGATGAGATGATGCGGCACGCGAGCGAGTTCCTCCCGGGTCGGCTTGGCCGTGCCGATATCGGCCCCGCGATAAAACAACAGCGAGTCACATGAAACGATCTCGGCCCCGTGTTCCTCGGCCCAGCGCAACGCCAGCTCGGTCTTACCGACGGCCGAGCAGCCAGTGAGGACATGAATCGTGCGGGACATGGAGCCATCGAAGCAGCCCGCCTCGCTTCCGCAAAGCCGGATTTGCTTGGTGGGAGTCGCTTCGGGGCCACTCGGATTCAAAGCCCCCACGACATCACAACAAAAACCGTGCCTTCCGGGCCCTCTGCGGCTTGTCTGTCGGAGTCATCGCTTGAAAGCCCGGTTCATCTTCAACCCCCACTCCGGCAGCAACCGCCGCAATCCACACCTGCGCGACCGTGCGACCGAGTTCATCGCCGAGCATGGGTGGGATGCAACTGTCGTCGCGACTGAGCGCCCGCGCCACGCCACCGAACTCGCCCGGCGCGCGGTGGACGAAGGCTGCATGCTGGTCGTGGCCATCGGCGGCGACGGCACGATGAACGAGGTGGCCAGCGCGCTGGTGGACACGCCGGCGTGCTTCGGACTCATTCCCTGCGGATCAGGCAACGGACTCGGTCGCCACCTCGGCATCCACGGCGCGAGCGACGGCGCTTTCCATATTCTCCAAGCAGGTCGACCGCTCGCCATCGATACAGGCATGGTCAATCGCGACCCGTTTTTCTGCGCAGCCGGCACGGGTTTCGAGGCCCTCATCGCCAGCCGGTTCGCCTCGCTCACCTCTCGCGGCTTCGCCGGTTATTTGCGCACGAGCGCGCAAGCCTGGCGCAGCTACCGGCCCGAGCGCTACACGCTGCACCACGCCGGAGGACGCGATGAAATCGAAGCCTTCACACTCGCGGTCTCCAACTCTTCCCAATACGGCAACAACGCCCTCATCGCCCCGGGCGCGTCGGTGAGCGATGGTCAGCTTGATCTCACGGCTGTGCCGCCCGTCAGACTGCATAATGCGCTGCCACTCTTGTGGAGACTTTTTAATGGTTCACTCGACCGCGTCGCTTCCGTCCGGCGCTGGCGGGGAGAAAATTTTGTCATCGAGCGTGAGCGCCCGGGCTGGTTTCACACCGACGGCGAACCACGCGCGGAAGTTTCACGCTTGGAGATCACCGTTCGCCCGCGCAGCCTGCGCATCATGGTGCCGGCCGGATCCGCACTATCCTGAGGCGCAAGTAGGCTCGCTCCCGCCGCACAGATTACACCTTGGTCGCAGGCGCGCTCGCCGCGGTCACGACGCGGTTGCGGCCGGTGCGCTTGGCCGTGTAGAGCGCCTTGTCGGCGACCTCATAAAGCGCGTGCGTGGTGTCGGCATCCTCGGGCATCATCGCGATGCCAGCCGAAAGTGTCACGCTCACCGTGCCGCCAGTGTCAGGCAGCGTGCAGGGCGAGGCGGCGACCAACGCGAGGATGCGTTCCATCGTAATCCGCGCGTCGTTGAGCTCCGTCTCGACCATGATGATGGCAAACTCTTCGCCGCCGACGCGTGCCAAATGATCCACGGTGCGCAACTGGCTGGCGAGCAGGTTGGCCACGTGCTTTAACACCATATCACCCGCAGCGTGGCCGTAGGTGTCGTTGATGCGTTTGAAATGGTCGATGTCCGAGACAATCAGGGCGAATGACCGCTCGAAGCGCACGCAACGCTGCCACTCGTCGGTCAACAGTCGTTCGAACTCCCGGCGATTCTTCAAACCGGTGAGACCGTCGTGGATGGCGAGGAGTCGCAGCTGTTCGAGCGTGTCGCCGAGTTTGCGAGCGTAGCGCACGGAGCGTGCGAGCATGCGCGGCGTGAATTCGGCTTTGACCAGAAAGTCCATTGCGCCCGCCTGCAACGCGGCTTCGTCGAGCGCCGGATCGGTTTCAGCCGTGAGAAAAATCGTCGGCGTGGTATTGCCCTCTTCACGCGCTGCGCGAAGCAGCGCCAGACCGTCCTTGCCCTCATCGAGCCGGTAGTCGAGCAGGCACACCGCATAGCCGCCGGCCACGAGCTTCTTCAGGCCGGATTCGTAGGTGTCAGCCCAGTCAAGTTCCCACGGACCATCGGAAAACCGCGGGACCATGCGGGAGAGCATTTCCTGCGCGGTCGGGTTGTCGTCGATGAGGAGAATGCGTTTCACACCGGGACGACTGGAACAGAATCAACGCGTGCCGGCAACCAAGTCCGCAGCCACACGCCCAAGTTTCGCACCAATGCCCGCGCGGTCCGCCAAGCCAGCCTTGATTACATTTACCAATGCGCTGCCAACGACAACGCCATCGGCGGCCTTGGCCACCTCCCGAACCTGCTCCCGGGTCGAAATGCCGAAGCCCACGACCACGGGCAATTTGGTATGCTGTTTGATGGCCGCCACCGCCTCGGGGATATTCGCGGCCACTTGGTCGCGGACGCCGGTTACACCCTCGCGCGAAACGTAATAAATGAACCCGGTCGCGGCGGCACCAATCACCGGCAACCGGGAAGCTGGGGTCGTCGGGGCGACGATGAAAACGGTTTTCAAATCGTGCTTCTTGCAGGCCGCCAGCACCTCGCCAGCCTCCTCGGGGGGCAGGTCGAGAGTCAGCATGCCGTCCACCCCGGCCTCCTTGGCGGCGCGCACGTAGGCCTCGACGCCGTTTGAAAACACCAAGTTGTAGTAAGTGTAAAAGATGATGGGCACCTGGCTGGTTTCACGAATGCGCCGCACCAGCTCGAAAACGCGCGCGGCGGTCATGCCGCTATCGAGGGCGCGTTGGGCGGCAAGCTGGTTGGTGAGGCCGTCGGCCAGCGGGTCGGAAAAAGGCACACCGAGTTCGAGCACATCAGCCCCGGCATCGATCACGGCCCGACAGGCGGCCAGCGAGGTGTCGAAATCAGGATCACCGGCGCACAAGTAGGCCACAAAGGCGGCGCGCTGGTCCAAGCGGGTGCGGGCGAAGCTCTCAACGATGCGGTCCATGAAATTCCCAGCGTCGGCAGGCGTGCGTCGGGGGTCGAGCGAAAATTGCGCGTCCGCACGGCTCAACCGGCGGCAAACTCCACCAGCACGGGCTGGTGATCCGAGAGCATGCTCCGGATGATCTTGGCGCGCGGTTCGCGGCATTCTTCAGGCAGGAGAACGTAGTCCAGGGCCCGCGCCGGCCACGCTGAGGGGAAAGTATGACCAGTCTTCGGCAGGAGCGTGTAATTCTGCGCCTGTTCGAAATAGCCGAGCAAGGTGGCGATGGCGTCCGGGTGATGCGAGGGCGTGTTGAAGTCGCCGCACAGGACGGGCGAGAGCTTCCATTCCTTTCCCCGGGTGCGACGCAGTTCCTCGAGATGCCGCATCAGGTGGGCCGCCTGCTTGAGTCGGAGTCGCCGCGAACGGTGGTTCAGGTGGATGTTGAAAACCGGCATCCGACCGCAGGGCGCGTCGATCTCCGCGAAAAGAAAACCTTTCTCCCCAAAGGTCGCCCGCCCAAATGGCACCGTTTCATGATAATGGATCGGAAAACGCGAGAGCAGGCCGTTGCCGTAGCTGAGATGGAAGCTGCCCAAGCGGCGGTTCGTGATGCCGTGCACACGATGCGTCAGACCGGTTTGCTCGCCCAAATAGGCCAGATGGTCGAAACTGCCGGCCCAGCGGGAATTTTCGTCAACCTCCTGCAGCGCCACCATATCCACTTTCAGCCGGGTGATCAGATCGGCAATGCGACGCAGATTGGTCTGAAGCGTCGCGACAGCCCGGAGGCCCTGATGAATCGGCGAAGCTCCGCGAGCATGCGCGATATTGAAGGTCAGCAAACGCAACCGGGCCATGGAAATACAGGAATCCCGGCGACTCCCAACCGCAATGGGGAAATCTGTGGGAGAAGGGTTGACAGCCGCCGAGCCGCTATGGATGTTCGCCGTTCTCAATTTCACGGCGGCCATAGCTCAGTTGGTTAGAGCACCTGATTGTGATTCAGGGGGTCGCGGGTTCGAGTCCCGTTGGCCGCCCCATTTTTAACCGGAGAATATCCGGACGGGAACCACAGATTGGAATTCGTCCGCAGCGAAATGACTCCCGCGGGACGATGCACCCTACGGTGAAAGAATCCCGCTCTCTTCGCAGGCCAAACGCCGGATCAATCTGTGTTTATCCGGGTTCATCTGTGCTTCAAAAGGCGAGGTTCGCTTGCGGTCTTCCACCCTCCGAAGGGCGAAGCGTGACATTTAACAAAATTCGCCTCGCCTAGTCCCACCGCAACCGTTTCGGTTCGGCACATGATCTCGTTCAAGAAGCTCTTGGGTAAGGATGAGAAATTCTACGATCTACTTGAGGCCAGCGCCGAAGAGGCCCGCCTCAGCACCGAGATACTCACCAAGATCCTCAAAGAGGAAACCTCGGGCCGCTCCACGAACATCCACGACATCATCAACACGCGCCGGAAGGACAAGCGCATCACCCAGCAGATCACCGAAGAGCTCTGCAAGACCTTCGTAACCCCCTTTGAGCGCGAGGACATCGAGGCCCTCTCGCTGGCTCTCTACCGTATTCCGAAGACCGTCGAGAAACTCGTCGAGCGACTTACGATTTGCCCGGCTCGCGTGCCGCGCGAAAGCATGCAGCGTCAGGTCGGGCTGCTGGTCGAGGCCGTCGAATCCGTGGCCTTCATGGTCAAGGAGCTCCGCAAAGGCGTGCAGCTCGAGCGCATCCAGGATGCGCACAACCGCCTCCAATTTGCCGAGGGCGAAGCCGACAAGGTCATGCTCGCCTTGGTCAAAGACCTCTACAACGGCCCCTATGACGCCAAGGAGGTCGTCATCCTGATGGAACTCTACGATCTCGTGGAGACCGCCGTGGACCGCGCGCGCGACGCCGGCCAGGTCGTCCTCCAAATCATGTTGAAATACTCCTGAGCCGCCTGACACGCCGCGCCCGCAGCCTCCGAGCCTCCGTGCCATGACCATTTTCCTGATCGTCCTCCTGACGGCGCTCATTTTTGAGTATATCAACGGCTTTCACGACGCCGCCAACGCCATCGCCACCGTCGTTTCGACGAAGGTCCTCACCCCGCGCCAAGCCATCTGGATGGCCGCCGTGTTTAACCTCATCGGTGCGCTCTGGGGCACCGCTGTCGCCACCACCATCGGCAAGGGGCTCGTGGACACCGAGGTCGTCACCATGGCCACGATTTTTTCCGCGCTCATGGGTGCCATCATCTGGAACCTCATCACGTGGTGGCTCGGCCTGCCTTCCAGCTCCAGTCACGCGCTCATCGGTGGCCTGTGCGGCGCCGCCCTCGCCTCATCCGACGGCGACTGGTCGGTGATGACATGGGCCTCCGTGGATCTCCAAGGCAAGGCCGTGGGCCTGTGGCCCAAGGTCGTCGCCCCAATGATCGCCTCACCGATCATCGGTTTCTTCGGCGGCGCACTGATGATGATCATCCTGCTGATTTTCATCAAACGGCTCACACCGCGCATCGTTAACGGCGTGTTTGGCAAGCTCCAGCTCGTGAGCGCCGCTTGGATGGGTTTCAGCCACGGCTCCAACGATGCGCAAAAGACGATGGGCATCATCGCCCTTGCGTTGTTCACGGGCACCGCGAGCGGTGCCTTCGAAAGCCTGCCCGAGTGGGCGCACTTTCTCTACACTCCCGATTTCACGGTGGACCGTTGGGTCATGGTCACATGCGCCCTCGTGATGGCTGCCGGCACCGCTGCGGGCGGCTGGCGCATCATCCGCACCATGGGGCACAAGATGGTGAAGCTGCAGCCCGTGCATGGCTTCGCCGCCGAGACCACCGCGGCCCTCGTCATCCAGACCGCCTCGCACTGGGGTATCCCGCTTTCCACAACGCATGCCATCTCCACCTCCATCATGGGCGTCGGCGCGATGAAGCGCTTCGGCGCGGTCAAGTGGGGCATCGTCGAGCGCATCATTTGGGCCTGGGTCTTCACCCTGCCCGTCTGCGCCACCCTTGGCTTCCTGATCGAAATGGTCTGCGTGCACTTCGGGATGAAATAAGCGCGGGAACGGCTTGGCTACGGCTGGCGAGCCGAGGCGTGTAATCGGGCTCCATCGGGTGGGAAAACATTCTGTTTCAGGCGCGACGAGGGCGTCAGCACTTGCTACTTGCCGGAAAGCCGCTCTCTCGCGAACCTCCCCGCTTCTTACCCTCTATGAGCAGTCACAAGAACGGCATCTACATCGGCACCGATAGCGGCGCCACCACTTCCAAGACCGGCGGCGTGTGGGCCGATGGTTCCCTCATTTCCACCCACCTGCGCCAGAGCTCGACCAATTCGCAAGCCGGCACCGCCGCCGTCGTCAGCGGCTGGATCGAGGGCGTCAAGGGATTCCTCGCCGATAATCAGCTCACGTGGGATCTTGTTCGCGGCGTCGGCCTCGCCATCCCCGGGCCTTACATCGGCTACGGCATCATGGGTCGTGCCTCCAACTTGCCGAAAAGTTTCGAAGGTTGGAATTTTCACGCTGACTACTCCGCCGCGCTCGCCGCCGCGGCCGGCCGCCCCATCCCGCTCGTCGTGGGCAATGACGGCAATTACGGCGGCGTCGGCGAGGCGCAGCGCGTGCGCGGCGACTCCAAGGCCACCGTGCTCATGCTTGCCCCCGGCTCCGGCCTCGGCGTCGCCTACGTGGACGCCAACGGCCTGCCGCTGGAAGGCGACACGCTCAACGGCATGGAAGGCGGCCACATGCCCGCCATCCTTCAACTCCTCGGCGGCATGAAGCCGCTCAAGTGCGGTTGCGGTCGCGACTGGGGCTGCATCGAGCCCTACACCACCATCTCCGGCCTGCCGCAGCTGCTTGAGGAATTCCTGCCCAAGCATCCGAGCCATCCCTTCCACACCTCCACCGCCCCGCTCAAGGAGAAGGTGCTTTCGCTTCGCACCCTCGCGCAAAAAGGCGACTCGCTCGCGGTGGACATCTTCAACTTCCAAGCCAAGGCTCTCGGCCTCCACATGGCCTCGCTGCTCGTCGCCGTGGACGCCGAATACGTCGTCATCGGCGGCGGCCTGATTGATCCCGAGGCGACGACGCCCGAGTTCCGCGAGCGCTATCTGCGCATCATCCGCGAGAGCGCCCTGCCCTACCTCTGGCCCAAGCAGGCCGAGAAGCTCAAGGTCGTCCCCGCCACGCTCGGCGAACTCTCCCAAGCCATCGGCGCCGCCCTCGTCGCGCTCTACACCGCGAAAGCGAAGAGCTGAGACGCTGCCGACGCACAACCAGCGCTGTTCAATCGAGCCACTGCCCGTGGCGAACTGCCTTCGGCAAGATGAAGACGCGCGTATTCTATATCGGGCTCTTCATCGGCCTCGTTTTGGTCGTCGCAGCGGGACTTCGCACCGGCACCGGACAAGGCTATTCGGATCCACTCGTGTTGCCGCGCGATACCCCGGCGGATGCGCCCAAATCGCAACGAACTCTTGAGGTCCGGCTCACCAACCAGAAGACGGGACGTCCGCAGCACTATCAGTGGTCTCTTTCGGTTCCGAAAGACGGTGCTGTCGAAATAGAATGCCATGAGTGGCTATTCATCGAGATCTACGGACGCTCGCTACCGGGAATTCCGAAGAATTCATTTCGTCGCACCATCCCGCTCGATGCTTCGGAAGAAGGCGTGGCCGGGCCCTATCGTTTCACCATCGCTTGGCGCTCCAGCAACTGACGACTTGGGATCCGTAACGCGAGGCAGTGCACCCAAGGTCAGCGCCTCAGGGCTACACGCACCGCCTCAGCCCGCGCGCCACGGTGCGCTGGTGTCGCCGCGCTTTTCAGCGCTCTTGCCTTCAAGCAAGGCCAGCAGGACGTCGTTCTTCACCAACACGCCCGTCAGCTGTCCGCCCTCCTTGTCAACCACGGGCAGCGTTTGCCCGCTGTGCTGGGCGAAACATTTGAGTGCATCGCCCAAGGTGGCATTCGGTGCAATCGTTGGCACGTCGTCGCGACGCAAATCCTCAGCGATGACCAGCGTGGCGAACGACTCATCGTTCAAATGTGGTTTGATGTCGTGCAGCGAGATTAGCCCGGCATATTTGCCTTCCGGACTGGTCACGTAGATTTCCTCGTGGCGCGTCTGGAGGAATTGTTTCGCGATGTCTTCGAAGTGATCGGTCAGCGCGACCGAAGCCGTGGGACGCTGCAAATCCGAGACATAGCCGGGCACGATGAGGGACGTCGGCTCCTCGGCGGCCTTCTTCTTCAGCGCTTCGCTATAGAGCGAATTATCCTCGATGCCGCGGGCCGTGTAATAGGCCACGACGCTGCAAAGCATCAGCGGCATGATGATGTCATAGCTCAGCGTCATTTCGAACAGCATGATGATCGCCATGACCGGCGCGTGGCTCGCGGCCGCCAGCAGCGCGCCCATGCCCACCAAGGCGAAGGCGCGCGGATCGGCCGCACCAGCCGGCCACACCTGATGGACGCCAAAACCGAACAGATAGCCCAACGTCGCGCCCATGAAAAGGGTTGGCGTGAACACACCACCCGGCGCGCCCGAACCAAACGAGGCCGCCGTCGCGAGCCACTTGCACACGAGCACCAGCACCAACGCTTGCCAGACCAGCTGGCCGTTCAGAATCGCCAGCACCACGCTGTCGCCATTCCCGCACACTTCGGGCACCCAGATCGCCAGTCCGCCCACCACCAAGCCGCCCAAAACGAGTCGCAATGGCACCGGCAATCGGGTGCGAGCGAAGAAATATTCGGCGTAGCGCAACGAGCGCAGAAACCACGGTGCCACCACGCCCGCCAGCGCTCCGAGCACCAGAAACGGACCGATCTCCCAGAGCGAGTGCAGCGTGAAGGACGGCACCGTGTAGAGCGTCTGCGGGTCAGCCAGCGTGCGCACGGTGAGCGTGGCCGCGACCGCGGCGACGGCGAGCGGGCCGAGACTCTCCATCGCAATGGTGCCGAGAATGATTTCTGCCACGAAGAACGAACCCGCGATCGGCGCATTGTAGGCCGAGGCGATGCCGGAGGCCGCACCGCAAGCCACGAGCAGGCGCAATTGCGGCGCAGAGAGCTTGCGCCAGCGCCCCACACCCGACGCGGCCACGGCCGCGAGCTGCACCATTGGACCTTCCCGGCCGATCGACCCCCCCGAAGCGATGGAGAACATCGCCGCCGCACTTTTAACAAGACTGGCACGCACCGGCAGCTTGCCGCTGCCGATCAGGATAGCCTCCATGTAATCGGTTGAGCTTTCCCCCTTGTGCAGCCGCTTGCCAAAAAGCAGCACAAGACCGGCGAGGAGCCCGCCCACCGCCGGGACGGCCAGCCGCTGCGACCAGGTCAGTTCCCGGAACGAATCCACCATGCTGCTGTAGGTGCCGGTGAGCGCATAGTGGATGAGTTCGATGCCATGCTTGAAAAGCAGTGCCGCCAGCGCTCCCAGCACGCCGGCCACGGCGGCAAAAGCGAGCGTTTCCTGCCACGGCGAAGGCCGCAGCTTCTCGACGATCCACAGACGCCAGCGCAGCAGACGCAACAACCGGCTGTAGATTTGCGGCACAACTTCCTTCACGCGGGAAAAACCCTACGCGCCTCCCGAACCCGTGCAAGGGTTTGTTCGATGGAAGGTGGAGCGCGCCGGGAGGCCGCGCCTGCCCCCAGTGAAACGAACCGAACCTGCGCGGAGCGCAGGTTCCACCCAACAAAACTCAGCCTTGCGGGCCCGCGGCGGGCTCCGCCGACGGGACCTCACCGGTCGCCGCCGGCGCGGCGGGACCGTAGGTTTCGCTCTCGGTGGCGTCGGCAGCACTGAGCTCAATAAGGCTGTGCAGCGAGTTGAAATGCTTCGTCCATTCGAAGTCACCGCTGTGACCGCCCACAACCTGGTTGAAGAGCTGCTTCTTTTCGGATTTCAGTGCCTGGATGCGTTCCTCGATCGTGCCAGCCGTGATCATCCGGTAAACGAACACCGTATTGGTCTGGCCAAGACGGTGCACCCGATCGATAGCCTGGTCTTCCACGGCGGGGTTCCACCACGGATCAAGCAGGAACACATAATCGGCAGCGTGCAGCGTGATACCGGTGCCGGCAGCCTTGAGGCTCACCAACATGGCGGCGGCGCCGGGTGCCGATTGGAAATCCTTCACGGGCTTCTGACGGTCGACCGTCATGCCGGTGATCTCGTAGCGCGGAAGATCCGGGTAATGCAGTTGGAGCGCCTCGCGCACGCGGTCGAGGAGAGTCACGAACTGCGAGAAAATGACGGCCTTGTGACCGCTGCCCACCACTTCCTGAAGCTTCTCAACCAGCAACTGGAGTTTGCCGCTGTCGGTAAGCGGTGAGTGCTGCCATGGCAACAAATCGGGATCGCAACACACCTGGCGCAGACGCGTGAGCAACGCGAGGAAGCCGAACGACTTTTCACGCAGCGCGAGACCGATGTCCTCGCCCAGCCGCGCCAAGCCCTCGGTGCAAATGCGGGCATACTCGGCGCGCTGCATTTCGGTGAGCGGACAGAGCAAATCCATCTCGACCTTTGGCGGAAGCTCGGTGGCCACTTCGGTTTTTGTGCGCCGGAGAATGAACGGCGCAACCTGCTGGCGCAGGCGATTCATGGTGCCCTCACGGTCTTGGATCAGCGCCGACTCAAAAGCCGAACGCGAGCCGAGCAGGCCGGGCAACAAATAGCGGAAGATGGACCAGAGATCGAGCTGACGATTCTCCAACGGCGTGCCGGTCATCACCAAGCGATGCTCGGCGCGCAATGCGAAGCAGGCCTGCGTGACCTTGGCGTCGGGATTCTTGATAAACTGGCCCTCGTCGAGGATGGCGTAGCCGAAATCCGTGTTATCGAGCAACGCGCGGTGTTTGCGCAGCTGGGTGTAGCTCGCGAGCCAGATGCAATACGACTTGTGGTTCTTGAAGTCGTGGCCGGATTTGAGTATCTCGACCGTCGCGTCCGGATAAAAGCGAGCAATCTCCTCCCGCCACACGGGCACCACGCTGGCGGGGCAGACCACGATATGGCGATGACGTCCCATCGGGCGGGCGCGCAGCAGCGCGATGACCTGCGCGGTTTTGCCGAGACCCATCTCGTCGGCGAGCAGGCCGTGGCAGCCAGTCTCGCAAAGGTGGTGCATCCACTCCACGCCGCGACGCTGGTAGTTGCGCAGGTAGTCGGGCAGCACGGGCGGCGAGACCGGCGCGGTAAGCACCTTCTGTCGCCAAGCCTCGATCTCGGGACCCAGCGTGACCTTGATACGCTTGTCGTTGAACAGGGAAAAAATCAGGTATGGCGGCACCTCGCCACCGACTTGGGTTTCCTCGAGACTGCGCTTCCAATGTTGGAAGCTCTCCCACTTCTCGGGCGTCATCGTGACGATGCCGAGGTCGGGCAGCAGCATCGGGGTGCGACCATTCTTGAGCAGCGCCGCGGCTTGCTCGTCGGTCAGCAGTTTTTCGCCCGCGCGGAAAATCCAACGCAGGTCGAGACCGCCGCTGGAGCCGGAGCGTTTGTCGGCCACGGCCTCGATCTCTATGGTGCGGGCACCCTGTTTGATGTTGTCCACCTTGGCATCGAGCTCGATCGCGAACTGTTTCTTCCAGTGCGGCAACAGGTCGCGAAGGAAGCCGGGGATGTCGGCCAGGGCGTCGAGCGCGTAGGCGTGGGTGGCTTGGTTGTAGCGGAAGTGGGCCTTGCGGGCGTAGGTGGCCAGCGCGATGAGCTTCGCTCGCTCGGTGGCCGTGGGATGATGCGTGGTGTTGCCGAGCGCCGGGATGCGATTGCGGCCGCTCTTCCAATAAGCGAGAAAGATGAGACCGTCAGCGTTGGCCGTGAAGCTGAGCAGGAGATCGCGAGCGGGCTGATTCGGGTCGGGCTTGGCACCGTTGCCGTTCTGTCCGCCATTGGCCGTCGCGGGAGTGTGACCGTTGTGGCCATTGGAGCCGGCAGCGGCCTTGGGCGGGACGCCCGGCAGGAGGGCCGACATTTCATCCACGAGCAGCTCTTCAATCTCGTGCAACCCCGCCACGGCGATGGCGTTGGCCAGCATTTCGTCGGTCGAGGAGGACCGCACCTTGATGGCGTCACCGTCCCATTCGATGACTGCGTATTCCTCTTTTTTGTCCACCCGGCGGTGAATGATCGCATCGCTGGCACCAAGCTCGACTTCACGTATCTCGTTGTCCCGATACATGCTATGCCCGCGCTCCACATGGCTGGCGTCGAACTGCCCCTCCCACTCCACCTCCATGCGTCCAAACCAGAACTCCAGTGATTGCGGAGTGTAGATGCGTTTGGGTCCGTGGGATTGCATCAAACTAAAAGTGGGACCTTAGAAACCTCCGAGCCCCGCCGGCAATAACTATTTGGGCATTTTTCCAGGGTCGATTTGCGAAACGTTTTTACACGAAAACCGCGCATAAGTTCCCCGGAGCGGTATCAGTGAAGAACGCATCGCCGAGCCTCGTTCGCTTTCGCTTCAACGGGGGCCCGGCGGCACGGTCGTTTCGGGCTTTCGCCAACTGCGCAAGTCGCGCGCGAGGGCGCCGAAACCGTTGGGAAAATCGTTCTCCAACCGACGCACGTCGCCACGATGACGCAACACCTCCTGCACCGCTCGTTTCGTCTCATGCTGAAGTGAAGGCCGCTCCGTGCCATAGACACGCCACTTCAACTCGCGCCGCGTGTAAGGCTGACGCCCTGTGGCTTGCCCATTCATCCAAGCTTGTTCCGTAACCGATGTATCGCGTCCGCACAGCAGCCACGCCTCGATGGCCGGCACGGCCACGCCGACTGCGCGCAACACGCGCTCGCGACCGCGCGCAGGCGGGAGGTTTTTCGTCGTGCGGCGAAACACGGAACGCAGCCGACAGATCCGACAGAAGGCATGATGGTAACCGGGCGCTTCGTGCTCCGGCGTGTGCACCACCGAGTCGTCGGAATCCACGACCACCACGAGGCCATCGGCGTCGGTATTGAAGTGCAAGTGCCGGATGATCGGCGGTAGCACCTGCTCGACCGAAGGCCAGCCGCGCGCCCGAAGGGACGACTGCACGGAGGTGAAAGGTCCGCCCAGGACATATTCCACCAACACATGGAGCGCCGCTTCGTCGGCCGGCGATTCACTGAGAATCGCGAGCTTCATGCAGGGGAAAACACGGAACGCACGGTCGACATGACAAGATTACTCGCCCGGCACACCGCCGAGGATGCCGCTATACCAGAGATCACCGAGATGCGTCTCTTTCATGAGTTCCATGATGTCGCTCCGATCAGAAAGCCGTTCGAGTGTCGCCGCACGCCCTTGTTTGCTGGCGAGAATCACTTCCTCTGGATGCTCCCGGAACTGGTCGAGCAGATAGGGCGAGTGCGTCGTGGTGATGACCTGCACCGGAGCGCGCTCGAGTCCGCCATCGCGCGGATAGCTGAGACGATACAACGTGTCGCGCAACTCGCGCAGGCTCCGGGGATGCATCCCGCGGTCCGCCTCTTCCAAGCACACCACCGCGGGAGGACGCGGCGAGAAGGCCAGAACCAGAATCGCGAGCTGGTAAAGCGTGCCCTGGGAGAAATCTTCGGCCGCGATGAAATCATGACCGTTGGCGTGCAACCGCGCACCCAATTCGACCGTGCCGGTCGGACCCGGTCGCAGCTCAAGACCAGCAAACTCCGGCATCAAGCGACGAAACTCCGCCTCGACCGCCCCATAGGCCGCAGGTTGCTGTTCGCGCCAATGCGCCAGCACCGCCGCGAGATTGCCGCCATTGGAGGCCAGTTCCGCGTGTTCGGACAATTTCGCCGGCACGGCCATGGCATAGTGATCGAACAAGTAAGCCCGAATGGAACGAAGTTTCGCGCGGAGATCCTCCCACAACACTTCGCCCTCTGGGCCCGGCGGCCGGCTAACCGAAAGCACATTGCAGACGAGTTCGTCGGCATTGCATCCCAGCGACACGCCGATGTCTTGATAGGGCGCGTTGAAGGCAAAATCAATGCGCGGCCCCCCGCCCGGCGATGGCGGTTCGACCGCCGGCGCCAAACCCGCCAACGTGCGCAGTCGCAATAGCGATTGGATGATGCTCGTCTTCCCGCTGCCATTAGGTCCCAGCACGAGGTTGAACGGTGCCAGTTTCACACCCGTCGAACGCAGGGCCTTGAAGTTCCGAAACTGGACGGCGGCGATCATAAAGACACGCTACGAAAGTCAGAGCGAAGCTCCAGAGTTAGTTTCGGACACTTCGCTCTACAAACGGCCACCTCACTCCGCCTGCACGATCACCAAATCATCGAGGTGCAGGCTGCAATAAACGCGGTCGCCTTCGTGGAAGGCTTCCTGGGTGGCGCTTTCGTTGGCCACCAGCGCGTGCAGGCGCGTGCCTTGTTCGGTGACAAGTCGAAGCGAATCCGTCGCACCTTGGAATATCTCCTCCTCGATGACGGCAGGGAAAACGTTCTCCGCTTCAACAGGCCGGCGACTGATGTGGATTTTCTCCGGGCGCACGGAAACCAGCGCCTTGGCCGCGCCAGACGGAAGCTCGGCGCCGGCAATGATGAGCTCCAAACCGCTCTCCAAGCGGATGCGGGCCGTGGTGCCATTCCGCCCCAAAACGGTAGAATTGAGCAGATTGGCCTGACCGATGAAATCCGCGGCAAAGGGTGTGCGCGGCCGATGGTATATCTCGGTCGCGGTGCCGAGCTGTTCGATGCAGCCCTTGTTGATCACGGCGATGCGGTCGGACATCGTGAGCGCCTCCTCTTGATCGTGCGTGACGAAGACGAAGGTCATGCCGAGTTTCCGATGGAGATGCTTGAGCTCGAGCTGCATCGCATGGCGCAGCTTGGCATCGAGCGCGGAAAGCGGTTCGTCGAGCAGGAGGACCTTGGGCCGGGGCACGATCGCCCGCGCGAGGGCCACGCGTTGCCGCTGCCCGCCCGAGAGCTGGTGCGGATAGCGCTCGGCCAGTTCCTGGAGCGAAACCGATGCAAGCGCTTCGACGACACGGGTGTTGGCCTCGGCCGGAGGCACCTTTTGCATGCGCAACCCGAAACCGACGTTCTGCCGCACAGTCATGTGTGGAAATAGCGCGTAGCTTTGGAAGACCTGGTTCACACTACGCCGATAAGGCGGCACGTGGGAGACATCCTCGCCATCGAGCAACAGCGTGCCCTCGTCAGGCATCTCGAAGCCGGCGAGCAGGCGAAGGAGGGTCGTCTTGCCGCAACCCGAGGGACCGAGTAGCGTGAGAAATTCGCCGGTGTGAACGGTGAGGCTGACGTTGTTGACCGCGGTGAACGCGCCGAAGCGCTTGGTAATCCCGCGGAGCTCGATCATCGGCTTGGCAGCATCGGGCATGATCTAGGCGGTCCGCGAGCCGCGGCGTTGGAGAATCACATAGGTAACGACGAACATGAGCATGAAAATAACGCCGAGCGCGGCTCCGAAGGGCCAGTTGTTGGCGATGCGAAACTGATTCTGGATCACGTTGCCGATCATGGGCACCTTGGCTCCGCCCATCAAGTCGGTGATGGCAAACATGCCGATCGCCGGCACGAAGACGAGCAGCGTGCCTGCGGCGATGCCGGGCAGCGTGAGCGGCACAATGACGGACGAAAACGCCCGCACGGGGCCCGCGCCAAGATCGTAGGCAGCTTCGATGAGGGAATTATCGAGTTTCTCCGCGCTACCGTAGATCGGCAGAATCATGAACGGCAGGTAGGCATACACCAGGCCGATCACGACGGCGGTCGGCGTGTAGAGCAGATTGAACGGACCCAGAGCGGGATTCATCGCCTGCACCAGTCCGTTGAGCAGGCCTTCCTGCTTCAGGATGGTGATCCAAGCATAGGTGCGAATGAGGAAACTCGTCCAGAACGGCACCATGACGAGCAGCAGGAGCTTATTGCGCAGGGACTCCCCTGCCCGCGCGATGTAATACGCGACCGGATAACCGACCACGGCGCATATGGCCGTCGTCAAACCCGCATACCAAATGGAGCGCCCGAAAATCCGCAGATAGACCGAATCGAATGCGCGTTCGTAATTGGCGAAGGTGAACGTGAACACCACGCCGCCGATCTCATCGCGCTCGCAGAAGCTGTAAACCAACAGGATGAGAGCCGGCGCGACAACGAACAGCAGCAGCCAGCCCACCATCGGAGCGAGCAATGCCCATGCCTTCCACCCCGGGCGGGAGTGATCAGAAAGCGGAGCGGTGGCAGGCGCGGCGGCGAGCATGGATCAATCAACAACGCCTGAAACCCGTCATCCCGAGCGCAGCGAAGGATCCAAGGTCATGCATCCCTGCGTATCTCCACTTGGATTCTTCGTTTCACTCAGAATGACGCCGCAGGAAATTTGAGTCACTGTGCGCTCTTGAGGTCGGTCAACAGCTCGTCGATGTCGGCGGCAGCTCGGCCGATATCGCGGAATGTTTCAAGCTTGGGCAAACCGGCTGGATAGCTCGCAGGATTGGCGAGTTCCTCGGGCGCCAGGAGTTTACGAGCCTCGGCGTTGGGATTTGTGTAAGGAAAGTCACGGGAGATGATCTTCGAGACGTCGGGACGGAGAATGTAATTGATGAAGGCGTGCGCCTCGGCCTTGTGCGGGGCGGAAGCCGGAATGGCGAGGATGTCCACGAAACGGTGCGCGCCCTCGGCCGGGAGGATATATTTAAATTTCTGGTCCTCGTTCCAGAGAAGCGCAGCCTCGCCACTCCACACGATGCCGATATCCACGTCGCCATTGAGCAGGGCCGTCTTCGGGCTGGCGGAATCGAAGACCTTCACGAGCTTCACCCATTGCGCGATCACAGGGCGAACCTTCGCGAGGCTGCGGGCGTTGATCTCATTCGCGGGCAGACCGATCGAATAGAGCGCCCACGTAACGATCTCGCGATTGTCATCGAGAACCACGAGGCGGTCCTTGAACTTCGACTGGAAGACGTCCTTGTAGCCCTTGATGTCGTCCTTCACCTTGTCGGTATTTACGACGATGCCGACGGTGCCTGACATATAGGGCACGGTGAACTCGTCCTTCGGATCGTGCACCATCCCGCGGAACTCGGGGGCGATGTTTTTAAGGTTGGGGATCTTCGACTTGTCGAGCGGCGCGAGCATTTTGCGACGGATCAGCAGCTCGGCGGTGTATTCCGAAGGCTGGATGAGGTCGTAGTTGCCGCCGCCGGCCACGAGCTTCGAAAGCATCGCCTCGTTGGAATCATAGGTTTCGAAGTTCACCTTGATGCCGGTCTCCTTCGTGAAACCGTCCAGCACGTCCTGCGGAACATATTCGGACCAGCCGAACAGGTTGAGTTCGGCGGCAGTGAGACCGGCGGAGCCGGCCAGAATGGCCAGCGCAAGGGCGAGTTTCTTCAGGGATTTCATGATATGGTGTGGTGAGAAGCGATTCAGCGGCCCAGTTTTTTGAGATAAGCCGAGAAAAACACGAAAACGACGGTGGCTAAAATGAAGATGGCCGAGAGGGCGTTCAGCATCGGGTTGAGTCCCTTGCGAGCCAGACCGTAAACGTGGATCGGCAGGGTCTCCGACGCCGCGCTCTGGACGAAAAAGGTAACGATGAGTTCATCGAGCGACAGCGTGAAGGCCATGAGCCCGCCCGCGAGAATTGCCGGTCGGAGCGTCGGCATGATGACCAGCCAGAACGCCTTGAATGGCGTTGCGCCGAGATCCAGCGCCGCCTCCTCCAACGAAGAATCCAGCCCTTGCAGCCGGGCCTGCACCGCTACCAGCACGAACGGGAAACTAAAGGTCACGTGTCCAATGATCACCGTGGCGAAGCCGAGCTTCAGGCCGATTGTCACGAAAAGGATGAGCAGGCTGATGCCCAGCAGGATTTCGGGCATCACCATCGGGATGGCCACGAGCGTCTGGATCGCGCGGGAGAAACGGAAGCGATAACGATGCAGCAGCCAGGCTCCGGCCGTGCCAATGATGACCGATAGAATCGTGGTGGCCGAAGCGATGATCAGGCTGTTCTTGGCCGCGCGAATGAGCGGCGTATTGTCGAGCAAGCGCTGATACCATTGGAGCGTGAAGCTCTCCCATACGATGTTCAACCGCGAGGAGTTGAACGAAAAAAACACCAGCACCGCGATCGGCGCATAAAGAAAAACGAAAACAAGAGCGGTCCAGCTGCGGAGAAACCAGTTGAGCAGAGTGAGGCCGGATGGGATGAGCGGACGTGACGCGGGCATCGCGAGAAAACTGGCCGCACTTATCATGCCAACCTGTGCCCAAGGCAAGCTTGGGCAAACTCCAGACTCCCAAAGTCCAAACGCCAAAACAGCGCGTCTCGTTTGCGCCAGTTTATGGTGCGCGGCATTCGAAATTTTTGGCGTCTGACGGTTTGGCGTTGGGGATTCTCCTTCAATACGGCCCTCGGATGTGGGCAGCAACGTGGCGCTCGTAGAAGGCGGCCAGCTGAACGTGTTTCGTGACTCCCAGCGGGGCCAGCGCGGCGGCCCGGATGTTGGCGCGAGCCTGTTCGGGATTCTTGGCGCCAGGAATGATCACGCTCACCGCTTCGAAATCCAGGCACCAACGCAGGGCCATCTCGGCCATCGTTATGCCGCCCGGCACATGGGCCTTGAGCGCTGCGGCAAGTTCCACGCCCTTGGCGAAAGGCAGCCCGGCGAAGGTCTCGCCAACGTTGAAGGCCGCGCCGTCGCGGTTGAAGTTGCGATGATCGTCGGCCGGGAAGGTCGTCGCCGCCGTCATGCGCCCGCTGAGCAGGCCGCTGGCGAGCGGCAGGCGGATGATGAGCGCCACGCCATTCGCCCGCGCCGTGTCGAAAAGCGTGTGGATCGGCTTCTGCCGGAAAATACTGAAGATGATCTGCAGCGAAGCGCAGCCCGGTTGCTGGCAACACCACAAGGCTTCGTCCATGGATTCGACGCTCGCGCCGTAAGCCCGGATCTTGCCCTCACGCTTGAGTTCGTCGAGCCAGCCGAAAAGTTCGCCGCGCATCAGCACGTCGGAAGGCACGCAATGCAGCTGCGTCAGGTCCACCGCATCCACGCCGAGATTACGCAGGGAATCCTCGGTATGCTTTCGCACGATTTCGCGCGTGAAATTTGCGGGCCAGCCCGGATCGCCGCGCCGGCCGAGTTTGGTGGCGATGAAGAGCCGGTCCCGGGCTTTGGTTTCCTTAAGAAATTTACCGATGAGCGTTTCGCTGCGTCCACCGCCATAGACGTCGGCCGTGTCGAAGAAGGTCGTGCCGTTCTCCAACGCCGTGCGGAGGATGGAGAGCGCGGTGTCATCGGATACGTCGCCCCAATTGCCGCCGATTTGCCAGCAACCCAGACCGACTTCGCCCACCACCCTGCCCGTCTTGCCAAAAATGCGTGTATTCATCAGCCGGCACCATTGGCAACTTTCAAGGTCCCGCAAAGAGGAAACTCGTCTAACAATCGGAAAAACTCCGCACGTTCACTCGCCGTCGAGGAAGTCAGCAATGCGAGCCGTGGCCATTTTGGTGAAAAAAGCGCTCGGATCCGGCTTGGCCAGCGACCCGACGAGAGCGACCGATTCCTTGGCGCGCAGGTAGCCGAGCTCATCCTTGGTGCCGTCGAGCAGGCGGAGGCGCGAGAACAGCTGCTCGACCTTGCCACGCGTGGCGATGCTGAGCGAGGCATTGAGCGGCTGCTCCAGGAGCGGCTGGCCGACCACGTATCGGACCGCGCCGCGGCCGTTGAGACGGATTTCGGGGGAGACGAGACTGATCTCCTCCAAATTCATGTTGAGAAACTCATCGCGATTGAAACGCACGCTGAGCAGGTCGTAGTTGAACTCGCCGATGCTCTGCGCGAGTTGGTCCACGAAATAGGCCTGGCCCGCGACCTTTTCGGCGGTCTTCACCGCCTTGTCAGAACCGAAGATGGAGCCGAGCACCGACGCGCCCAACTCCACCGCCTTGGACGTCATGGAGAGCTTGCCGGCACTGCGCTGCAAACCGCGGAACACCCCTTGCCGGCTGGTGAGTTGAAATTCCCCCTGCAGGCGATCAATCGCCCGCGTGATCGTTTCGCCATTCCCGGCCAGCCGGCCAGTGATGTTGAACAGGCCTTCAACCGTCGGGGGCTTGGTGGGCTCGATGGCGCGGAAAAGCCGCCCCGCGTCGAATTCGGTGAGTTCATAGTCACCGCTCAAGCGGTAAGGCATCGCGCCGCCGGTGAAGCGCATTTCCATTTTGGCCGCGAGGCGACTGACCTCGCTAAAGGAGGCTTCCAATTTTTCCAAAGTAATGAGCGACGGCTCGATGGCCACCGAACCGGCCAATCCGCTCATGGACCACTCTTTCCCGCGCACGACGGATTTGATATCCAATGCCAATCGACCGCTGAAACGTGACCAAACCGCCACTGTATCGGGCGGCACCGGGGCAGTGGCCACCGGCTGCCGGTCGGCATCGCCAGTGGCGGCCGAAGAGGAAAAAACTGCAAGCACGCCGAGCAAGTCCTCCAATTCCACCTGCTGGCCGGTCACACGTCCATCAACCGAATAGCCGCGTCCCAAGGGCGACAGTTCGAGCGCAAAATTCAAATCGGACCGCCGGCCCGCATCGTCGAGCAGGATGGGCACTTGGACCGCCACCGCGCCGTTGGATTGGACGCGACTCCGAAACCCGACATTGGCCACGGGCAGCGATTGACCGGTCTCGGCCTGAACCAAACCGTTCAGGGTCACGCGGGCTTCCAACTGGCTGTGCACGCCTGTGGTGGCGCGAAATTCACCGCTGGCACGGCCCGCAGACACCGCCTGCGTCCCCGCAAACAACGGCTGGGTCGCAAGCGCCGGCACCTCGAGTGTGAAATTGGCGATCGTCTGCGTATCCTGGTCGGGCGCTTGCGTGGTTTCGAAATTCAGCAACATCAAAGCAGCCTGAGCCGCGCGAATGATGACTTCGCCACTTTGCACACGCAACGTCCCGGGCCCGGCATACTCCGCGATCGGGTTCGCTTCCAGACTCAGGTTTGTGAGGGCCGCTTGCCGGCCCTGCATCAGCGAAACATCCGAAAGACGCAGGGGCGTCACGGCACGCAGCGTGATTCGACCAGCGGGCGCGGTGAGCTCGAAATCGCCCTGTTGCACATAACCGCCGATCGTTGCGTCCGGCTGGGCGATGGGCAGCGCCGCCAGCGGCACGCGCCCTAGCGAAATACGCCCGACGGGAAGCAATGGATCACGCGCAACCGCGGCGTGGCTGTCGAGGTTCAGGGTAATCGGTTGCGCAATCGTCGCTTCGACCAAAGCGCGGCCGGTGCCCTGCTTCAATTCGATGTGACCGGGCTGAATCTCGATCACCCCATCGCGCAAGGTCACGTCGAACTCACCCAAAGCGGAAACCGGCGCGCCGGGCAGCCAAGGTGCGAAGAGTTTCTCCGTGGCAGCGCTGAAACGGCCAGCCACGGAAAGGGGGGCGTCGGGACCGGGGTGCAGCGAAAAACGTCCTTGGAGGTCGAACGCATCGCCGGTGGGTGTGTTGACGGCCAGTTCCAAAACAGGAGCGTTGACCGTCCCACCCGCCAGTGCCGCCTCGATGCGCGCGGTCACCGCGGCCTTGGTAACGAGCGGCCTGCCTTCCTGCACGATGTTCAACTCATCGAGTTGCAGCCGCCCGCGGATGGCCGCTTCGGCAGCATTGGTGGAGGTGCGCACCAAATCCATTTGTCCGGTCAACTGTCCGCCGGATAAATCCGCGCCGCTGAGAAACGGTCGGATCCAATCGATCGGCAGTCCCTGCAAATCGAGACGCAAAAGGGCATCCGACAATCCGTTGCCGGCCAGAAGTTCTTTTTTGCCGAGATCGTAGCGGATAGGCGCAGTGCTGCGGATTTCCAGCACCGGTTTGTTGCCTGCCACGGATGCCTTGAAGCGGCGAACGTCCAGCACGCCGCCCTGTTGGCCGAGGTCGAAAATCGTCTCGATTTGCAAACTCCCGAAAGCGCGCCACGCCGGCTCGATGACTTCCAACCGGCTGACCTTCCCCTGTAACAAACCTTCGAGGTCAGAGTTCGCCGAAGTGGTATCGAATGCAAATCGTCCGTCACCAGTCGCATCGAAGTCAGGCATCACGCCCCCCAGGAAAAACGGTTCGAGTTGCGCAGTGCGGACCTTGAGCGCCCACTCGCCTGCGTAGCGCCGGGTGCCGGTTGGCAATTGCGCGCGAACGATGAGCACGTTTTCGGCCTGCCCCTGCAGCAGCGTGCCGATCGTGATCTCGTAGTTTTCTCCGACCGACGTATGATAAAGTTCTGCGCCGACCTTGAGTTGACTCGGCCCGGCCAGCGCAGGTCCCTCCGCATCCACCAGCGTGGTCAGGCTGATCGTATTGAACCGCCGCTGCGGCGTGGGTGTCGCGCGCAGAACGGCCTGCATGCGCAACGTGCTGACCTTGGCTCCCTCGGTCGAATTACGGAGCGTGGCATCGAGCTGCAATGTGCCCTCGCGACCGGGCGCGAATTTGCCGCCAGTAATCGTGTAAGCAGCTTCGACGGGCGGTTGGGCGGGAGCCGCCGGCAGAAGCGCGCGACCTTCGATGCGCACATCATCCAAGGTAAGATCGAACGGCAGCTCCAATTGCGCGAGCAAACCGGGTGCAGCCGCGGGTGCGCCGGCAGCGGCTGCCTCGGCTTTCCCGCCCGACACTCCGCTGGCGTCGATCCGCAAACCCGCAACCTGCAACTGACTCAGTTCCAGATGACTCCCCCACAGGAAACTGAGAACGGGAAATTTCGCTTCCAGTCGCTCGATCTCGATCGGGATTCCGCGGTGCTCCGCCTTCACCCCGTTCATGGTAACGCCGGAAAATCCAGCCGAGACATGCGCCAGTTCGAATTTGAGCTCTGGCACATCGCGCGTGGCGCGAAGCACGGCCCAACGCTGGACCGCCGGGGTCAGCGCGATGGCGATGGCAACGACGCCGAACAAGGCCAGGACTCCCAAGGAAACGAGCAGGACTCGAAAGGGCTTCATGTGATGCGGTTACGACACAGGAACGTGGCTTAGGTTGCGGCGTTGCGCGAATAAAAAGGGCCGCCTGAAAGGCGGCCCGATCTGCGAAGGCTGGCGGACCTCAGGGATACTTCAGCTCACCGGCTGGCAGGGTCTCGTCCGCCAAACCCATCGCGTTGCGCACGGAGGCAACCGCGACGTTGTAGCTGTAATAGGCCTGTAGCTGGTTGAGGCGGGCGGTCGTCAGTTCGACCTGCGAAGTCAGCACGTCGAGCTGCGTGGCCGTGCCAGCTGAATAGCGGGCGTTGGCGAGGCGCACCGCCTCCTCGGCCTGCTCAACAACTTTCTTGGAAGCTTCCGCGAGTTCGGTTGCCTGCTGGAAGATGGAGATCGCCCGGCGAACCTCCACATCAGCGCTCAACTGCGCCTCGGCCAAGGCCAGCTTGGTTTGCTCGAGGAAGGAACGAGCCTGCGCAACCCGGCCGGCGGTGGCGCGACCGTCGAAAATATCCCAGCTGGTTTGCAGACCCACGGTCCAGCCGTCGAGTGAGGAGCGGTTGGAGGAAACCGGCGCCTGGCGCCAGTCGTAGGAACCAAAGGCCGAAACGCTGGGCAGGTAGCCGGAACGGCTGGAGATGACACCCTGCTCGGCCGCTTCACTGAGCTTGGTGAGCCGCTGGAGGTCGGGCCTTTGCTCGCGGGCCGTGCTGAGGGCGGAGCGGAGCTCGAAGCTGCTGGGATTGAACTCCAGCGTGCCAAGGAACTCGGGCACCTTGGTGACATCCGGCTCACTGGCGGCCACGAAGCCGAGCGACTGACGCAGTTCCTCGATGGCGAGACGGAAATCATTGCGCGCGGTGATAAGCGCGGGCTGGGCGTTGGCCAGCGCGACCTCGGCGCGGAGCACTTCGAAGTTCGAAACCGTGCCGGCTTCGAACCGGTTCCGCACGTCCTGCAACTGGCGCTCGAGCAATTCGATGTTCTGCTCCTGGACCTTGATGCGTTCGCGGGTGAGCAAGGCGGTGAAGAACCGCGTGCGAACCCCGAGCAGCGCATCGTTGATGACCTCGCGGAGGGAAAGCACCGCGGCGTCGAGGGCGAGTTGCTGGCGCTTGATGCTCGCACTTACTCCGCCACCGGCGTAAAGAATCTGCCGGGCCGTGATGTCCACCGACCAAGCCTCGTCGCGGCCGTTGGTGGAGATCTCGTCGGCATTGCGCTGGTAGCCAGCCGCAGCGGAGACGTTGGGAATCTGCGCCGAGCGAACCTCAAGCACGATGCCTTCCTGCTGGCGGATGCGTTCCTTTGCCTGACGGATGGCGAAGTTGTTATCGAGCGCGTAGGCCAGCGCGTATTGGAGGTCGAGGCGCTCCGGCACGTTGAAGTGCGGATCGGGCTGACCATCGTTGAGCTGGGCCGCAACCGGGATGGTTGCGAGCAGGCTTGCGCCCAAGAGAATAGAACCGGGCAGTCGCATAGGGAATTTCATGAAATGAAGTCGGTTTGATTATTTGGCAAGGGCGGGCTCAACCGGCAGCGGCGGCGTAGCGCCCCGGGCTGGAGCGTGGGAACGATCCTCCGCGATAAGCACATAGAAGGCCGGCACGACAAAGAGTGTGAAGACCGAACCGACGGCCATGCCGATCACGAGAACCCAGCCGATGCTGTTACGGGCAGCAGCACCGGGGCCGCTGACAAAAATCAGCATGACGTGGCCGAACACCGTGGCCGCGGAGGTCATCATCACCGGACGCAGGCGGGTGGCCGCGGCGCGCCGGATGGCTTCCAGTTTGGCCACACCCTGTTCCTGGAGACTGTTGGCGAACTCCACGATCAGGATGCCGTTCTTGGCGATAAGGCCAACGAGGGTGATGAGACCGATCTGCGAATAGATGTTGAGCGTAGTCTTCCAGAGGAAGATGGGCAGCATCGCGCCGACCAGCGCCAGCGGCACCGAGCCGAACAGGATGATCAACGGGTCGCGGAAGCTGTTGAACTGCGCCGCGAGCACCAGGAAAATCAGGATCACCGCGAGGAGGCCGGCCGACCAAAGCGCGTTGCCTTCGTAACGAAGCTGGCGCGACTGGCCGCCGTAATCGATGGAGTAACCAGCAGGCAGGATTTCCGCAGCCTTGGCCTCCAGCTTTTTCAGCGCCTGGTCCACGCTGGGACCGACGCCTTGAATCTTGATGGAGTTCAATTGCTGGAAGCGATTGAGCGTCCGGGGCTGCACCGTCTCCCGAAGCGTTGCGATCGTGGAAAGCGGGATCAACTGACCCTGCGGTCCGCGAATGTGGTAGTCGAGCAATTGCTCGGCATTCAGACGCTGGCCGCGCTCAACCTGCGGGATCACGCGGTAGCTGCGACCGTCGTTGACGAAGCGGTTGACGTAGCCACCGCCGAGCATCGAGCCAAGGTCGCGAGCGACGTCCACGAGATTGAGGCCCATGGCGGCAACCTTGTCCTTGTCGATCTCGATCTCGACCTGCGGAAGGTCGAAGCGAAGATCGGTGTCGGCAAAGTAGAACGTGGGCGCGCCGCCGCCGGCATTGGCCTCGCCGTTGGCGAACAACACGAGTTGCTGGGCGATTTCCTCCATCTCGCGATGGTCCGCAGTCGAACGCACGACGAAGTCGATGGGCATCGAACCGCCTGTGGGGAGCGGATCGGGCGTCGTCACCACCACATTCATGCCAGGAATGGCCGCCGCGGGAGCCTGCAGGGCTGCCTCGATCTCGAGCGCGCTTCGCGAACGCTCCGACCAGGGCTTCAAGATGATGCCCGAAAAGCCGAAGCGTGCGCCGGTGAGTTGGAAGGAATTGTCATACTCCGGCACGTTCATGAACATCTTCTGCACCTGCTCGGCGTAGATGATGTTTTGATCAATCGTCGCGGTGGGCGACGGAATCATGAGGCTGAAGACAACCCCTTGGTCCTCCTTCGGGGCCAGTTCCTTCTGCGCCATCATGAAGAAAGGCGCGAGCAACAGCGTGAAGAGGAACGCCGTGATGGTGATGACCGGCACCCAGCGAGGTTTCTGGCCCCTGGTGCGATCCCAGACATAGAAGATCCAGTAAAGCGGCGACAGGAAGAAGCCGAAGATGAAACCGCCAAAAGCGTTGAGCCGGCGGGTTTCGAGGAGATTGCCGAGACCGCGTTCATAACGATTCCGCACGCGATCGAATAAGTGGTTGATCGCACCGGTGAGTCCCTTCTCCTCGGCGTCGCCACCCTTCAACATGTAGGCGCTCATCATGGGCGAGAGCGTGAGCGCAACCAGGCCCGAGATCAGCACGGCACCGGCGAGCGTCATAGCGAACTCGCGGAAAAGCGCCCCGGTGAGACCGCCTTGGAAGGCGATGGGCGCATATACGGCGGCCAGCGTGATGGCCATGGAGATGACCGGGCCGACCAGCTCGCGTGCGCCCAAAATCGCAGCCTCGACTGGCTCCAGACCCTCGCGGATGTGGCGCTCGATGTTTTCCACGACCACGATGGCGTCGTCCACCACGATACCGACGGCGAGCACGATGGCCAGCAGCGTCAGCAGGTTGATGGTGAAGCCGAACGCCAGCATGAGCGCCATCGCGCCGACCAAGGACAGCGGCATGGCCACGATCGGAATGATGACCGAGCGCAACGAACCCATGAACAGGAAGATGACGATGGTGACGATAAGCAGCGTCTCCGAGAGTGTTTTGACGATCTCGCTGAGCGCATCCTCGATGTATTGGGTGGCGTCGTAGGCGATGAGACCGTTCAGGCCGGCCGGCAGGCTCGCCTGGATGTCGGGGAAGGTCTCGCGCACGCGCGTCATGACTTCCACGGTGCTCTCGGTGGGGAGCACCCAGATGCCCATGAAAGTGGCGGTTTTGCCGCCGAAGCGGACCTCCTCGTCGTAGCTCTCGGCGCCCAGCACGACATCAGCCACATCCTCAAGGCGAATGATGACGCCGTTGCGTTCGGCCACGACCATCTGGCGGAACTGCTCCACATTCTTGAGATCGGTGTCGGCCACGAGGCTGACGCTGAGCATGGAACCCTTGGTCGCACCGACAGCGGCGAGCGCGTTGTTGGCGGAAAGCGCCTGACGGACCTCCGCCGGGCTGAGGCCGCGGGCCGCGAGTTCGTCAGGCTTCAGCCAGACGCGCATGGCGAACACGCGACCACCGAGCACGTCGGCTTTCTGCACGCCTTTCACCGCGGCGAGGCGCGGCTGGACCATGCGGTTCAGGTAGTCCGTGATTTGGTTCTGGTCCATTTCGTCGGAGTAGAAACTCAGATACATGGACGCGAATTCGTTGTCGGCGGTCTCGACGCTGATGGTGGGCGACTCGGACTCGGGCGGCAGTTCGTTGCGCACCTGGTCGATCTTGGCGCTGATCTGCGCAAGGGCGGCGTTGGTGTCGTAATTCAGGCGCAGGAAGACCTTGATGGCACTGAAACCGGCACTGCTGGTGGACTCGATGTAGTCAATGCCGTCGGCACTGGCGATGGCGCGCTCGAGTTGCGTGGTAATGTAACCGCGCACGGTATCGGCGCTGGCGCCGAAATAGACCGTGTTGACGTTGACCACCGCGCTGTCGCTGCGGGGATACTGCCGGGTGTTGAGCTGGAAATACGAGACAACGCCAACGACAAGGATGACGATGTTAACGACCAGCGCGATGACCGGCTTCCGGATGAAGAGATCGGTGAAACTCCTGGAGAGCATGGAAGAAAGAGGAAGAGACTGCGAACTAGGGGCTATGAACCACGAATCCGGCCGGATGCGAATGCGAGGCCGGCGCCTGACGAGTGGTCATCGAGTGGCAGTCGGGATCCTTTTAGGTGTTGGCGGGTTTCGGGTTCGCGCTGCTGGCGGGCTGCACGATGTTGTTAACCTGCACGGGAGCCCCGTTGCGGAGCTTGAACACGCCGGAGGTGACGACCTGTTCGCCGGCCTTGAGACCTTCAGTGATAGCCACGAGGTCACCGCGGGTGGCGCCCAGCTTCACGAACTGCTGGCGAACGCCGAGATACTCCTTCCCGTCCTCACCCTTCATCGTCTCGACGATGAAGACTGAATTGCCGTAAGAGGCATAGGAGATGGAGGTGGCGGGCACAACAACCTGTCGCTCGGCGGCGCTCTGCTGCACTTCAACACGGGCGAACATACCGGCGCGGAGCAATTCCTCGGGGTTGGCCAGCGTGGCCTGCACCGAAATATTGCGCGTGGCGGCATCCACTTCGGAGTCGATGGCGGTGATGGTGCCCTTGAAGGCACGATCGGGAAACGCATCGATCCGGATGCCAACCTCCTGCCCCATCGCGATGGCCGGCAGCTGACGCTGCGGGATGTTGAAATTCACGTAGATCGGATTGAGCTGCTGCAACGGAAGCAATGGGCGACCGCGGGCCACATACTGGCCGACATTAATCTGGCGGATGCCCACTCGCCCCGAAAAAGGCGCACGCACCTGCTTCTTGGCGATAAGAGCTTCGATCGCGGCGACGTCGGCGACGGACTGCTTCAGTGTGGCGTCAGCGAGATCGAATTCGGACTTCGAGGTGGCATTGCGGTCCCACAGGTCCTTGGCCCTCTCGAAATTAATGCGCGAGAGCGCGGCCCGGGCCTGCGCGGCGGCGAGTTGCGCCGCCTCCACACTGGTGTCGAACTCCACGAGCAGGTCACCGGCCTTCACAGCGGTGCCGCTGTCGGCGACGACGCGCGTGATGGTGCCGTCGGCGTCGGCGGCGAGCAGGACGCCCTCCACCGGTGCGAGCGTGCCGATCGAGTGGATGTATGAGTGCCATTCCACGGCCTTGGCTTCGGTGGTGGTGACCGCACTGGGCGGCGGGACATGGGAAACGGACATCATGTCGCTGATCTGCTTGGCCTTGACGGCTCCAAGCGTGAGCAGGACCAGAATGAATCCGGTGATGGCGATGAGGAATTTCTTTAACATACGGTAGCGTGGTTCGGTGATTTGCTGATTTAAGGGAAAAGTCAGGTGGAGGCAGGTTGAGCGGTCGATTCGCTGCGCAGGATGGCGATGTGCTGCTGCACTTTGCCGAGGAGGCGAACGAGCGTTTTGCGTTCGCCCTCGGAAAGCGGCGTCATCACGCCGGCGATGGCCTTGAAATAGCCGGGCAGAAAATCGTTGAGGAAACGGTCGCCCTTCGCGGTGAGCCGCACGGACATCATGCGGCGGTCGTCGAGATCGGGCTCACGCTTCACAAAACCGTCGCGCTCCAGCGTGTCGATCAGGCCGGTCATGGTCGCGCGGGTAACGCCGGCGGCATCGGCCAACTCGGCGGGAGTGCGCGGACCACCGCAACTGCAATCATCGGCGCCCATCAGCTTCGCCGCCCGCGGCTGCGTGCTGCGCCAAAGCAACATCAACACCCCAAAGCGACCATGGGAAATATTGTTGTCGGCCAGATTACGGTCGGCGACGGCGAAGACTTCATCGCTGGTGCGAAGCAGGTGGAGATAGGCCTCGGCAGCGGACGGATCAAGGTCGGGAAACTCTTTGGCGGCTTCGAGCAGGCACTCGTAGCGCGGAAGATCTTTGAGGAGCAGGTGCGGCATGATTTGAAAGGCGGACCAAAAATATCAGGAGGCTGACAATTAGCCTCCTAATCATATCCGCAAGCCAAGTTTCCTGCGAATGCATGACAGTTCTCCTCGTTCGCAAACAAAACAGCCGGCCTTTTGGCCGGCTGTCGCAAATAACCTTAATTAGTGAATCACAAGGAGTTGGCTGCCGCCACCACCGCCTCAGCGGTGATGCCGAGCTCCTTCATCGCGATGTTGCCGGGAGCGCTGAGGCCGAAACGGTCGATGCCGACTACCTTGCCGTCGAGACCGACATATTTGTGCCAGAGGCCTGTGACGCCCGCCTCGATGGCGACGCGCTTGCGGCACGACGACGGGAGCACGGACTCTTTGTAATCCTTGGATTGGGCGTCGAAGCGGAGGAAGGACGGCATCGAAACGACGCGCACGCCGGCGCCGAGCTGTTTCGCGGCGGTGACGGCCCACTGCACTTCCGAACCGGAAGCGAGCAGGATGTGCGTCAGGGGCGCGGTTTCCTTGACCGCGATGTAGCCGCCCTTGAGCACACCGTTGCGACGGTCGGCGACGGAGATGTCGTTAAGCATCGGCACGGCCTGGCGCGTCAGCGCAAGGAGGGTCGGTCCGTCGTGGCGCGCAAGCGCGGCGGCGAAAGCGCCGGCCGTTTCCTCGGGATCGGCCGGACGGATGACATCGAGATTCGGAATGACGCGCAGACCGGAAACGGTTTCAACCGGTTGGTGCGTCGGGCCGTCTTCGCCCACGCCGATGGAATCGTGCGTGTAGATATAGATGACGGGCAGCTTCGAGAGCGCCGCGAGGCGCATCGAGGGACGCGAATAGTCGGCGAACACAAGGAACGTCGCACAGGAGGTGCGGAAGATGCCGTCGTAGGCCACGCCGTTGTTGATGGCGGCCATCGCATGTTCGCGGATGCCGTAACGGAGGTTGCGACCGGCGCGGTTGGATTTGTCGAAATCCTTGTCAGCGGCGATGTAGTTGAGCGTGGAGCCGTGAAGGTCGGCGGAGCCGGAGACGAGCAGCGGCACGGCGGCGGCAACGGGTTGGAGCACGTCTTTGCCCGCGGCTCGCGTGGCGAGCTTGGCGTCGGCCGCGAAGGCCGGGATCTTTTCCAACAGCGCCGTCGCATCGAGGCGGTCGTTGCGCGAATCGAGCAGCGCGGCCTTGTCGGGATTGGCGGCGCGCCAAGCCTCGTAGGTCTTGCGCCATTTGCCATACGCCCGCTTCAAGCGGGATTTGTGCGCCTTGAAATACCCGTGGACCTCCGCGCTGACGTAGAAGTGTTCATCAGGCAGACCGAGGCCCTGGCGAGCGGCGTCGGCGAACTTCGCCCCACCCTCTCCGTGGCCCTTCGAAGTGCCCTGCACTTCAGGAATGCCTTTGCCGATGACAGTCTTGGCGACGATGAGCTGCGGTTTGCCGGTCTTGGTCTTCTTGGCTTTGTTGATGACCTTGAGGATGGCGGCGAGATCATGACCGTCGGCGAGCGTCTGCACATCCCAGCCGATCGACTTGAAACGCAGGGCGACGTTCTCGCTCTGGGTCTTGTCGGCCATGGCGTCGAGCGTGACGTCGTTGGCGTCGTAAATGAGGATCAGGTTGTCGAGACCTTGGTGGCCCGCGAAAGCGACGGCTTCCATGGCGACGCCTTCCTGCATACAGCCGTCACCGGCGAGACAGATGACGTGGTGATCGAAGATGGCGTGCTCGGCGGTGTTGAAACGCGCTTCGGCCATCTTACCGGAGAGCGCGAGACCGACGGCGTTGCCGATGCCCTGGCCGAGCGGACCGGTCGTGCACTCCACACCGGGCGTCTCGTGAAATTCGGGGTGACCGGGCGTCTTGCTGTGCAGGGCGCGGAAATTTTTCACATCATCGAGCGACAGGTCATAGCCGCTCAGGTGAAGCCAGCTATAGAGGAACATCGAACCGTGGCCGGCGGAGAGGACGAATCGGTCGCGGTTGAGCCAGCGCGGCTCGTCGGGGTTGTGCACCAACGCGTGGCCGTAGAGCACGGCGCCGATCTCGGCGGCGCCGAGCGGCAGGCCGAGGTGGCCGGAGGAGCATTTGTGGACCGCATCGATCGCGAGGCCACGGGCCTGATTGGCAGCTTGGGATAGAATCTCGGTGTTCAGTTTCATGAAAGGGGGGATAGATAATTTGTGAGGACCGAAAATTAAACGGGTGCGGCCCCGGCACTGCAAAGCCGAATTTTTGGCATAAAAAAAGCGAACCGGTCTGGTTCGCTTTTGTTCAAACTATGGACGCTCGGGCTCAGGCCTTGGCGGCTTCCTCGAAGCGCTTTTCCTTCACGGCCATGGCGGCCTTGCCGGTGCGCGAGCGGAGGTAGTAGAGGCGGGCCTTGCCCGGCTCGGACTCCCGCTCGATCTCGATCTTCTCGATGTTGGGAGAATTGACCGGAAACACGCGCTCGACACCCTCGCCGTAGCTGATGCGGCGGACGGTGAAAGTCTCGTGGATGCCGCTGCCCTTGTGGGCGATCACGACGCCGGCGAAGATTTGGACGCGCTCCTTGTCGCCCTCGCGCACCTTCGTGTGCACGCGGACGCCATCACCCACCTTGAAGGGGGCGGAGTTGGTTTTCACCTGGGCGGCGGTGATGTCTTTGATGATCTGGTTCATGGCTGTTTTTTGAGTAAATCGGGCCGGATTTTGGCGGTTTTTTCCAACTGTTGCGCGTGCCGCCACTTCTCGATTTCGCCGTGGTTGCCCTTAAGGAGCACTTCCGGCACGGACATGCCGCGGTAAACGGCGGGACGCGTGTAATTGGGAAAGTCGAGCAAGTTGCGGGTGAAACTTTCGGTGGTCAACGACTTTTCTTCTCCGAGCACACCGGGAATGAATCGAGCGAGCGCATCGATGACGACCGCAGCGGCCAAAGTGCCGTTGGTGAGCACGTAGTCACCAATGCTGATCTCCTCATCGATAATGGTGTCGCGGATTCGCTGGTCGATACCCTCGTAATGGCCGCTGAGGAGGATAAGGTGTTGCTGCTTCGACAGCTCCTCGGCCTTGGCAGTCGTAAAAGGAACCCCGTCGGGCGTCAGGTAAATCCGGCGACAACCCGGCGTCTGGAGCCGCTCGATCGCGTCAAAAATCGGTTCGCATTTCATCACCATCCCCGCCCCGCCGCCGAACGGCCGGTCGTCGGTCGTCTTGTGTTTGTCGGTCGCCCAATCGCGAGTGTTGTGGACGGCGATTTCCAGCAGCTTCGCTTCGCGTGCGCGTCCCAGCATGCTCTCCGACAGGAAGCCGTCGAGCATGGCCGGGAACAGCGTAAGGACGTCGATGCGCATGGGCGGATTTTCCAATAAAAAAGGTCCGGCGCGAGCCGAACCTCGGGAAATCAAAATTGGCGAAACGCTCAGGCTTGGGCGGCCGCGGCGCGCTTGGCGCGCTTCACGAGCGAATTCAGCGTGTCGCTCGGCTTGGCACCCTTGGAGACCCAGTAGTCATAGCGATCAAGCTTGATGCTCAGCGGATTGCCCTTGCTGCGAGGGTTGTAGGCGCCGAGCTGCTCGACGCCAGCGCCGTCGCGGCGGGAACGAGCCTCGGTGACCACGACACGATAATGCGGGGCGTTCTTGGTGCCGAAACGGGAGAGACGGATGGTAAGGGCCATTTGATGTGCTGTTTGTCTGAAACGGAAGCGATTCTTGAGTTGGAAAAGGGGCAGAATGGACGGAACAACTTTGCCCTTGTCAAGCCCCCAGTGCCACCGCTCCATCCGACCCTTAACGCACCCAATTTTATGCTCAAAGCCGGTATCGTCGGTCTGCCCAATGTGGGCAAGTCCACTCTCTTCAACGCCCTCACCCGCTCCCGTAAGGCGGAGGCGGCCAACTACCCGTTCTGCACGATCGACCCCAATGTCGGCGTGGTCGTCGTGCCCGACGAGCGGGCCTACGTGCTTCAGAAAATCGCCAAGACCAACGTCGTTGTGCCCGCCGCGATCGAATTCGTGGACATTGCCGGCCTCGTCGCCGGCGCCAGCAAGGGCGAAGGTTTGGGCAACCAGTTCCTCGCCAACATCCGCGAGGTGGACGCCATCGTGCAGGTCGTGCGCTGCTTCGAAGACAGCGACGTCGTCCACACGATGGGCGGCGTGGATCCCGTGCGCGACATCGAGGTGATCACAACCGAACTCGTGCTGGCCGATCTCGACGCCGTCACCAAGCGCATCGACAAGACCCAGAAAAAGGCCAAGTCCGGCGACAAGGAAGCCATCGTCGAAATGGCGCTGCTCGAAAAGCTCTCCCCTCACCTGAACTCCGGCAAGACTGCCAACGTGCTGCCTGGCGCCACGGACGACGAGAAGGCGATGATGAAGCTCTTTCAGCTCCTCACCGCCAAACCCGTGCTATTCGCCTGCAACGTCGCCGAAGGTGACCTCGCCACGGCCGGAGAAAACAAATTCGTTCAAAAAGTCGCCGAATACGTCCGCACGCATCACGACGCCGCTTACGTGCCGATCAGCGCCAAGATCGAGGCCGAGCTCATCGACCTTTCTCCCGAGGACGCCAAGGCATTCCTCAATGACCTCGGCGTGGACGATTCGGGCGTTTCCTCACTCATCAAGGCCACCTACGCCTTGCTCGGCCTGCAGACCTATTTCACCGCCGGCGAAAAAGAAGTCCGCGCCTGGACAATCAAGAAAGGCTGGAAAGCCCCGCAGGCCGCCGGCGTCATCCATACCGATTTCGAGAAAGGCTTCATCAAGGCCGAGATCGTCAGCTACGAGGATTTGACCCGTTTGGGCTCGGTCGCGGCTGCCCGGGAAGCCGGGAAATATCGCCTCGAGGGCAAGGAATACGTGTTTCAAGACGGCGACGTAGCCCTGTTCCGCTTCAACAACTAACAAAAAGTCCTAATTTCCGGGCTTTTTGGGTCGATTTCTGGGTTGCCGACTAGGGTATTTTACCTATTATCGGCCCCGTAGATGAGGTTAATCATCCCAGTTCCAGCCCTCCCTAAGACTCCGACCCACCGGTGCGGTTGGTTGGTTCTGTTGGGTTTGCTGCCGTCTTTGCTATGCGCTCAAGTCGTCTGGGACAACGGGAGTGGCAACAACCAATGGGGCACTGCAGCCAACTGGAATCCCAACAGTGTGCCGACCGCTGCCTCCAATGTTCAATTCAACGCCAGCGATGACGACGCCACCGTCAGCAACATTTCCCTCGGCGCCAACTACTCGGCCAACAGTCTTATCTTTAATAACGTCAACGACAACTTCAGCCTGATCAACGGCTCCGGCTCGCGCACGTTGACCCTGACCTCCGGCGACATCACGCGCACGGCCGGCAGCAGCGGAACCCAGACCCTGGCTTTCACCACTCTCTCCCTCGGCGGCGACGCGGCCATGAACATCAATGGCGCCGGTAGCTTGGTGATCACCTCTATCGTCGTGAACAACGGCGGTGCCCGCTCACTCACCAAGAGCGGCACCGGCGAGTTGGTTCTGTCGGGCGCCAACACCTACTCGGGAGGCACCACCCTTTCCGCCGGCACTCTCACCCTGGGCAACAACAGCGCCTTGGGCACCGGCAGCTTCACGATCAATGGCGGCACCCTCGCCGGAACGGGCGGCAGCCGCACCATCGCCAACAACATCACCGTCGGCAATGATTTCACCATCGGCGGTTCCTCGGCGCTCACATTCAACGGCACCATCAATCTCGGCGGTGCCACCCGCACGATCACCGTCAACAACACCGCAGCCACCACTTTCGCGGGCTCCGTCACCGAGCCTTGGTATAGCGGCCTCACCAAGGCCGGCTCGGGCGAACTGATTCTGTCCGGCAACAACACCTTCAGCGCCCCGGTCACCGTCAGTGGCGGCACGCTCACCCTCGCACACAGTAATGCCCTCGGCGCCGCCGGCACTTGGAACAACACTGTCGCTTCCGGCGCCACCCTCGCCTTCACGAACAACATCACCGTCAACGAAGGCAGCGTCTCTATCGCGGGCACCGGCGCAGGTGGCAACGGCGCCCTGCGCAACGTCTCCGGTAACAACACGTTTTCCGGCACCATCAATCTGACCGGCAATACCACGGTAAACACGAGCGCGGGTTCACTCACCGCAAGCGGACCTGTCAGCCTCGGCTCCAACACCATGACGGTTACCGGCTCGGGTAACACCACTCTCAGCGGCACGGTGGGCGGCAGCGGGGGCATTACCAAGACTGGCACCGGCACATTCACCCTTTCGGGCTCGGGCGCCAACTCCTTCACTGGCACACTCGCGATCAACCAAGGAACTGTCGCCCTTGCAAAGAGCGCAGGGACCAACGCCATTGGCGGCGCCGCCGTGAACATTGGTGACGGTGTAGGTGCCGCCGGTTCCGCGGTGCTCCGGCTCGACGCCTCGCATCAGATCGCCAACCACGCGGGTCTCATCACGATCAATTCCGATGGCGTTCTTCGGGTGAATAATTTCACGGAAGGCATCAACTTGCTCGCCGGCACCGGTCTGATCGATCTTTCCACCAGCGGCTATCTCACGGTCGGCGTCAACTCCAGCTCCTCAACCTTCGGCGGCTCCCTCGCCGGCACCGGCACCTTTGAGAAAACCGGAAGCGGCACCCTGACGCTGACGGGCAATATCGATTTCGATGGCACGTTCCAACTCAGCGGAGGAACGCTTTCCCTCAGCAGCATCTCCCTGTCTGCCGAAACCCTGCATGTCACCGGCAACTCCATCATCGATTTCGGCGGCACCGCCTCCATCCTCAACCTGAGCAATCTTTCCATCGCCGAGGGCGTGACGCTTACGATCCAAAACTGGGCCAGCGCCACCGACTTTTTCTTCACGCAAAACTGGGCTGGCGCGGCCTTTGACACCTCGGGCGTCAATCCTATGAACCAGGTCGTCTTCACCGGTTTCAGCGCCAACGACACCAAGTGGCGGTCCTACGACAACCAGATCACGCCCGTGCCGGAACCCTCCACCTACGGCGCCATCATGATCGGCGGTCTCGCTGCCTTTGCCGCTTGGCGCCGCCGTCGCGCAGCAGGTGCTTCAGCCAAGGTGCAGCCGGGCTCTAGCCGCCCGGGCGTCTGATTTCCACGTCGGCGGCTTCCAGTTTCCGCCGCAATTCGCGTGCAAAGAGCACCGGATCGGGCCCGTCGCCGTGCAGGCAGACCGTGTCGGCCTTGATTTCAACTTCGCTGCCGTCGGTCGCGCGCACGCGTCCTTCCTGCAACATCCGGAGCACCTGCTCCACGACCGCAGCTCCATCTTTGAGAAGCGCATCCGGACGACCGCGCGGCGTCAGTGTTCCATCCGCTTGGTAAGTGCGATCCGCGAATACTTCATGGAGCACGCGCAAGCCGCACGCCAATCCTGCCTCGGTCAAACGGCTGTGCGCCAGCCCGACCAGCGTCAGGCGCGAATCCGCGTCGAAAACAGCCTCCGCCACCGCCTTCGCGAGCGTCGCATCGCGAGCCGCCATGTTGTAGAGCGCACCGTGTGGCTTCACATGCGCAACCATGCCTCCGAGTTCCTGAGCCAGCTTTTGCAGACGCTCGGTCTGCTCCAGCACCAGCGCGCGCGCCTCGTCGGGGCTCAGACGTCTTTCAATCCTTCCAAAATTTTCCCGATCCACCAGCCCCGGATGAGCGCCGATGGCCACGCCGTGCTCGATCGCCAATTGAATGGTCGCGCGCATAGTCGCTTCGTCACCGGCATGCCCGCCACAGGCAATGTTGGCCGAGGTAATGAGCGGCATGAGCGCGGCATCGTGCGCACCACCTTCACCCAAATCGCAGTTGAGATCGACCCGAAGCATGGGAATCACCCGGTCAGGCGAGCCAATCCCATGCGCGCGCGCGCCAGATCACGCTCGCGCCGAAGCTGCAGCCTGAGCGCCACAGGCAGCGGGATGCGGTCAAACCGCACGTTTGCTCCGGGCCGCAGCTGCGTGAAACGGCCCACGTCAACCGTGGTCACCGCGGCGATGCGCGGATATCCGCCAACCGATTGCCGGCTGGGGAGCAGCACAATCGGCTGACCCGATGGCGGCACCTGCACAATACCCGTGTTAACCGCCGATGAGATCATTTCGCGTGACTTCTGCAGCGTGAGTTCCGGGCCGTGCAAGCGCACGCCCATGCGGTCCGCCTCGCGCGTGGCTTCCCATTCCGCGGCAAAAAATGCGCGCTGCGCCTCGTTACTGAACCAGTCCCATTCCGGGCCGACCACCGCTCGCACCGTGTCGGCCGGCGCGGGTTGTCCCATGGTTTCAGGGCGCACCGTCCACACGGTCGCGCGCTGGTTCCGGTTCCTCAACGAAGCCAGCAACATCGCCGCGCGCTCGCCAGGAGCGAAGAAGGCTAGACTGTCACCGGCCGCCAACGAACGCCCGTGGTTATGGCCGCCGAGCGCGGCGCGCCGGTAGGTCGCCCGACTGCCCATCACCACCGGCACGTCGATGCCTCCGGCGATGGCGAGCCACGCGCGCAGACCGCTGCGCGCCACACCGAGGTTCACAATCTCGCCGGGGACCACGCGCACGGCGCGATCGCGCGGCAGAGGCTGACCGTCGATAGTCGCGTCGAAATCGCCCCCATTCCACGCAATGAGTGCTTCGCGCTCGAACTGCAGTTCCGGCCCGGTCTGGGCCATCTCGAGCAGGGCGGCATTGTCGTCGTTGCCGACAATGAGATTGGCCACGCGCGCTGCAAACGCATCGAGCGCACCGCCCACGGCGACGCCGTATTGCTGGAAACCCGGACGCCCGAGGTCCTGCACGGTCGTCAACAATCCCGGTTTGATCACCCGGATCATGAACGCACCTCCTGCAAACGCCTAAACTCGTCCGCCGTAATCCGCTTGAAGCGCACCTCGTCTCCGGCCTGCAGCAGGACGGGCGGATTCGCCTCCGGCTGGAACAGGCGCAGCGGAGTGCAACCGATGAGATTCCAGCCACCCGGCGTAACCTGCGGGTAGATGCCTGTCTGCTCGCCGCCGATACCGACCGAACCGGCGGGCACATTCATCCGCGGCTTGGCGTGCCGCGGGGTGATCAATTCCTTCGGCAGTCCGGCCAAATAGGGAAAGCCCGGCGCGAAACCGATGAGATGCACGCGATATTTCGCAGAACTATGCCGTTTGATCACTTCCTCAGGCGAAATCCGGGCTTGGGCCGCCACCCGGGCGAGGTCAGGTCCGAATTCGCCCCCGTAGCACACCGGGACTTCCACGAGCCGCGGCTTGGTCTTCGCCTCCTTGGGCGGGTTTTTGAGTCGTTCGCGCACGCGGGCCGACAGCCATTCCACAATTTCATCCTCCTTGGCCCCGGCTTCCACGACTCGCCGAGCCTCATAAAAAATCGTCACGCTCGTATAAGCGGGCGTCACTTCGCTCACACCCGGCAGCGGTTCGACCGCCAACGCCCGCCACGCCACCTGCACCTCACGATGGGTGGCATCGCTTATCGCGCCCCCCATCACGAGCATCAATGCACTGTCCCCCAGCGGTGTGATTTGCATGTCGCCAACATGAACAACGACAGTGTGTTCGTAGTCAAAATCTCTCTGCTAATCAAACCTTTCCTTCCGGCTGATACATTCCTGTTTGGGTTGCGGTCAGCCGGGGATTGCTATGCTGGGTTTTGCGATGTCTCCACGCCTATTCCCCTGCGTCCTGCTGTTAAGCACTCTCATCCTTTCCGGTTGCAGGGATCGCCAGATTACGGCGTATCGCGCGCCCAAGGATCCCGCTCCCGCAGTCCAGCCGCAGGCTCCACACCAACACCAAGGCCTGCCCGCCGATCACCCTCCCGTTGACGCCGGTAACGCGTCGCCTGCCCCCGATGGCGACATGGCCACGATGGCCAACACCGCCGTGCCCACCGCAGGTGGGTCCGATCTGAAGTGGACCGCCCCCGAATCATGGACGCCGAAAGCCGGTTCCGCGATGCGCAAGGGAAGCTACGCGGTGAAGGGCGACGGCGCCGAAGCCGACTTCTCGATCACCGCTTTCCCGGGCGACACCGGCGGTCTCCACGCCAATCTCAACCGTTGGCGCGGCCAGGTCGGCCTGCCCAACGCTTCACCCGCGGAACTCGACGCCTCCATCCAGCATCTCGACGGACTCGGCGGCATGCATTTTGACGTCGTCGATCTCATCGGACCTTCCGGCACCCGCATGCTCGGCGCCATCACCAGCTACAACGGCAACAGCTGGTTCTTTAAGCTCATGGGCCCCGACGCCCTCGTCGCCGGTGAAAAGCAGGCGTTCATCGAGTTTCTCCACACCGTCAAGACTCCCTGAGCATGCACAACGTTCTCCGCCAGTTCCGCGACTTCTTCGTTTCGCTCCAGCTCACGGTTGTGCTGCTCATCCTGTCGCTGCTGCTCGTCTTTGTGGCGACACTCGACCAGGTGAACCTCGGCATCTGGGCCGTGCAGGAAAAATATTTCCGCAGCTTCTTCGTGCTGTGGCGCATTCCCGGCACCGATGTGCCGATCCCGGTTTTTCCGGGTGGTTACTTCGTCGGCGGCCTGCTGCTCATCAATCTCATCGGCGCTCACATCTATCGTTTCTCGCTGACGTGGAAAAAACTTGGCATCCAACTGGCGCACGCCGGCCTCATCCTGCTCCTCATTGGCGAATTGATCACCGGCATCATGCAACAGGACAGCTCCATGCGCCTCGAGGAAGGCCAGACCAAGTCCTACGCCGAGAGCTTCCGCGAACATGAGCTCGCTATCATCGATCGCAGCAATCCCGACTACGACGAAGTCGTCGCGATTCCCGAAGCCGTGCTGGCCGACGAAAAGTCGCTCCAACACCCGAAGCTCCCCTTCCAAGTCAACGTGAAGGCCTACTTCGCCAACGCCACACTCCAGATGGGCGACCCCGCCGCGCGCCCGGGCATGCCCGTGGCTACGCAAGGCATCGGCACGCGCGTGCAAGTCATCCCGCTCGCTCTGACCTACAAACCCGACGAGAATAACCTACCCGCCGCCTTCGTCGAGATTACCGGCCCGTCCGGCTCGGTCGGCACTTGGGCCCTCTCGCCCATCGTCGGCATGCCGCAGACCTTCAACTTTGAAGGTCGCACTTGGGAACTCGTTCTGCGTCTCAAACGCCACTACATGCCGTTTTCAATCACGCTGCATCAGGTCACCCACGAGAAATATCCCGGCACCGAGATTCCCAAAAACTTCGCCAGCCGCGTGCAGTTGAAGGACGCGGCCGCGGGCGAGGATCGCGAGGTCGTCATCTTCATGAATAACCCGCTGCGCCACGGCGGCCTGACTTTCTATCAATATCAAATGAACGCGGCCGGAAAAATGTCGGCGTTCCAAGTCGTCAGCAACCCCGGCTGGTTCTTTCCCTACGTCGCCTGCATCCTGATGGGAGTCGGCCTCACTTGGCAGTTCGGCCACAGCCTCCTCGGTTTCATCCGCCGCCGCGCAGCCGCGCCCGCCCCGATCTAGAGGCCCACCCCACTCACTACTTCCATGAAACGTTTTCTCCCTCTCCTCGTCCTCCTGCTCGGTGCGGCCTACTTGCTGTCCACCCTGCGACCGGAGAAAAATCCGACCGACTTTGACCTCACGGGCTTCGGCCGGGTGCCGGTGCTCGTCAACGGCCGCATCAAACCACTCGACACCGTTGCCCGCACTTCGCTGCTCACCCTGCAAGGCCGGCAGCGTGTCAGCTCGCCCGACACCGGCACGTCGGTTCATTCGCCTGCTGAATGGCTCGCCACCGTGTTTTTCAATCCCGCAAAGGCCGACGATCTGCCGACCATCAAGATCGAGTCGCCCGAAGTGCTTACGTTGCTCGGCCTCGAGGACAAGGATGTGCGCATCGATTACGACAGCCCGGTGAAGAAAGCCTTCGCCGTCCTTGGCTTCCTGCCGTCCACCCGCACACGTTTCTCCTACAATCAGCTTAAGCCCAGACTCCCCGAACTCGACCGTCAGGGCCGTCTCGCCGAACCCGTCGAGACACAGCTGCGCACGCCGTTTCAAAAACACGTCATCGCCGTCCGCAACCGCATCATTCTCTACCTCCAGTTGCGGCTCGCCGTGCAGATGCCCGAGTCCACGAGTTTCTTAACTGAGCTCGAACTATTTGAACGCGCGCTCCCCGCCGGCGTGTCCGCCGTGCTCGCCCGGCAGCGCGGCGAAGAACACAACGCCGATGCTCTCAGAATCATGAAGGAAATGGCCGACCGTTTCTCCTACATGGAACAACTCGGTCACCTGCGCCTCGTGCCTCCCGCGACCGACGACAACGATCCCAGCCATTGGGAACTGACCGGCACCAAACTGCTCGAATCCTTCGGCACTGGGAAGATCGATCCGACCGTCATGAACTACGCCCGCCTCGGCGAAGCCTGGCGCAAGGGCGACACCGCCACTTTCAATAAAATCGTCGGCACGCTCCACGACGAGATCGAGACGCGCTACCCCGAAGCCATGCGCAAGAGCGACATCGAGTCGCGCTTCAACGCCGCCGGCCCGTTCTACAGCAGCATGACGCTCTATATTTGGGCGCTGCTGCTCGCCATCGTTTCCTGGCTGAAGTGGCCCCAGGAACTCGGACGCGCCGCCTTCTGGCTGCTCACGCTCGCATTCGTCGCCACCAGCGCCGGCATTTTTGCGCGCATGTGGCTGGAAGGCCGTCCGCCCGTAACCAACCTCTACTCCTCCGCCCTTTTCGTCGGCTGGGGTGCAGTGTTCCTCTGTCTGTTCTTGGAAAAATTCTTCCGCAACGCCATCGGCAGCGTCGCTGGCGGCCTGATCGGTTTCGCCACGCTACTCATCGCGCACCACCTCTCGCTCGGCGGTGACACGATGGAAATGATGCGCGCGGTGCTCGACTCCAACTTCTGGTTGGCGACCCACGTCATCATCATCACCATCGGCTACTCCGCCACCTTCCTCGCCGGCTTCCTTGCGGCGATCTACATCGTCCGCGGCCTGTTTACCAAGACCCTCGACAAAGCCACCGCCGATGCGCTGACGCGCATGGTTTACGGCATCGTGTGCTTCGCCACGTTGTTCAGCCTCGTGGGCACCGTCCTCGGCGGCATCTGGGCCGACCAGTCGTGGGGCCGCTTCTGGGGCTGGGACCCGAAGGAAAACGGCGCACTGCTCATCGTGATCTGGAACGCCGTCATCCTGCACGCCCGCTGGGGCGGCTTGGTGAAGCAGCGTGGCCTCATGGGCCTCGCGATTTTCGGCAACATCGTGACGAGCTGGAGCTGGTTCGGCACCAACATGCTCGGCGTCGGCCTGCACAGCTACGGCTTCATGGACGCCGCATTCTGGTGGCTTATCGCTTTTGTGATCAGCCAGCTCGCGATCATCGCGCTCGCCACCATCCCGCAGGAGAAGTGGCGCAGTTTCCGCCCAGCAGCGGCGTGACGATCCGGAAGTGACGCATACGCCGTCTAACAGGCATCTTTCTCAATAAAAGAGAGCGTTAATCCGCGAGGTGTTGAAATCCCCTCTATCAAGAGGGATGCCGCGAAGCTACGGGTTGTAGAAAATAAAAAGGCGGGGTCCAGAGACCCCGCCTGTATCCAAACCGTTAGTGCTTCATATCCGCAGGCGGCGCTTGGAGCGTCGCGTGCTGCGGCGCGACCTTCTCGAGGTTCGGCGTCAGGTCGGCGTCCACGCGTTTGCCAGCCCATTTAAGCATACCGGTGAGCATGGATTGAAAATAGGCACTGTCCCAAACGTCCTCGCGGTGGCCCATGGCGTTGTAGGCCACGCGGCCTTGACCGTGCGGGCGCGCCCAAGCGAGCGGAAACGGCGGGCGCGCATAATCGCTGCCTTCCATGCCCGCGGTCTGCATCACGAGCAACACGCGCAAGTCGGGCATAAAATCCTTCAGCGTATACCATTCCTCCATGACTTTGAGTTCATCGCCGTGGCCGT
>JBIQJF010000070.1:5659-11612 GCA_044507675.1 Opitutales bacterium | reverse complement strand
GACGCCAACGGCCTCGCGGTGTTCAATCCTCATGGCGATTTGGGCAACACGCCCTCAAGACCTGACGTGTTTCGATGTTCCTCGGAGCGACGGATCCGACGGGGTATTTTAGTTTGAAGGATTTCTTCAAAATCGTGGCTGTCGTGGCCGCAGCCGTGGTCGGTGCGATCACAGGACAGCATTACCTCGTTGGAATTGTGACCAAGACTTTTGGCGCGATTGGTATTTCACTCAGTCCAGGTGTCGCCCTTGGAATCGCCGGTGGATTTGGAGGTGGTTTTGCATCAGGATTCGCAGGGTCACTACTAAATGGCGGTAGTCTTGGTGACGCATTCCGAGCCGGATTGGTCGGTGGGGCGGTAGGAGCGGTAACTGGCGGCCTCCTTGGTAAGATCGGAGCACAAGACTATGGTTGGTTTGAAAGGGGACTTGCTCACGGTACTGTTCAAGGTGCGGCTGCCGAGGCAACAGGCGGAGAATTCCGCCATGGATTCTATTCAGGCTTTGCTGTCGGAGCTACCGAAGCGAGAATAGGTAAATGGGCCAAAGAATCAAATGCTAGGGGTATCACTGCCGCGGCGGTTGTCGGCGGAACCGCTTCGGCGCTTGGCGGTGGCAAGTTCGCCAACGGCGCTGTCAGCGGCGCGTTCTCTTACATGTTCAATCAACTGTCGCAGTCTCTCAGGGAGAGAATACGGGCAAATGCAGACAAGAAATTACTCGAAAGCAGTGGTAGCGTGCGTAGAGTTGTCCTTATGGAAGGAAGGCGAGTAGACGATAAAGTTTACGATTTTTGGCAGCCTGATTCTCGGGTCTTGATGAAGGAGTTGGGTGTTGAGACCATTATTGATTATTTCGAGACCCCAGAAGAATTGTTCGATCTTGCCTCAAAATACAGGGACGTGACTTCTCCAGAAACAGTTCTTGTTGTTGATGTCCATGGGCAAGGCGCGTCATTTCTGACTCGCGCTTCCAGCGAAATAGGAGGGATACATATCGACGACGAATTGACGATCCTACCGCGGATAAAGAAGATTGGTTGGGGTGAGGCTCGATTTGTTCTCGGGCATTGCGAAAGCGTCGGTGGTATCAGTTCGAGATTTAGCCAAGATTACAGCAATTCGTCTCGCGCCATCTTGGGTAAAAGCGGCAACCAATAGCGAAGAGGACGCCAAGCGTGCCAACGCTACAGAGAAATGGCGCACAGGAGAGCTTCTCGGAGCAGAGGCTGTTGGGCTTGTTCCTTACGATCCACAACGCGGCAACCAAACGTCCCACCCCTCGATCAGCTGTCACTGGGCAACCCTGCTCGCGCTGTCCACACCCAAGGGACACCGTTCGCAACGAACCCGCTCAGCCGCGCGACTCAATCTGGCTATGTGGCTTGTGACGCGAACCGCTTTCCCGTTCTTTGACAACTCCTGACCGTTCAGAGTCGGCTCGTTTTTGGAGGAGCCAAAGGGGTCATGCTTTACCTTTTACCTCTTGACCTGTCGGGGCGGTTGGGCTGACTGGGCGGCATGGCGCGCAAGCTGCGATTGGAATTTCCGGGGGCGATCTACCACGTGATCAACCGGGGGAACTACCGGGCGCATGTGTTCAAGACGGAGGGAGCGCGGCAGGCGTTCGAGGCGTGCGTGTTCGCGGCGGCCGAGCGCTCCGGCTGGCTGCTCCATGCGTTCGTGATCATGGGCAACCACTACCATCTGGCGGTGGAGACGCCGCAGGGCAACCTGGTGGCGGGCATGCAGTGGTTGCAGTCCACGTTTGCCAACCGGTTCAACAAGCTGCGCGACGAGCGCGGGCACCTGTTCCAGGGGCGCTACAAGGCGCTGATGGTCGAGGAGGGCGAGGGCTTGGGGCTGCTCTGCCACTACATCCATCTCAATCCCGTGCGCGCGGGGCTGGCCACGGTGGTGCGGCTGGACGCCTACCGGCACTCCAGCTTCTGGTATCTGAGCCGGCCCAAGCAGCGGCCGGCGTGCCTGCATTGCCAGACGGCGCTCACCGAGGCGGGGCAACTGGCCGACACCCCGGCCGGCTGGCGGTCCTACGCCGACTATCTGGCGTGGCAGGCGGAGGCGGGTCCGGCGGGCAAGTCCAAGGCCTATGTCTCGATGAGCAAGGGCTGGGCGCTGGGCGGAAAGGATTTCAAGCAGGCGCTGCTCAAGGACCAGGCGGTGGCGGCGGAGGCCCGAGCCTGGGAAAGCCAGGGCGTGAAGGAAGTCAGGGAGGCGCGTTGGCAGGCGGCGCTGGACCGGCTGCTCGGCGAGATCCCGAAGGCAGACCGCGAAAACAGGCGCAAGTCGGCGCCGTGGAAGGTGCGGCTGGCGCTGCAGATGAAGGACACGACCGACGTGACCAACGACTGGCTGGCCCGGCAACTGGACATGGGCACGGGCTTCTACGTCAGCAAGCACGTGGGGCTGGCAAGGAAGGTAAATCGTGGAGTGTAAATCGTGGAGGGTTGCACTGATTTGACCAACAGGCATCTGACGAAAACTCCCTTGGAAAATGCGGGTGCGGGCATCTTCGACGGGCGTGTCAACCACCGCGCTTCTTGGCATTGGCGGGGGAGGGGCGCCGCCGAGGGGTGAGGGTCGGGTCCGCTCCGGCAAGAATTGCCGAGGTGGGGCAGGTGGGTGGAAGAGGGCGGCGAAGGGCGAAACTTAAACATTTTTAAGTCGTTGCAAGTGATTTGGTAGTATGGGGCGGCAAAGGTGTTGGCATCTCCGTTGCTCAAACGCGGCTACCATGAACATCGGTCTCTACCAAAGTGCCGCTTCGCTCGCCGCCCTCGAGCGCTGGCAGGATAATGTTTCCCAAAACATCACTTCGGCCCAGACGACCGGCTACCGGAAACGCACCATCCAGTTCAGCACGGAGACCGCGGGCGAGGTGCGTCCGGGCCGTCACGGCAAGAACGGTGCCGATGCCGGTGTGGCGGCGGTGTTTCCCAAGACTTCCCACGGCATCAATTTCATCTCCGGTGAAACCATGCCGACCCGTCGCGAGCTCGACATCGCCATCCAGGGCGAAGGCTTCTTCGAAGTGCAGACGCCCGATGGCGGCAAGGCCTACACGCGCAGCGGTGAATTTCGTCTGCGTCCCGATCGCACGCTCGTGACTTCCAGCGGCCTGGAAGTGCTCAGCACCAACGGCGATCCCTTCGTGCTGTTGCCCGGGGGCGGCCCGGTCGTCGTCAACCAGGACGGCACCATATTCCAGGGCACCGTTCCGCTCGGTAAGATTTCCATCCAAACGTTCGCCAATCCCGCTGCGTTGATTCCGTCTTCGGGCGGTCTGTTCGTTGCCACGCCCGGCGCGGGTATGAGCGAAGTCGACGAACCCGACCTGATGCAGGGCTACTTGGAGCAGAGCAATGTTCAGCCCCTCCGCGAAATGGTGGACCTCGTGCTCATCTCCCGCGCCTACGAGGCCAACCAGAAAATGATCACCACCATCGACGAGCAGATGCAGAAGGCGCTCGAGGCCCTCGGTTGAGCCACTGACGCCATGACTTCCCCATACAGACAACCGCAATCACGACTGCATGGCCGCGCCCGGTATGGGGCCGGGCCGGCCCCAGTCGCGATGCGGATGGTTTTCAACCCAACCCGCGCATGAACCTATCGCTCTACTCTGCCGCCACCGGCATGGAGGCCCAGCAGCTCAACCTCAACACGATCGCCAACAACCTGGCGAACGTGAACACCCCCGGTTTCAAGCGCAGCAAAATCGAATTCCAGGATCTGCTCTACCAGAAGCCCCGCGCTTCGGGCGCCGATTCCGGCGGCGGCAACATTGTTCCCACCGGTATTGAGGTTGGTAACGGCGCGCGCGTCGCTTCGACTTCCAAGGTTTTCACTCAGGGCCAGCTCACCAGCTCCGGTGAAAAGCTCGACGTCGCGCTCCAAGGCGACGGTTTCTTCGAGATCCAGCGCCCCGACGGCACGCTCGCCTACACGCGCGACGGCTCTTTCAAACTCAACGCCCAAGGCCAGGTCGTGACCATTGACGGTCTCCCGGTGCTCAGCGGCTTCCAGCCCATTCCGATCGGTGCGACCAACGTCGCGATTTCCGAGGACGGCAACGTCACGGTCCAGACGGGCACGGGCACACAGACCTTCCGCCTCACGCTCACCCGCTTCTCCAACCCGGCCGGCCTTCGTTCGCTCGGTGCCAACATGTATGAAGAGACCGCCGCTTCCGGCACGCCTGAGGCCGGCAATCCCGGTGAGAACGGTTTTGCCCGCACGATCCAAGGCTACATCGAAGCTTCCAACGTCAACATCGTCGAAGAAATGGTGAACCTCATTGTCGCCCAACGCGCCTACGAGGTGAATTCCAAGTCCATCCAAGCTTCCGACGAGATGCTCCAAAACGTCGCCAACCTCAAACGCTGAGCCCCATGCGCCGTCTGTTGCCCCTCCTTTTTGTTCTCTGCGTCGCGCTGCCCCTCGCTGCGACGGAAGAAGCTGCGCCGACCGTGGCGCCGCTCACGCAGGACGCGTTCGTCTCCGAGATCACGCGTTCGCTGGCCAACCATTTCAACCTGGAAGGCGAGTTGCAGATCGAGCTGCTCCGCGCCTGGCATCCGCCGCAAGTCGTCGCTCGCGACTGGCAGGTTGTGATTACCGAATATCCCTCCATCGCCGCCTCGGCCATGCTTCTCCGCTGCCGCGTGTTTGCCGACGGTCAACCCGCCGCCGAGTCCACGCTCACGCTCCGCGCCTCGCTGTGGAAGGACGTGTGGATCGCCCGCCAGCCGCTCGTTCATGGCGCTGTCTTTGATCCTGCGCTGCTTGAAACCCGTCGCGTGGACATGTTCCGCGAGCGCGATGCGCTTCCGGCCGCCGTGGGCGACCAGAGCTTCATTTTCGCGCGCGGCGTCAACGCCGGCCGCACCGTCACGTGGCGCGACATCACCCGTCGTCCGCTGGTGAAGAAGGGCGACATGGTCGAGGTCAGCGCGGCCGAGGGCACGCTCTCCATCACCATGAAGGCCCTCGCGCTCCAAAACGGCGCTCAGGGCGAAGCCGTCACTCTCCGCAATCTCGAATCCCGCAAGGATTTCACCGCCTTCGTTATCGATGAAAACCGTGTTCAAGTCCGCTTCTAAGGTCGCCGCATTCGCCGCCCTCCTGTGCGCCATCAGCGCACCGGCTTCGTCGTTGTGGCCCGCCGGCACCAGTCGCGGCATGATGGCTGACCGTCGCGCCTCCCGCGTGGGTGACATTCTTACCGTCGTCGTCGCGGAGTCTGCCAACGCCAGCAGCGCGCAGACCAAGTCCGCGAATCGCGATTCCAGCCTCGAGGACGCCATCGGCCAGTTCATCTACAGCACCGCCGTCACCGGTCGGTTCACGCACCGTGGCGAACTGCCTGCGAGCAGCGCCAGCGGCAAGTCGAGCTACACGGGTGGCGGACAGGTTAACAATTCGCAGAGCCTCACGGCCCGCGCGGCCGTGCTCGTCACCGACGTGCTGCCCAACGGCAATCTCGTCATCGAAGGCGCCCGCATGATCACCTTCTCCGGCGAGACGCAGTATGTGGTGCTGCGCGGCATCGTGCGCCCCGAGGATGTGAGCGCCGGCAATACCGTGATCTCCAGCAATGTTGCCGACGCGCGCGTTGAATTCCTCAGCGAAGGCACCCTCACCGACGCCCAGCGGCGCGGCTGGCTCTCCAAACTCTACGAAAAGCTCCGCCCGTTCTAACCCTCTCCCTTTTCCGACATGACACGGATGTTGCCCCGCCTGTTTTTCTCCTGCTTCGCGCTCCTCACGGTTTGCGCGCTGCAGGCTTCGCGCGTCAAGGACCTGACCCTCGTCGAAGGCGGTCGTGACAATCAGTTGGTCGGCTACGGTCTTGTTGTCGGTCTGGCGGGCGACGGCGACAGCAACGCCGCTTCCACGCTGCGCGCGGTGTCCAACATTCTCCAGCGTCACGG
>JBIQJF010000070.1:0-5559 GCA_044507675.1 Opitutales bacterium | reverse complement strand
GGTGCCGGTGGCGCCACCGTGCAAAAGAATCATCCCACGGTCGGCAGCATCAGCAACGGTGCGATCGTCGAGCGCGAGATCGCTTCCGATTTCGTGCGCGACAACACCCTGCGTCTCCTGCTCCACAATCCTGATTTCACATCGGCGGCTCGTATGGCCGAGGCTATCAACGCCCGTTATCCCGCCGCGGCGCATCCCGAGGATGCCGCCACCGTCAAGGTGACCCTGCCGGAGGAATTCCACGGCCGTAACGTCGCCTTCCTCGCCGACCTCGGCACGGTTGAAGTCCAACCCGACACGCTTGCCCGCATCGTCATCAACGAGCGCACCGGCACCATCGTCGCCACCTCCACAGTGCGCTTGTCGCAGGTCGCCATCGCCCACGGTTCGCTCACCATTACCGTGACATCCAACGTCGGTGTCAGCCAGCCCAACGCTTTCTCGCCCGGCGGCCAGACGGTGGCCGTGCCCAGCACGCAGACCGCGGTCAACGAAGGTCGTGGTGGTTTCACCATTCTCAACGATCCCCCGAGCATCGAGCGGCTTGCCGCCGCGCTCAACTCCCTCGGCGTGTCCACCCGCGACATGATGGCGATCTTCCAATCCCTCAAACGCTCCGGCGCCCTCCAGGCCGAGCTGATCATCAACTGAGCCATGGCCGTTAATCCTGTCAGTGCCACTGCTTCTGCCGCCGCGAGCCTCGCGGCCGCCGGCAAACCCCAGGCCTTGCGCAACCTGCCGCAAGCCGACCAGGTGCGCGCAGCCGCCGGCCAGTTCGAAGCCATCATCCTCCGCCAGCTCCTGCAGGACAGCGTGGGCAAGATCACCGGTGGCGGCGCTTCCGGTAATGTTTACGGCTTCATGCTCACCGACGTCATCGCGTCCAAACTCAGCGAAGGCGGCGGCTTGGGTCTCTCCGGCATGTTGCAACAACAGCTTACGCCGCGCGCCGAAGAAGCGCCGAAAGGAACTCCATGAACCAACCCTGGACCATTATCGCGGATTCTCTCCGCACCGAGATCGCCGGTTTCGGCGGCCTTCTGAACCTCTTCGAGCAACAGCAGCAGAGCCTTTTTGTTCGCGACACCGAGAGCGTGCTCCGGCTCAGCGGCGAAATCGAGGCCCACACCCGCGTGATGCAGGAGCATCGCCAGCAGCGCGAACAGATCGTGGCCGAGTTTGCCCTTTCGAACAATCAGCCGGCCCGCGCCACGCTGCGCTCGCTGTTGCCTTTCATCGCCGAGGAAGCCCGCCCGCTCATCGAAGCGCTCATCGCCGAGGTCAACGTCCTCATCCACCGCGTGCGCCGGCTCACCCGCCAAAATCACACGCTGCTCACCCGCACGGTTGAGTCGCAGCAGGAACTCATGCGCACCCTGCGCCCCGACGCGTTCCAGCAGACGTATTCTCCCAGCGGCCGCAAGTCGGTCACCACCACGGCCCGCGCTGCCGGCGCGCTCCAAGCCGCGGGCTGATTCGAGCATAGAACATTCAAAATATTTCCTCCCATGGCCGGCCTGTTCTCCACCCTCAATTCCAGCTCGATGGCTCTCAGCGCGCACAGCCGGGCCATCGAGACGACGGGCAAGAACCTGGCCAACGTCAACAATCCCAACTACGCGCGCCAACGGGTCGTTTATGGTGACCGTGGCACGGTGGATACGCTTGACGGAGTGCAAAGCCTCGGCCTCGAGGTGTTGTCGATCACCCAGCTTCGCGATGTGCTGCTCGATCGTCAGTTGCTGCGCGAAATCGGTTTGAGCGGTTCATTCGATGCGCAGGAGCAAGCGCTCCAGCGCGCACAAGCCGGGCTTGGCCAGGCCATCAATGCCACGGGCGTCGCCACGGGCGGACTGGCTGGTTCGCTCGATAATTTCTTCAATGCCTTCCAGAGCCTCGCCGCCCGTCCGACCGACATGGGCACGCGCGAAACCCTGCTCCAGCAGGCCCGCATTCTCACGGACACGCTTCGTGAAACTGACACGCGTCTCGCGCAGGTTCAGACGGATCTCGGTGCCGAGATCACGGCCGATGTTTCCCAGGTGAATCGCCTGATCGACACGATTGCCGAGTTGAACGGGCAGATCGCGCGCTTCGAGGTCAACCGGCCCGGTGTGGCGGTGGATCTGCGCGATCAACGCCAAGCCAGGCTTGAGGAACTGGCCGCCATTCTTCCGGTTTCGGTCAGCGATCTCGGCGATGGCCAGGTGCGTCTGTCGGTCAAGGACGCTGGCAATACCGACATCATCCTCCTCGACGGCGAGACCGTGAACGGTTCCGTGGCTTTCACCGGCACCGGCCTGACCGGCGGTTCTTCCGCCACGGCCATCGCACTCAGCTCCGGTTCGATCCATGGTGCGCTCACCGTCCGCGATGGCGCCGTGCAGGCCCTGCGCGACAATCTCGACCTTTTCGCCGAACAGCTCGTGACCTCGGTCAATGCCGCCTACAATCCGAGTAACACGGCTGGGGCGGACTTCTTCGACTCCGCCGGCCTGACCGCCGGCACCATCGCTGTCCGCAGCGGCCTGACCGGCGCCACGCTCGTCACGGGTTCCAGCGGCGCGGCCGGCGACAACTCCATCGCCATCGCCGTGGCCAACCTCGCCACGCAGGCCTTCTCGACCGGCTCGGGTGACCTCATTGATGGCACGCTCGGCCAGTTCTACTCCCGCTCGGTGAGCGACCTCGCGCAGGCGCTGTCCACCGCGACTTCCCGCGCGTCGGACCAGGACAAGATCCAGCAACTCGTGCGCACCCAGCGCGACACCGTGAGTGGCGTGTCGCTTGACGAAGAGATGGCCGATCTTGTGCGTTTTCAGCGCGCCTTCCAGGCATCCTCCCGCGTTTTCTCCATCGTGGACGACCTGCTCGACACAGTCGTCAATCGTCTCGGCAAATTCTGATCCTCATGCGCATTGCCACCAACACCATTCAGGACAACATTCTCCGGCAAATCCAGCAGCTGGGCGTGCAAGGCTCGCGCTTGCAGACGCAGGTTGCCACGGGACAGCGCATCCTCGACGCCAGCGACGATCCCGCGGCGACCGCCCGCGTGCTCAACCAGCAGAGCGAGCTGCGTCGCGTGGACCAATTCGACCAAAATGCGGCCCGCGCCCTCGAGATCAGCCAGGCCACCTTTGCGGGTCTGCGCGATGTGAAGGGGATTTCCGATCGCGCCGGCGAACTGGCCACCTTGGGTCGTTCCCCGACCAGCCCCGACGCGCTCTTGGCTTATTCCGCGGAAGTGAATCAGCTCATCGAGCAGCTCATCCAGGTGGGCAACACCCGCCTCGGCAACGATTACATCTTCGCCGGCACGGCGGTGGACGCGCCGCCGTTTTCCGCGACGCGCGATGCGGACGGCAACGTCACCGCGGTGGCCTACGACGGCAACACCGCCCAGGCCAGCATCCCGCTTTCCGAGGTGGCCAGCGTGACGCCTTCCTCCAATCCCGCCACCAATCAGGCTGTTCGCGATCTTCTCAACCAGCTCGTGGGCTTGCGCGATGCGCTGGCTGCGAACGATAGCGCCGGCATCGGCGCGGCCCAAACCGCAATCATCGACGGTGAGGACACGTTCGTCACGGCGCTGGCCGCCACCGGCGCGGTGCAGACCCGCATTGAGGTCAATCGCGCGCAGCAGCTGAGCCGCGGCGACAACCTCGTCGAGCTCATCAGCTCCGAGACCACGGTGGACCTGCCCGAGGCCATCGTGCGCCTCAACCAGTCACAGGTTGCCTATCAGGCTGCGCTGCAGTCTGCCGCGAGCATCATGAAAATTTCCCTCCTCGATTACATCCGCTAGTCACCACCACCCCGCACCGTTCCACTGCCATGAAAGTCCTGTCCGCCCCTCCCGTCGCCACCGAACTTACTCCGCCGCCCGTCGCCAACAACTTCGAGCTGCCCCAGGGTCTGATCGGTTTCAAAGATTACACCCGCGCCGAGCTGCTCTACATGCCCGACCACCTGCCGTTCCTGTGGCTCAAGCTCCTGCGCAACACCGACTCTGTGAACTTTATCGTCATCGAGCCGGGCGGTCTCATCCCGGGTTACACCCCCGAGCTTTTTGACGCCGACGCCGAGTCGCTCGACCTGACCGATGCCAGCGAAGCCATGCTGCTGAACATCGTCACCCTCAAGCACCAGAGCCCGCTCGAGGCCTCGGTCAACCTCGTGGGGCCCATTGTCGTCAATCGCCGCACGCGGGTCGCCCGCCAGCTCGTGATTTCCAACTACTCGCAATACAGCGCACACTGGCCCTTGGTGGACACCACGGCCAGCACCCGGGCCAGCGCCTGAACCGGAGACCCAGCCATGCTCGTCTTATCCCGCAAGGTCAACGAAGCGATCGTCATTGGCGAAGGCATTGAGATCCGCATCAACCGCATCGAAGGCGATGTGGTGAAGATCGGTATCATCGCCCCGCGTGACGTGCCGATCTTCCGCAAGGAGGTCCACAGCGCGATCGTGGCCAGCAACCAGGCGGCCGCCATGCCCAGTTCCGGGCAGGCTCTGCCCAACCTTCCCAAGATTTCCCGGGCCAAGGATTCCGGCCCGGTCTCACCCCCCATGGATGGCGTTAAACCTGCCGGCCGCCGCAATGGCGCGGCTGCCTAATCTACAGACCCCCACGCCACCATGAGCGTTATCAATACCAATACCCAGGCCATCGCGGCCGCCCGCAACCTCAATCAGAGCCAGGAAATGCTCGGCCGCTCGCTGTCGCGCCTTTCCTCCGGTTCCAAGATCGTCAACCCGTCCGACGACGCCGCCGGCCTCGCCGTGTCCGAGAAACTGGACGCGCAGGGCCGCCGCGTCAAAGCGGCCATCACCAACGTCCAGAACGCCGTCTCCTACGTGCAGACGGCCGATGGTTTCATGTCCGGCATGACGAAGATCCTCTCGCGCATGAGCGAGCTGGCCATCCTCGCCAAGGACGTGACGAAGAACTCGACCGACATCGACCTCTACTCGCAGGAGTTTACCGCCCTGCAGGATCAGCTGCGCGCCACCATCGGCGGCACGAGCGCCGAAATCGGCGGCGCCGCGGATGTGGACGCCCCGCTTGGAGCCTTCAACGGCATCGCGCTGTTCGGTTCCACCACCACCGGTCTCACCGTCACCATCGGCCAGGCCGTCGGTCAGGAAATGACCATCGGCGATTCAAACCTTCGCACCGGTGACATGCTCGCCATCATCGACCAGGATGGCACCGGCGCCTACTCGCTTGGCCTGGCCGATCCCGGCACCATCGAAGCGATCACCAACGCCATCCAACACGTCGCCACCGAGCGCGCCTCCCTCGGCGCTTCGCAATCGCGACTGGAGCTGGCCGCCACCACGCTTCAGGTCGAATTCGAGAACCTCTCCTCCGCCATCTCGCGCATCCGCGACGTGGACGTTGCCGAGGAATCCACGCAATTCGCCAAATACAACATCCTGGTGCAGTCCGGCACGGCCATGCTCGCGCAGGCCAACCAGACCCCGCGCAGCGTGCTCCAGTTGCTCCAACAGTAAGCGTATAATTCTCTTCACAGCCGGGCGCTCTCATGG
>JBIQJF010000024.1:60734-65627 GCA_044507675.1 Opitutales bacterium | reverse complement strand
GGGAGCGGCTTTCACCGGGCTCAAGCCGGCCGGTGCCATCGATCCGGCCATCGCCGCGGCCGACCAGTCCTTGGCGACCGGGCGGGCGGAGGCGCTGGTGCAGAAGCTGCAGCAGCGCATCGCCGCCGGGCTTGGACAGCGGTTTGATCGCGCGCGGGAGGCCAGGGCTCACGCCGACCACAACGTTGACGCCGGTCGTGCCTACGTCGCCGCCTACGTGGACTTCATCCACTATTACGAGGCGTTGCACGCCCTGGCCGTTCGCTCGGGCACTGCCGAAGCCGCCCACCAACACTGATTCCCGCCCGCACGGATTTGTTCATGCCCATGAATCGCTCCCTGCTCCCCATCCTTGACCAACGGAGGCCGGAGATTCGCGCGCGATGGGAGGCGCTCTTGCGTCTTGAGAAACCCGTCACCCCGCTCGCGAGTCCCGACATCCTGATCCACCTCTTCGATCACACGCTCGACGACGTGCTGGCGCCAAAACCGCCCGCGGGAAAAGTCGCCGCGGCCGACGGCAAGCTGCCGGGCCGGTGCCACTGCAATCCGTTGCGTCCCTATTTCGCGACGTTGGAGCAGGCCCTGCTCGAAGCGCTCATCTGGGCGCAAGCGGCTGATCCTTCCCTCGACACATCGCAACGCGTTGCCCAAGTCGGTGAGCTCTGCGAACGCATGCGCCGCGTCGCGCATCGCGAGATTCTGCTGCTCGACGGCATTTGCCAGTGCGTGTGCAAGGAAACGTCGGTGGCTTGATTCACATCAAGGCGTGACCGCGCCCGACGCGATAGGGTGGGGGCGATGAAAGCCATTCCCTCCCTGTTCCTCCCGCTCGTTGCCGGTGCCGCCTTGCTGCTCGCCGGTTGCGGAAAATCCGAAGCTCCCGCCGCCGCCGCGCCGGCCGCGGCCCCCGCGCCCACGGCCGACGGTGTCAAGGCCGTCAGCATCACGGCGGACGACACGATGAAGTTCAACGTGACCGAGATCCGCGCCGTGACCGGCGAGAAAGTGCGCGTGACCTTCAAGAACGTCGGTCGCATGCCCAAGCAAGCGATGGGACACAATTGGGTGCTGCTCGTGCCGATGGCCGACAACGAGGTGCTTGCCCTTGCGCAGGCCGCCGCCGCCCGCGCGCCGGAATATGTGCCGGCCGACGCTGCCAAGATTATCGTGCATACAAAACTGCTCGGACCCAACGAGAGCGACACGGTGGAGTTCACCGCACCGGCTACGCCCGGAGAATATCCCTTCGTCTGCACCTTCCCGGGGCATGCCGCGCTGATGAAGGGAAAACTCATCGTCGCACCGCGCTGAGCACCGAGATCGCACGCTTCTCGATGCTGTTTGCCCTGCACACCCCGGCGCTACGCGCCACTCCTCTTCATAGAGGGGAATTCATGTCTCGCTGGCGTAAATCCCCTCTGGAGAGGGGTGCCCGCAGGGCGGGGTGTGGAACCGCTCGCCGATTCCAAACTGTGCATCGTCGCGTCCTGCAACCGTCCGGTTCTTGACGCATATCAAGGCCGTCGCGCCGGCAATCCGCTACAACATCGTCATGCCTCCGCCCGCAGTCGCCGCCGTTCCCCTTGTGTCCCCGGCCTTCGTCCCGCCTCCGGCGGTGGCGGCGGCCGGCGCGCGTTTTCCTGCTGCGGCGCGCGGGTGGTTCGCATTCGGCATTGGCAGTCTCGTGCTCGCGGGCTTGTTGTCGCTGTTGCTCGTCGTGGGCCGCCTGCCGTTCCTCGGCTGGCTGTTCACCGACCCGCTGTTCTTCAAGCGCGCACTCGTCGTGCACGTGGATCTGGCGATCGTCGTGTGGTTCCAGGCGGGCACCCTGGCTTACCTCGCGTGGGCCGTCGGCTCGCGCGTGCCGCGCGGGCTCACGTTCGTCTCAGTCGCGCTGGCCGGCCTCGGTATCGTCGGCCTGCTGGCCGGTGCAGTCATGCCCGGCGCGCAGCCGATCCTCGCCAACTACGTGCCGGTGGTGGATCACCCGGTGTTCCTTGCGGGTTTGGTCGCGTGGTTTGCGGGGGGCGGACTGTATTTTGCGGGCGCGCTCGTGACGTCGCCGGCGGCTTCGGCAACCCTGTCGGATGACACAGTCGTCGCGCTGCGCGCCTCGGCCGCAGCGCATTTGATTGCGCTGGTCACTTTCGTCGCAGCCTGGCGCACGACGCTGCCGGGCCTGCCGGCCATCGGTTATTACGAACTGGTCGCGTGGGGCGGGGGACACGTCATGCAGGTTGGCAATGTCGCCCTCATGCTCGGGCTCTGGCTCTGGTTGCTGCGACGCTGGTCTGGGGAAAGTGTCGTTTCGCCAACTGCGGTTCGCTGGCTGTTCGTCGCGTTGGTGCTGCCGCAGATGGTGATGCCGGTCCTCGCGTGGGGTGGCACCTCGCGTCCGGCGTATTCCGAGATCGCGACGCAGCTCATGCGTTGGACGATTTTTCCCGTGGTCCTGATCGTGCTCGGTCTGGGTATCCGGCAGGTGGTGCTGCGCTGGGCGGACCGTTCGGCCGAAGGACGCTGGCGCCTCGTCGGTCTCGCGGGCAGCGCGATGCTCACGGTGCTCGGTTTCGTGCTCGGGGCTTTCATTCGCGGTTCCAGCACGCTCGTGCCGGGGCATTATCACTGCGCCATCGGCGCGGTTACGCTTGCGCTCATGGCGGCGGCTTACGACTTCAGTCGCGAAGCTGCACCGCGCGCCATAGCTCCGTCGGCGCGTCTCATTCGCTGGCAACTCGCGCTCTTCGGTGGCGGGCAGGCCGTGTTCGGATTTGGTTTCGCGCTGGCCGGCGCCTTCGGGCTCGGACGCAAGCAATACGGCGTCGAGCAGCACGTGCGTTCGCTCGGCGAATATTTCGGCCTCGGCGTCATGGGCTTCGGCGGCCTCGTGGCGGTGGCCGGCGGGCTTCTTTTTCTCGCGGTCATGCTGCGCTGTATGCGCGCGTGGCGGCATCGTTCACCCCAACCCGTCTGAATCCATGAATAACGAACCCAAGATCCATCCGTGGCAGAAGATACTCGACAACCCGTGGCTGCTTCTGGCGCTCGGAGTCCTCGTGCCGTTCCTGTCCTACACCGCGTGGGGCTGGATCGAGCTCCTGCTCATCAAGCCCGCGCAGCTTCCCTGAACCGCCGCCGCCATGAGCCTCCGCCCCCTTACTTCTCCCTGGTTCCACGCCCCCGCCGGCCATGAAAAACTCTGGCTCGGTGTCGCCCTCCTCTGGTGCTTCGTGATGTCGCTGATGATGCCCTACTGGCATTTTCGCGGGAAACAGAACAGTTCCGGCGAGGCCTACGCCGTCGAGCCCGCCGCGTTCCTCGCGCGCACCGAGCAGTTCGTCGCGGCCAATCGCGTCGGGACATTCACGAATCCCACGCCCAACGCCTTCGCGGCGGAGCTGCCGCTCGTGGAACCGCCCGCGGGTGGTGACGCTTATCTCGTAGGCCGCATGTGGCAGTGGTATCCCGCGTTGCGCCTGCGCGTGGGCGAGACCTACCGCATCCATCTCTCCGCGCTCGATCTCCAGCACGGTTTTTCACTCCAACCGCTGAACATGAATTTTCAGGTCGTGCCCGGCTACGACCACATCCTCACCCTGACGCCCACTTCGAAGGGCGAATTCACCATCGTCTGCAATGAATTCTGCGGCATCGGGCACCATGCCATGACCGGCAGGATCTTCGTCGAATAACCCCGCGACCCTTCCCGCTCATGACCTCTGTCACCGCCACCTTGCCCGTCGGTCCGCATTCGCTGGCCGCACCCGACACACCGAAGCGCGTTTGCGCCACCACCGGCCTCGGCGTCTGCCTCGACGCCCAGCGTTTCATCAAAATGCACGCTGTCGTCGGCATCGTCTTCCTGTTGCTCGGCGGCATCGCCGCATTGCTGCTCGCGCTCACGCGCTGGCAAGCCGTGCATCTGCTGCCCGTGGACTGGTTCTACCGCGTGCTGACTTTCCACGGCATCAACATGCTCATTTTCTGGATCCTCTTCTTTGAAGTCGCGATCCTTTACTTCGCCTGCACCACGCCGCTCAACGCGCGACTCTTCTCGCGCAAGGTGGCCTGGATCGGCTTTGCGCTCATGGCTGTTGGCGCCGTGATGGTGGATTGGGTGATTCTCGCCGGAAAGGCGGACGTATTGATGACATCCTACCTGCCGCTGCTCGCGCATCCGGCATTCTACCTCGGCATCATTCTCGTGGCTGTGGGCACGCTGATCGGCGTGTTCAACTTCTTCGCCACGCTTTATGTCGCCAAGCGCGATCGCGCCTACGAGGGCTCCATGCCCATCGTCACTTTCGGTGCGCTGGCCGCCGCCATCATCGCGGTCGTCACGTTGCTGCATGGTGCCATTGTGATGATCCCGACGTTCACCTACTCGATGGGTTGGACGGGCCAGCCCGATCCGATTTGGTATCGTATCATCTGGTGGGGCCTCGGTCACCAGTCGCAACAGGTCAACGTCTGCGCCATGGTCGCGGTCTGGTATCTGCTTTCGCATGTCATCCTCGGCGCGCGGCCGGTGAACGAAGCGGTCTGCCGCACGGCCTTCGCGCTCTACATTTTGTTCATCAACATCGCGTCGGCACACCACCTCCTCGTGGACCCGGCCGTCGGCTCGGCTTGGAAAATCTGGAACACGTCCTACGCGATGTATCTCGCGGTGCTCGCGTCCATGGTCCACGGCTTCACCGTGCCGGCCGGCGTCGAGATCGCGATGCGCGAGAAGGGCTACACACGCGGTCTCTTCGGCTGGGTCACCGCCCTGCCGTGGCGCAACCCGGCCCTCTCGGGCACCGTGCTCTCGGTGATCATCTTCGGTTTTCTTGGCGGCATCACGGGCGTCACGCTCGGCACGCAGCAGATCAACATCATTGCGCACAA
>JBIQJF010000024.1:0-60634 GCA_044507675.1 Opitutales bacterium | reverse complement strand
TTCGCGGTTTACTACTTCGCCAACTGGAAGGCGCTGGCCGACGTCTGGCCGGTGCGGTGATGGGGGAAATCTGAAAACACCGCATCATCGTGCGCTTTCCCTACACACCCCGGCGCTGCGCGCCACCCCTCTTCATAGAAGGGAATCCAAGGCAGTGTAGCCGAAGTCCCCTCTATCAAGAGGGGTGCCCGGCAGGGCGGGGTGTGTCAGTCGGGGTGTCGTCCAACGCCGCCCCTGCAGCGGAAGAAACCTCACCCGGCACACGCTTCTTCACGGGTCCGGGCCTGCTGGTCTTCCTCGGCTCGGCGCTCGTGGCCTACGAGGCGTTTTTGTTGCTTACCATCTTCGGACCGACGGGTGACGGCGCGCTGGGCGGCTTCGTGCGGGATTTTCAGCAATGGTGCTATCAAGGCGATTCGCGCACGGGTGGGATGTCGTGGGCCGCCGTCAGCATCATGTTGCTTGAGCCCGTCATGGTCGTGGTCGTCGCCGTCGTGCTTTGGCGCGATGCGGTTATTCAGCTTCGCCGCCCGTCCATCTGGTTGCGTCATCTCCGCGCAGCGCTGGCCGGGATTGGCGTCGTGGCGGTCGCGGTGGCCGGTCTGGTTGTTTATGCCCAGACCGAGCGCGCAGCTGACACGCTTCCGCCTTTTCCTGGCGATCGCATCCGCGTGCAACTCGCCGTGCCGGACAAACCGCTCGTGGACCAGAAGGGCACGCCCTTCCGCCTCGCCGATCTGCGCGGGCAGGTGGTGCTCGTGACGGGCGTCTATGCCGCGTGCTCGACGGCCTGTCCGGAGATTTTCAAGGAGCTGCGCGCCGTGCTCGGCGAACTGCCCACGGACGACCGCGCCGGTCTGCGCGTCGTCGCGTTGTCGCTCAATCCCGAATACGAAACTACCGAAATCATGGATGCGATGGCGGGGGCGCAGGGACTGGAGTTTCCCGAATTCCGCTACGTCAACGGCGAGCGGCCCGACGAAATGCGCGATTTGCTCAAGAGCCTGCAGTTTTCCGTCAGTCGCGATCCCGAGACGGGGGTCCTGAATCACGCGAATCTTTTTCTCCTGGTTGATCGCGAGGGTCATATCGCCTTCCGCTTCACGCTCGATCCGCGCCATCGCGCCTGGTTGCGCGACGGTCTCCTGCACCTCCTCCGCGAATGAACGCGCGGCATCCAGTTTGCGGCACGGTTCACCCGATCCGTGAGTCCTTGCCCTGTGGGGCGGCAGTCCCATGCCAAGCCTGGCATCCCGCTATTTTTAATGCCTTGTCCGCCCCATGCACAACTAACCTATTAGGTTATTTGTGCATGGGGTGGGCGGCGGGAGGTGAGGCATGAGTGGGCATCCGCATCCTGAGCCCGATTGCGAGGCGTTGGCCGACAATCTGTGGGGCGGCCCGGTGCCGGGGGCGGCACCGCCGCCACCGCCGGTGCGGGGGGCGCGGGTGTTCGCGGCGGGCGAGGCGGGACTCGCGCGGCTCGACACGCTGATCGAACGCGCATGGCCGCGGGCAATGAATCCGTTGGCGCAACTCGGACCGGCGGCCAATGCCATGCTGCTGCTCGCGACGCTGTCGGGCGTGCTGATGTTGATTTGGTATTCGGCCAGCGTGCAGTCGGCGTGGTCGTCGCTGGCGGAGTTGGGGCCGCGATCGCTCGGCGGCATCGTGCGCAGCGTGCACCGCTATTCCTCCGATCTCACGGTGCTTCTCGTGCTGCTGCATGCGGCGCGCACGCTGTTCGCCCAGAAGTTTGCGGGGCCGCGTTGGCTGGCTTGGGCGAGCGGCTTGGCGATGCTCGGGCTTATCTGGCTCATTGGGTGGACCGGCTACTGGCTCGTCTGGGACGAGCGCGCGCAGCTCGTGGCCACGGGCACGATGAAAGCGGTGGATGTGTTGCCGGTCTTCGGCGAGCCAATGCTGCCGCTCTTCAATCGCGACGAAACCGTGCCGTCGTTGCTGTTCTTCGTCGTGTTCTTCCTGCACATGGTGCTGCCGCTCGCCATCACCGGCGGTCTCGCGTTGCATCTTGCCCGACTGAGTCGCGCGAGTTTGTTGCCCGACAAGCGGCTCATTGCAGGACTGACCATCGCCGTGATCGCCGCGGCGCTCATCCTGCCCGCGACCAATGCCGAGCCGGCGCGACTGGCGGTGAAACCCGCGGTGTTTTCGATGGACTGGTGGTATTTGTGGCCGTTGCAGCTTACGGCCCGGTTGAGCGGTCCGGGTTTGTGGCTGTCGGCGGGCTTGAGCGGGCTCGCGCTCGTGACCGTGCCGTGGTGGCTGGCGCGACGCCGTCCGCGCGCAACATTCCAAGCGACGGTGGATGTCTCGCGCTGTTTTGCCTGCACGCTTTGTTCGCATGACTGTCCTTTCGGCGCGATCACGATGGTGCCACGCACGGACGGGAAACCGTTTCCTTCGCAGGCTCAGGTGGACCCCGATCGTTGTATCGGTTGCGGCATCTGTGCGGGGGCGTGCGATACGCAGGGTATCGGGCTGTCGTGGTTCGATGCGCGTCGGGTGGGACGCGAACTGGAGGAATTCGTCGTCAAGGAGCATGCGAGCGGCGCCCGACCGGCGATTGCGTTTGTTTGCGCGCAGGGCGATGGCGGATGGGAGCTCTTCGACCACGTCGGCTGGGCGCGACGGTTGCCCGGCTATACGGTTCGCCCGGTGCCGTGTTCAGGCTGGGTCGAACCGAAGCTCATCGAACGGCTCATGGCGAAGGGCGCTGCTGCCGTGCTCATCGTGGGTTGTGGTTCGGCCGAAGCGTTCGGACGCGAGGGCAATCTCTGGATGCCCGCGCGCCTCGCCGGCACGCGCGAGCCCATTCTCCGACCCAATCGTGCCGATCCACACCGCGTCGCACACGTGGATTTTGATCCGATCCGGCCGCATCTTTTGGCGGCGAGGGCGAAACTGCTTCTCACGGCAGATGAAACTCCCGCCAAGTCAGATTCGCCCGCGCGCGACCGGCGCTTAGGCTGGTTGGCGGCGCTGGCAGTCGTGACGGTTGGGTTGGCACTGTTGCTGGGATTGAGCAACGCGCCATTCCGCAATCCCGCGCCGACGGCACCGGAGTTCGTCTTCATGTTTCGTGCCTACGGCGATTGGGTGGAGGCCGATGCTGCTGTCGAATCGCCGGCTGACGACAAGCGGCCGATTCACATGCGCGCGGCGATGCCTTTGAAGCGTGCGCGGCAGCCGGTGGTCGTTCGCTTGGAAATCAACGGGCGAATCGAGGAGCACGTAGTTCGACCGAAAGGGCTGTCCGCCGATGGCGTGTCGGTGGGAGAATTGCGCGTGCGACTCGCGCCGGGCGAACAGGGAGCAACGGTCGAACTGTGGTCGGATTCACCTGCAAAAGGTGGCGAACCCCGGCGGTGGAGAGCGACTTGGACCGCGACGGAGCGTCGCCAGCATGTGCTCGCCTACGAACCCGAAGCGGGTTTTGTTTGGACGCCATGAGCATTCGGCCGAGTCATGACCTGCATCAAGGCGGCGTTCCGACGCCGCGTGTAAAGTAGGGCCCGAAGCCAATCCACACGTATGAAACCGACCAGTTTCAAAACCTTTGACGTCCGCCCGCTGCTCTCGCGTGGAGAGGAACCCTTCGCGGCCATCCGCTCGCGCGTGGACGCGCTGGCGGCGGGGCAGGGCGTGACGATCATCGCACCCTTCATGCCCGCGCCGCTCATCGAGCTGCTGAAGAGCGAGGGTTTCGCCTCTTCGTTGGAGCGACGCGCCGACGGTGCGTGGGCCGTGAATTTCTGGAGGGAATAAAATCCGGCGACGGGGCCGGACGATTCTTTCGTTCAGGCTTGGCGAAGCGCGCGACGCCGCCCAGATTGGGCGCGTTCCGTCCGGTCATGACGCTCCCTTCGCCCCGCACTCGCACGCTGTTGCTCGTGGCCATCGCCTCCACGCTGGGACTGTTTGCCGGTCTCGGGGGTTATACCTTCACCTATGCGCACGGGCTGTCGTATTTCTCCAACGACCCGGCGGCTTGCGTGAACTGCCACATCATGCGCGAGCAATATGACGGCTGGCTGAAGGGTCCGCACCAGGACGTCGCCACTTGCAACGACTGCCACACGCCCCACAGCTTCATTCCGAAATATCTCAGCAAGGCCGAGAACGGTTTCTGGCACTCGAAGGGTTTCACGCTGCAGGATTTCCACGAGCCGATCATGATCCGGCAGAAAAACATCGCTGTGCTTCAGGAGAACTGCGTCACCTGCCACCAGGCCCTGGTGGGCGGCATCAACACGCATCCCGGCGACCCGCAGAAGATGCTCGACTGCCTCCACTGCCACCGCGAAGTCGGCCACGGGCCGCTGAAGTGAAACTTTCTATCGGCAACCAACCGCGAATGAGCACGATTGGACACGAATGAATGCCGGACTCCTGCATCGTCATCCTGAGCCGGGCGAAGGATCCCAGGGAAAGCCGCAGTTCACGCCGCTCACCTGGATCCTTCGCCCGGCTCAGGATGACGGCAGCGAGAGTGCGCTGCGCCTTCGTGTGCCTTCTTGTTCATTCGTGGTTCAGCAAAACAGCCTTCCCCTCCCGTTATGAAAACCTCCCCCGATCCCCGTCAGCGTGGCCTCGCCACCTGGGCGCTCATCGCGATTCTCGCCGGCACCGCTGGCGCCACTTTCCTTACCCTGATGCTCTACCAGAACATCGTGGAGCGAAAGGCCGAGGCCACCCAGCACGTCTTCCGGGTCGTGGAAGTGGACGAGAACACCACGGACCCCGCGTTGTGGGGGAAGAACTACCCGCGGCAATACGACAGCTACAAACGCACCGTGGACACCGAGCGCACGAGCCACGGCGGCAGCGAGGCCTTCCAGCGGCTCGATGAATTCCCGCTCTACCGCACGCTTTTTGCCGGCTATCCCTTCGGCGTCGATTACCGCGAGGAGCGCGGCCACGCCTACATGCTCAGTGACCAGGATGAGACCGAACGGGTCACCCGCTTCCAGCAGCCCGGTTCCTGCCTGCACTGCCATTCCTCCGCGCTGCCCGCCTACATCGCCGCGGGCATCGCCGCCGGCATCCCGGCCGGGCGCGAGCATCGCGAGGCGCAGATCCAGAAGGGCTTTGAACAGATCAGCCCGCTGCCCTTTGCCGAGGCCCGCAAGTTGGTGGCACATCCGGTGTCGTGCATCGATTGCCACGACGCCGAGACGATGAACCTGCGCGTGAGCCGCCCGGCCTTCATCAACGGCATCCGGGCCCTGGCCGGGTCCAACGAGGCCACGCCGCACCTTCCGAGCATCGAGCGCTGGCGTCGCGACGGACGCCAAGGCGACTACGAACCCAACCTCCTCGCCACCCGCCAGGAGATGCGCTCCTTGGTCTGCGCGCAGTGCCACGTCGAATACAACTTCGAGGGCCCGCACAAGCTCGTGAATTATCCGTGGGACAAGGGCCTCAAGGTCGAGCAGATGGAGGCCTACTACAACGAGACCGGGCACACCGACTGGACCCACGCCGAAAGCGGCGCGAAGCTGCTGAAGGCGCAGCATCCCGAGTTTGAGATGTGGAGCCAGGGCATCCACGCCCGCAGCGGCGTCTCGTGCGCCGACTGCCACATGCCCTACGTGCGCGAGGGCGCCATCAAGGTCAGCAACCATCATGTGCGCTCGCCGCTGTTGAACGTCGCCGAATCCTGCCAGACCTGCCATCGCATCCCGGAGAAGGAAATCATGGCGCGCGCGCTCACCGTGCAGAACCGCAACGCCGCGCTTCTCACCCGCGCGGAAGAGGCCACTGTCGCGCTCATCCACGCCATCGGTGCGGCACAAAAGGCCGGCGCGACCGACGAACAGCTCAAGACCGCCCGCGACTTCCATCGCAAGGCGCAGTGGCGCCTCGATTTCGTCGCCGCGGAAAACTCCATGGGCTTCCACGCCCCGCAGGAGGCCGCGCGCATCCTCGGCGAGGCGATCGACTACGCCCGCCAGGGCGAGATCGCCGTCGCGAAGGAGGCCAGGCCGGCCGGCGGCGGTGGGGCCGGCGCGTTGAAGTAGTCGCGTGGGAGCGAGGCGATAACGTGGACCTGCTTTCGCCACCCGCGGTTTCAACCGACGCGGAGCTGGCGCGGCGCTTTCGTGTCGCGTGGGCTTTTCTGCTCGTGTCCGTGCTGATCGGTCTCGGGCTTCGGCTCCAATGGGTGTGGCCGTGGACCACGCTCGGTTACGCGGATATACTGCACGCGCACTCGCACGTCGCGTTTCTGGGCTGGGTCTTCAACGCATTCTTCGTAGCGGCGCTCCGGCATTTCGTGCCTGGGTCGGAAACGCGCGGCTACGACCGGCTGTGGTGGACCATGCAGCTCGCGGTGGCGGGCATGCTGGTGACGTTTCCATTCCAAGGCTATGCTCCGGCCAGCATCGCGTTTTCCACGCTGCACATGGTCGCCGCGTTCGTGTTTGCGATGAAACTCTGGCGCCGCAGCCGGGCGGCACCGGCGGCGCGCGTTCACCTGCGGCTGGCGCTGGCGTTCATGTTGTTGTCGGGCGCCGGCCCGCTCGCGCTGGGTGTGCTTCCGGCGTTGGGCCTGCGCGAGTCGCCCGCTTACACGCTCGCGATCTATTTCTACCTGCACTGCCAATACAACGGCTGGTTTCCGTTTTTCCTGCAGGCGCTGCTGCTCCAACGCGCGGAAGAGCAGGGCTGGCGCGTGGACACGGTCGCTGCAACCGGGGCCGCGTGGTGGCTCGGCGTCGGCGGACTGCTGGCCTTCGCGCTGTCCACCCTCTGGTGTCAGCCACCCGCCTTTTTTGGTTGGATCGCTGTCACGGGCGGTGTGATGCAGGCTGTCGGTGCGGCGCGCTTTATTCGCGCCGTGCGGGGTGTGCCATGGCCGGCGATTAACGCGATGAGGGCGCTGGCCGTGGTGGCGGTTGGTGCTTGGCTGCTTAAACACGCGCTGCATCTCATCGGGCCGTGGCCCGGTCTCGCCGAGCTTACCCAGCAGCGTTTCGTAGCGATCGCGTTCCTGCATCTGGTTTTTCTGGGTCTCGTCACGCCCGGTCTGCTCATCTGGGCGCACGATCAGGGCTGGTTGCCAACCGGTGCGCGGCTGCGGGTGGGAGTGACGTTGCTGCTCGCAGGCACGGCGGCTTCGGAGTTCCTGCTCGTTGCGCCGGCCCTCGCGGCGCTGCTGGGTTTGCCGGCGTGGACCTGGCCGTTGCCCTTGCCGTTATGGGTGGCGTCTGCCGTTCTCGTCATGGGGGTGGCGCTGCTTTGGCCCCCCGGGCGGGATTTGCGGAAGGCATGACCTGCATCAAGGCGCACGGAGCGGCCTTGGGCTAGGGTGGGGGCGTTCGCCACGCCATGAACACCACACTTTATTACATCCTGCTGACGCTCCACGTCCTTGGCGCTACGCTATGGACAGGCGGACACCTCGTGCTGGCCACCACGGTGTTGCCGCGGGCGTTGCGACAGAAACGCGCGTCCATTCTGACCGATTTTGAGCAGGGCTACGAACGCGTCGGCATGCCCGCTTTGGCCGTGCAAATCGTCACCGGCCTGTGGCTCGCGCATCGGTTGCTTGGTTCGCCCTCGAACTGGTTCAGCGATGCGCCGCTGGCGCACATCGTTCACGTCAAATTGCTCTGCCTAGCCGGAACCGCCGCGCTGGCGATCCATGCGAAAACCCGCGTCATTCCGCGTCTCAACGACCACAACCTCCCGGTGATGGCCTGGCACATCGTGGGCGTCACCGTGTTTTCCGTTCTCTTCGTGCTCGCTGGCGCCAGCGCGCGCCTTGGCGGATTTCCCTTCTTTCAACCCTGAATCCTTTTCCCATGCCCGCCGCCCTCCTTCCTAATGACCAGGCCGCCGTCTGCCCGCTGGCGGCGCCCGCTCAAAATGTCGCCCATGGCATCGTCAGCCAGGCTGTGCTCACCGCGCCCGGTTTGCGCGTCACGCTCTTCCGTTTCGCCGCCGGGCAGGAACTTTCCGAGCACACCACGCCCGCACGCGCGCTCGTGCAGGTGCTCGCGGGCGTATGCGAGTTCACGTTTCCCGATCGCAAGCAGCGCATGACTGCGGGTGATCTGCTGCACATGCCGCCCAAGCTGCCGCACGCCGTGCGCGCGGTCGAGGACCTGACGATTCTCATCACGCAGGCGACACCACCGGCGGCAAAGACCGACGGATCGTAAAGTGTCGATCAGATCGACAACGAAGTTTCGTTCCATTCGTAAACTGAACACGCACCCCGCCCTGCCGGCACCCCCCTCTTCAAAGAAGGGAATTTTGTCGCCGAACATCAGGCCTCTTTCCTGTCATTGCGAGGCTCCCGCAAACGCGGGAGCCGAAGCAATCCAGCTTAAGTCAGATGGATCGCCACGTCCGGCTGCGCCGGACTCGCGATGACAGATGAAATCGGCATTTCGTCAGCGTGGATTTGGATCCCCTCCATGAAGAGGGGTGGCGCGAAGCGACGGGTGTGCAAGGTATTCGCGAACTCTAAAAAATTTTTAGATCACAGGCGCCCGATGATCGATTTCACGATTTTCTCCGCTTCGACCACGGCCCCACGTTCGCGGTAGAAGGCCCGGAGCGCGGTCGCTTCGATGGTGAAAGCGACGCCGTCGAGAAACGACGCCCAGCCTGCGTCCTCATGTCGCACGCCCAGCAGCAGTTCGCGCAGAATGAGGATGTTCCAGTCATGCGAAATGTGCAGGTCGAGCCGTCGGCCGGTCGCCGGCTCCTGCAGTTTGGCGAGCAGGTAGGTGAGCTTGTTGCCGATGATGTCGGGTGCGCGCCGGATCAGAAGTTCCGGGACCTGGTTGGTGAACCAGAGTCGCACGAAGTGTTCACCGTGCAGTCCGCTCATCCGGCCCGTTTCAACCTGGTCAAGGATGTAGGCAACGCCGAGTTCGGGCTGGGCACCCAGGATCTCGACGGCGAGCCCCGCGCGTGCCGCCCCCGCCGCCACGCACTCGGCGGTTTGCTGGCAGCGTTTGACCGGACTGTGGAACAGCCGCAACCGGTCGAATCCGGTGATGCGGGCGCCGAATTCCTCCGCGTGCTGCCGGCCCTCGGCGGTCAGTTCGGCGGCGAGCGGTTGCCGCGGATCGAGGATCGGGTGGCGGGCCGCGTGACGCAGCACGGCGGCCACGCATTCCGCGCGCAGGCTGTTGATCGTTCCAAGCAGTTCGTGTCCTTGCATGAACAAGTCATGCGCGACACGAAGCCCGGCGGTCAAGTCGCCTGCGGCGAAACAAATAAGGCGCGACTCCGCGAAAAAATCCGTGCAGCTTTCCGAACAATGCCGACCGTGTCACGACCCGCCGACCTCAAGCTCACCGGATTGGTCAGTTCGCTGCGCTGCTGCCAGCTTTTTTCCGGGCTTTCCGCCGAGGACCTGACGACGATTGCGGGTTTCACCCAGATGCTGCGACTGGCCAAGGACGACACGCTTTTTCACGAGGGTGAACCGTCGCGCGGATTCTACGTCGTGCAGACCGGCGCGATCAATGTCCACCGCGTGAGTGCGGTGGGCAAGGAGCAGGTCATCCACGTCTTTCGGGCCGGGGAATCCTTCGCCGAGGCCGCGCTGGCCGCGCCGACGGGCTACCCGGCGAACGCGCGCGCCGTGGAGCCTTCCACGGTGATGTTGATTCCCAAGGCGCCCATTCTCGATCTGATCGGTCGTCGTCCGGACCTCGCGTTGCGAATGCTCGGTTCGATGAGCGCGCACCTGCGCGTGCTGGTCGGCGCGCTCGACGACCTCACCCTCAAGGATGTCGAGACGCGCCTGCTCAACTGGCTGGTGAAACACCACCGCGGCGCCAAAGCCGGCGAGATCCAGCTCCCGGGCACCAAGCGCGTGCTCGCAGCCGAACTCGGCACGAGCAGCGAAACGCTTTCCCGCACGCTCGCGCGCCTGCGCGACGAAAAGCTCATATCGGTTGCGGCGAAGAGCATTGCGGTGCATGATGCCTTGCGGCTCGAGGCGATGTTGCGCCGCAATCTCGGCGAAGGCTGAGACGCGGCTTCAAACCCGGTTTGTCATCCTGAGCCGAAAGAGCAAGCCGGAGCCTGCTTGGGTGCGACCACCCATGAACATCCCTGCCGTCATCCTGAGCCGGGCGAAGGATCCAGCAGCACAACCGAGGGCGGACATGATCTTGGATCCTTCACTTCGTTCAGGATGACAAACCGGGGAGTTTATTCCCTTTGGGTCCAATACCCCGGAGCTTGCTCCGGCTTGGATTGAACTGGAGTCGGGGCGCCCTCGCCCCGGGCTTGGACAGACCGGCCCGTCCGGTCGAATCCTGCTGGATTCCCCGGATCAGTCGCCCAGCCTGCGCTGTGGCTGAAGGGCGGGCCGGCTCCAGGTTGAGACGCTTCGATCCAATGCCTCGGGGCTTGCCCCGAGGATCTTTACTGGCAGCGCAGCGAAGGATCCAAGCCGAGCATCGCTTCCTTTGCCGTGTGGCGTGAATCCTGATGGATTTTTCGCGGCGCTCGGAATGACGCCCAGGGTGTTTTGTGGGTTTGCATGCTTCGCCCGGGCTGCGAAAACTTGACCCGCCTCAAGGCCGCCGCCGGATTTTTGCGGCATCCTGAGTCCGCACCCTTGCCATGACCGAATCCACGCCACCTTCCTCCCTGTTTGACCGCCTCGGCGGCCGTCCCCGGCTGATGCATTTGCTGCGGTATTTCTACGCCGACGTGCGGCAGCACCAGGAGATTGCGCCGATCTTTGCCGCGCACATCCAGGACTGGCCGGCCCATTTGGAGAAGATCGCCGACTTCTGGTCGGGCGCGACGGGCGGCCCGGCTCGCTACTCCGGGGCCATGCCGTTCAAACATGTTCCGCTCGGTTTGGAGGAGAAGCATTTCGAAGCCTGGCTTGGGTTGTGGGCACGGCATTGTCGCGCGCATCTGCCGCCACGCGAGGCCGGAGAATTGATCGCTCTGGCCGAGGGCATCGGCCGGCGTCTCCGCCAGATTATCGCGATGCACGGCGGCGGGAATTTTCCGCCGCCTTGACCCGCGTCAAGGCGCGCCGGTCGCCGGCAGGGTAGAGTGGGACTCACCATGAGCACCACGACCCTGCCAAAAATCACTCCCGACACCCGTATCGGCGAACTCGTCGCCGCCTGTCCCGGCCTCGCCCGGCTTTTTCAGGAACTCCGCATTGATTTCTGTTGCGGCGGAAAACAGAGCCTTGCGACCGCGAGCGAAAGCCGTGGCCTCGCCGTCACGACCGTGATCGCCATGGTCGAAGCAGCCGCTGCAGCCCTCGCCGCTGCGCCCGTCGAGGTGGATGCCGCGGGCATGTCCCTGACCGATCTGGCCGACCACATCGAACGGACACACCATGCCTACCTAAAGGAAGAACTGCCGCGGTTGGTCGAGATGGCACAACGTGTGGCTTACAAGCACGGGCATCGCGACCCGCGACTTCCCGAAATGGCGGATACGGTTGTATCCCTTGCCCAGGAAATGTTCAGCCACATGCACAAGGAAGAGCAGATTCTTTTCCCGCTCGTGCGTCAGATCGATGCCGGACAACTGGGGGAATTCGCTTCCTCCATTGCCAATCCCATCCGTCAGATGGAGGCCGAACACGACGACGCCGGCCGGGCCACTGAACGTCTGCGCGAGCTGACCGACGGTTTTACGCCCGACGACGAAGCCTGCAACACCCACCGTGCGTTGCTCGATGGGCTGGCCCGTTTCGAGAGCGATCTGTTCCGTCACGTGCACAAGGAGAACAATGTGATGTTCCCGCGCGCCCTCGCCGCGGTCGCTGCCGCCGGCTGAGCCGCAGGCATGAACGACTTGTTGTCGGATGTGCTTGATGCTCGCGCGCTGCCGTGCGCGGGCAAACATCCGCTCATCTTTCAACGATGGGCGAAGTTGCGCGTGGGCGAAAGCTTCGTGCTGCTGAACGACCACCGGCCGGAGCCGTTGCGACGCCAGTTCGAGCAGCTCGTCCCCAACTGTTGCGATTGGCGGGAAATTGAACCGCCACGCGGCGGATTTGCCGTGCGGTTGACGCGTTTGCGCGTCGACCCAATTGGGTTCGATCCCGCGCAGGCTGGTGGCTGCGGGCCGTTGTCACCGGCGGCTGGAGACGAAGACCTGCTCTTGTCGCTGCAACTCGATTATCGGGAGCTGCCGGTGCACGAGGCTCGCGAACGGGTGCGCTTGCTCGCGCATGGTCTCCCCGAAGGCGCGGCGTTGCAGGCTGATCTGCCGGCGCCCGATCCGGAATTGGACGCGGCGTTGACCGCGTTGGGACTAACTTTTCAGAGCACCGCGCTGGAGCCGGCTGGCTGGCGTTGCACGATCAGGCATCCGGCCGGGGGCTGAAACGGAGAATTGATTGCACGACGTCGCGCAACTGTCGCCCGCTACCCGGCAATATTCGCGTATGCCATTGGCGCGGTCGTGAGTATACTGGGTTCATGAAAACGATCCTCGTTCCCCTCGACCTCTCCCCGGCAACGGTGCGGGTGTGCGACACGGCCTGTGATCTGGCCGCGCTGACCGGGGCCAGGCTCATCCTCCTGCACGTTGTCCAACCGCCCCCGGTGATGATGAGCGAAGTGTATGCGTTTGACGATGGCCAGCTGACGGAGCTCGTGGGCGCCGCGAAGAAGATCGCCACCCGCAAGCTGCGGGCGCTGGAGCACCGCTGCGAAAAGCGCGGCGTGCGTGTTTCCGCCGTGCAGCGCGCCGGCGCCCCGGTGACGGCCATCCTGGCCAAGGCGGCCTCAACCCGCGCGAGCTGTATTGTAATGGGCACGCACGGTCATGGAGCAATCTACGACCTGCTGGTCGGCAGCACGACCCACGGCGTGTTGAAGAAAGCACCCTGCCCGGTGATGGTGGTGCCTCCCGCCGGCCGCCGAACCGCCCGAAAAACCTAGAAAGAACGCTGCTAGGCTTGCTTAGCCGCACTGGTGACGGTGCGGACGTGCAATATCGTATTTGCACCCGTATGACAGAACGCTTGTATGGGCGCGTGGTTACGCCATCAGACAACGCCCGCCACAGCCGGGAACTGGTCCGCCAGCTTCGCGAATCGGAGATTTTCAAGGATTACGAGAAAGCCTTCCGCGAGACCACCGGTCTGCCCATCAACCTGCGGCCCATCGAGGCCTTCGACCTTCCGCATCACAACGATCCGAAGGAAGCGCCGTTCTGTGCCCTGATGGCCAAGACCAACCAGACCTGCGCCGCCTGTCTCCAGCTCCAGCGCAAAGTCGAGGAGGAGGCCCGCATGGAACCGAAAACGCTCAAGTGTTTCGCCGGCCTCTGTGATTCCGCCGTGCCGGTGCGGGTGGGGGAGAACCTCGTGGCCTTCCTCCAGACCGGACAGATCCTCCTGCATAAGCCCAATTCCCGCGAATTCAAGAAGGTCACCCGCGAGCTTATCAATTATGGCGTGGACTCCGACCTGAAGAAGCTTGAGGAGGCCTACTACCAGACTCGCGTGCTGGATAAGAAACAATACGAGGCCGTGCTGCGCCTGCTCACCATTTTCGCCCAGCACCTTGCCTCGCTCAGCAACCAGCTCATGGTGGCCTCCAAGCAGGCAGAGTCTCCCATGATCACGCGCGCCAAGGTTTACATCGCCGAGCACCAGCACGAGGAGATGTCGCTCCGCCAGGTCGCCGGCGCGGTGAACACCAGCGCGTTCTACTTCTGCAAGATGTTCAAGCAGGCCACCGGCCTGACCTTCACCGATTATCTCGCGCGCGTGCGTGTCGAGAAGGTGAAGAATCTCCTGCTCAACCCGCACAAGCGCATCAGCGAGGCCGCTTACGAGGCCGGATTCCAGTCGCTGTCGCAGTTCAACCGCGTGTTCCGCAAGATTGCCGGCGAGGCGCCGACCCTCTGGCGCGAAAAGCTCCAGCGCCAATCAGCGGCGGTGTGAGTGGGAATGGGAGTGGTGCGGGTGGTGCGAATGCGAGACCCGGCTCGAGGCCATTTCGCAGCAGCCCGGAACACCCTTGTGCTGGCAGACGGAACAAAGTGTTTCGATTTCCTGCTGGGCCAGTGCGCGGAAACGCAGCAGCACCTCTTCGATCTCCGCGCCCAGTTGCGCACCGGCCGCGGCTCGCAGCGCCAGTTCACCGGTCGTGAAATACTTTAACAACGGGTTTAATCCGCAAGCGCAGTAGTTGTGCGCCGGACCGACCAACGGTTCGCAACCCTTGAGCCACTGACGCGTTGACTTGGCTTCCAGCCCCGCGAACAGCTGTGCAAGGGTGGCGTCCATGAGATAGACGAGCGTGTCCGGTCGGCCGAGTGGGGTAATGGTCGGCTCGCCGCGAAGCAGGTCGGCCCACTCCTTCTTGATGGCGGGACACAGCCCGGCCAGGCACTGGACGGAGATGGGAGTCACGGCCCCATGATGCCACAGACCACTGGGCTCTGCGCCGCAACGCTTGGCGGGGTCTGCGCATATCTTGGACAAGTCCCGCGCATCGAAGGCCAAGCAGCGCGGAGCGGCCTGTGGCGCATGGGTTTACCCTGTGGGCATGATCTCGCGCATCCATCCTCTGCACCCGCTGGAACCGGCGGAAAAGGATATCCAGCGGGCGGCCTATTTCCTCTGGGAGGAGGCCGGCCGGCCCGAGGGTCGCGACCAGGAGTTCTGGTTCGCCGCTCGCGAACGCCTGCGCCACACCGCACCGATCAGGACGACGGTGCGCAAATTGCCAAGGCTCGCCCTGTCAACCGCAAGAAATGCGCAGCCGGTGTTGCGCGTTATCCGATAGGCTGGGGCAGACATTCTCCACGCCATGTCTGTCATTCCACTTACCGTATTCCTCAGTCTGCTCCTCGTCGCACTCTTTGTGGTGCTGTTTGCCCGCGAGCAGCGGCGCCGTCCGTTTTCCAGCCCTGAGCGCGATTCGCTCCTGCCGCTCGCGGACGAGACTTCGCGTCCGTGCGCACCGTCTTTTCCGGCCAAACCGCCGCATTCCTCGGGTCGTCCCGCCGGCGCGGCGCTGTCGCAGCCCGTCAACGCCGACGACTATTTCTAGTTTCCTCGCAACTCATCCATGACGACAGGTCAAAAAATCACCATCGAGTTCAACGACAAGGTCGTGCGGCAATTCCTGCTCGCGGCCGTCATCTGGGGCGCCGTGGGCATGCTCGTCGGCGTGCTCATCGCCACCCAGCTTAATTTCTGGCAGGCCAACTTCGGCCAGCAATGGCTGAGCTTCGGCCGCCTGCGCCCGCTGCATACCAACGCGGTCATCTTCGCGTTCGTCGGCAACATGATGTTCGCGGGCATCTATTACTCGACGCAACGCTTGGTGAGGGCCCGTCTCGCGAGCGATTTCCTCTCCAACCTGCATTTCTGGGGCTGGCAGCTCATCATTGTGGCGGCGGCCATCACGCTCCCGCTCGGACTGACGCGCGGCAAGGAATACGCCGAGCTCATCTGGCCCATCAACATCGCTGTTGCCGTCATCTGGGTCGTGTTCGCCGTGAACTTCTTTTGGACGCTCGCCAAGCGCCACGAGAAATCCCTCTACGTCGCCATTTGGTTCTACATCGGGACAATCATCACCGTGGCGATGCTCTACATCGTCAACCACCTCTCGCTGCCCACTTCGCTCGTGCACAGTTACCCGGTCTTCGGCGGCGTGCAGGACGGCCTCGTGCAGTGGTGGTATGGGCACAACGCCGTGGCGTTCTTCCTCACCACGCCGATTCTTGGCATCATGTATTACTTTCTGCCGAAGGCGGCGGAGCGGCCGGTTTACTCGTATCGGTTGTCGGTAATCCACTTTTGGTCGCTCGTGTTTCTCTACATCTGGGCCGGCCCGCACCATCTCCTTAATACCGCGCTGCCCAACTGGCTTCAGTTGCTCGGCATGACATTCTCGCTGATGCTCTGGGCGCCGTCGTGGGGCGGCATGCTCAACGGCCTGCTCACGCTGCGCGGCGCGTGGGGCAAGCTCCGCACCGATCCCGTCATCAAGTTCTTCGCTGCGGGCGTCACTTTCTATGGCATGGCGACCTTCGAGGGGCCGTTGCTGTCCATCAAGTCCGTCAATGCGCTCGGTCACTACACCGATTGGATCATCGGCCACGTTCACGCCGGCGCGCTCGGTTGGAACGGCTTCATGGCGGCCGGCATGTTCTACTGGCTCGTGCCGCGCCTCTGGAAGACGAAGCTCCATTCCGAGTCGCTCGCCAATCTTCACTTCTGGCTCGGGATGTTCGGCATCCTGCTCTACGTTGCGGCCATGTGGGCTTCGGGCATCGGCCAGGGCCTCATGCTCAACGCCACGATCGAGGGCGGCACCATCCTGAAGTATCCGAACTTCATCGAGACGCTGAACTCGATCCGTATCCTGATGCTGTTGCGCGTGGTCGGTGGAGCCGCCTACCTCGCCGGCTTCCTCATCATGGGCTGGAACATCTGGCGCTCGATCCGTGGCGCCCAGGCGGTCAACGGTGCGATGGAAGTTTTCGCGGAGAAGCGCACCGACGAAGACCGACTCAGCGCCGGAGCCACGATCTTCAACGCCCCGGTTGTCTTCACGACACTCGGCCTGTTCGCCGCCTTCCTGTGGATGTTCACCAGCGGCTGGCTGAACATCCTCGGCCTCATCGCGACCGCCTTCTGCGTGTTGCTCGCCATCGGCCATTTCCAGAGCCGCGGCAAGGCTTGGGGCGACTGGTATGACAAGCTGCTCGTGAACGCGCTGCCGTTCACGGTGCTGACCTTCCTCGCCGTCGCGGTGGGCGGCCTGATCCAGATCATCCCGATGCTTACCATTGAGCGCCGGCTCCAGACCGAGGATCGCGTCGCGCAGACTTACACGCCGCTCGAACTGGCCGGTCGCGACATCTACGTCAGCGAAGGTTGCTACACCTGCCACTCGCAGATGATTCGCACGCTGGTGCCCGACGTGATGCGTTACGGTGATTATTCCCGTCTCGGCGAGTCCATCTGGGATCACCCGTATCAATGGGGTTCAAAGCGCACCGGTCCGGATCTGGCCCGCGTTGGCGGCAAATATAATCACGCCTGGCACTTCGACCACATGCGCGATCCGCGCGCCATCTCGACAGGTTCGAACATGCCGTCCTACGCGTGGATGCACGAGAAGAACACCGATTACGCCGCGCTCAGCTCAAAGATCCGCGTGCAACGCACCCTCGGCGTGCCGTTCCCCAACTGGTCACCAGCGGAGATCGACGCCCTCGCGAAAGCGCAGGCCAAACAGATCGCCACGGAACTCCGCGACCAAGGCCGCTACACCGAGCCCGACAAGGAGATCGTCGCCCTCATCGCCTACCTGCAGTCGCTCGGCAAAAAGTGGGAACCCACCGAAAGCAAAATAGCGGGTAACCAGTAGCGAGCATACCGGCACCCGCATCCCTTCCACTCACTGGCCACTACTCGCCACTCACTACTTCAACCCAATCCTCCCATGCTCCGCCGCATCATCTACGAAGACTGGCAGCTCATCTTTCCCGTCGTCGCCCTCGCCGTGGCGTCGCTCGTGTATCTCGTCGCCGCGTGGCGCGCGTCGCACATGAAGCCCGCCGAAAGCAAACGCATGGCCAACCTGCCGTTCGAAAACGAATGACCTTCCCTGGTGGCCGCTTCGCTTCGGCGCGCGGCAGGCGGCAGTTTACAGCGCCGTTCACCACCACTTCCCGCCCATGAATCATTCCTCGTCCAACCAACCGCCTGAAGGCAACGGCCCGAAGATCCGTCCGCACGTTTACGACGGTATCCAGGAGTTCGACCAGCGTCTGCCCAACTGGTGGCTCTACACACTCTATGGCGCCATCGCGTTCTCCATCGTGTTTTGGTTCGCGCATATGGTCGCGAAGGTCATGCCGTCCGACGGTGAGTTGGTGGAGGCCGAGATGGCGAAGATCGCCGCCACCAAGCTGGCCGCGTCCATCGATGTCACGAACGACGACCTGTTCTGGGACATGAGCCGCAACCCGGTTTTCACCGATGCCGGCAAGGAGACCTACATCTCGCTTTGCGCCGCCTGTCACTTGGCCAGCCTCAAGGGCAAGGCCGAGAATCCCGGCGCGGTCGGTCCCAATCTCGTCGACAATGCCTGGATTCACGGCGGCACGCCGAAGGAAATTTATCACACCGTTTCAACCGGTGTCCTTGCCAAGGGCATGCCCGCTTGGGAACCCGTGCTCGGCCAGAAGAAGACCGCCGAGGTCGTCGCCTACCTGCTGTCCTTCCACCAGAAAGGAGACCCCATCGTCGTCGAGGAATCGAAATGATGACCAACCGACACACCCCGGAGCTGCACGCCATCCCTTTTGGTAGAAGGGATTTTAGAACCACGCGGCGGAGGTCCCCTCTATGAAGAGGGGTGCCCGACAGGGCGGGATGGGTGGGGTTGTTCTCAACAGCCGCAACCACTGCCGAAGACTTTGAATACACCCCGCTCAAACCACGCATGAGCGAATCATCCAAAATCCAAAATCAGGAATCCAAACGCCCGAAGACACGCCTGCGGCCTTCGGTGGATTCGGTCACGAGCATCGCGACCGACGGTTCGCGTCGCGACATCGAGCCCGCTGACGTTCACGGACGCTTCACGCGCGCCCGTCGTTGGAGCGGCTGGGCGCTGATCGCCTTCTACGTGGCGCTGCCGTGGATTCCGGTGAACGGCTATCCTGCGGTATTCCTCGATATTGCCGGCAGCCGTTTCCACTTCTTCGGGTTTACCCTGGCGGCCCAGGACACGTGGCTGCTGTTCTTCGGTGTGAGCGGCCTGGGTTTCGCGCTGTTCTTCCTGACCGCGCTCTTTGGTCGCATTTGGTGCGGCTGGGCGTGCCCGCAGACGGTTTATCTGGAGCATGTTTATCGCGTGATTGAGCGCTGGTTTGATGGCGACGCGCCCGCGCGACGCGCGTTGAAGGCAGCGCCGCTCACCGTGAACAAGGCGGCGCGGCGCGTGGCGAAACACGCGCTCTACATCGTGGTGTCGCTGATCATCACGCACATCTTCCTGAGCTATTTCGTGAGTTTGCCCGAAGTCTGGCACATGATGCACGACGCTCCGGGTGAGCACTGGGCGGCGTTTCTCTTCGTCTTCATTGCCGCCGGTATCCTGTATTTCAACTTCGCCTGGTTCCGCGAACAGCTCTGCATCGTCGTTTGCCCTTACGGCCGGCTTCAGTCGGCACTCACCGACGACCACACCATGGGCATCGGTTACGATACGAAGCGCGGCGAGCCCCGGGGCAAGCTGGGCACGCTCGATGCCGGCGCCTGCATCGATTGCAACCGGTGCGTGCAGGTCTGCCCGACCGGCATCGACATCCGCCACGGCCTCCAACTCGAGTGCATCGGCTGCGCGGCCTGCATCGATGCCTGCGACGAAGTGATGACCCGGATCGAACGTCCGCGCGGACTCATTCGCTACGATTCTTTCGTCGGTCTGGGCGGTGGCATCACTCGCTGGGTCCGGTCGCGCACCATCGTTTATTTTGTTTTGCTCATGATCGGCGTGGCCGTCGCGACCTTTGCGTTTTCGACCGTCAAGCCCGCCGGCTTCATGGTGTATCGCATGACCGGTGCGGCCTACTTCGTGGACCGCGATGATGTGCGCAATCAGTTCATGGTGCGCCTCGTCAACAAGCGCACCGAGCCGGCGACGTTCATCGTATCAACCGAAGGCGTGCCCGAGGGTGTGCAACAGACGGGTTTCCGCGCTCCCGTGACGCTCGGGCCGCTGGCCGAGCAGGTCAGCCCGCTCGTGCTCATCGTGAATCGCAAGGGCTATAGCGGGCCGTTCCATTTCACTGTCCGTGTCGATGACGCGGCCCACACGTATCAACTGTCGCGTCCCGTGGAATTCATGGGACCTGACCCGAAACTGCTCGAGGAGGAAGACCGTGAAAAGGGTATCGAGCGCTGAACCGGCCACCTCTGCACCCTGTAGGGTCGGCGCTTGCGCCGACCTGGAGAATTCGCGCACGAGGTCGCCGCAAGCGGCGACCCTACAGGGTAAGTCGGGGGCCTCCCTCGGTCTCTGGCTCTGGGTTGCCGCGGGTTTTCTGTTTCTCGCGCTGCTCTGGATCGCGCTGTTCATCGCGTCGCGGCAGATCGATGCGCGCACCGTGCCGCTTGCGACGCAGGAGGCGAAGCCATGACGCACGAACTGGCAGGCATCACGGGTCCGGTCTCGGCTTTGCTCGCAGGCTTGGTCACGAGTTTGCACTGCGCCGGCATGTGCGGTCCGCTGGCCTGCTCGCTCATGCCTGCGCGGCGCGATGAGGCCGATCCGCATGCGGTGGCCACCATCTATCATGTGACGCGTCTCGCCGGCTACGCCTTGCTCGGTGCGTTGGTGGGTGGCATCGGCCGCGTGCCCTTGTCGTTCATCGGCGAAAGCGCCATGCGCTACCTGCCGTGGCTGCTCGTGTTGTTCTTCATCGCAGTCGCGGTGCGCTTTGATCAACGCCTGCCGCGTCTGCCCTTGCTGGGTCGCGCTTACAGTGCCGTGGCCATGCGCTTGCGGGGCGGTTCGCGCCTGCGGGCGGCGGCGTTGCTTGGATTCGCGACGCCCCTGCTTCCCTGCGGTCCATTGTATTTCCTCCTGTCGCTTGCGCTGCTGTCGGGTTCCGCGCTGAAGGGTGCCGAGACGTTGCTCGCGTTCGGGCTCGGCACCGTGCCGCTGCTGTGGCTGGCGCAGGCCAACTATCATCTCATCCGCGTGCGGCTCGGGCCGGTTTGGCTGAGTCGCATCCAGACCACCCTCGCGCTCGCCGTGGCGGCGGCGCTCGTGTGGCGGTTGCGCGGCACGCTCGGCCTCGGCGGTCCCGGTGTGGGCGACTTTGTGTGCTTCTGACATGAAAGACGATTTCCGGCATAATTTGGTGAACGGGGGTGTGAGCCCGATGGTGCGAGTGCGTGGACTGCGCGCCCCGCAAGCCGCCCCCGTTCACCTTTGCCGGCATTGCGGCACGCCACTGACGACCGACCGCACACGCGAGAGTGGGTTCTGCTGCACGGGATGTTCGTATGTTTACCGACTCGTGCACGAGCATGGGCTGGAGGGCTACTACAAGATCCGCGATGCGGTCGTGGCACCGGTCGACCAGGTGGTGTTCCAGCCACGCGATTACGCCTGGCTGGCTGAACTGCAGGCGGAAGCGGAAAAGATTCCCGGCACGCCCGCGCTCACGCTCGAAGTGCAGGGCATCTCCTGTGCGGGGTGCGTGTGGCTCATCGAAAAAGTGTTCCACCAGCAAAAGGGCGCACTGGGCATCGAGACCGATGCGCAGCTCGGGCGCATGCGGTTGCGCTGGACGCGGGGAGAGTTCGACGCATCGGGTTTTGCGCGGGCATTGCAATCATTCAACTACCTTGTCGGTCCGCCGGGTGAAGAACCGGCGGTGCCCGAGAGCCGGCTGCTGGTGCGTCGAGTAGGACTGTGCGCGGCGTTTTCGATGAACATCATGCTGTTCGCGCTGCCGGCGTATTTCGGCATGGATGCGACGTTCCGCTACGCGCACCTGTTCGGCACGCTGGCGATGGCTTTCGCGACGCTGAGCCTGCTCACCGGGGGCAGCTACTTCCTTGGGCGGGCCTGGCAGGCGTTGCGTAGCGGCGTGCTGCACATCGACCTGCCGATTGCGATCGGCATCATCGGGGCCTACGCGGGCTCGTTCTACGGCTGGGCGTCGGGTCGCGAGGAATATGTGTATTTCGATTTTGTGGGTGCGTTCATTTTGCTGATGCTCGTCGGCCGATGGGCACAGGTGGCTGCAGTTGAACGCAACCGCCGCCGCTTGCTCAGCGTGCAGGCGCGGCCGCACAAGGTGCGTGTGCTCGGCGCCTCGGGTGTAGCGGTCGAGCAACCGGTGGAAAACCTGCGCGCGGGCGATGTGTTCCGGGTGTGTTCCGGCCAGGTGGTGCCGGTCGAGGCGCAGTTGGAATCGTCCGTGGCGTCGTTTGGCACGGCGTGGATCACGGGGGAGGCCGATCCACGCGAATACCGGCAGGGCGGGCGCGTTCCCGCGGGAGCGGTGTCGCTGGTTCGCGGCGAGGTGCAGTTGCGCGCGGTGCAAGGCTGGGGCGAATCGCTCCTCGCCAAGCTTCTGCAACCAGCCGGACGCGATGCGTTCCGCCACCGGATGCTGGAGCGTGTGGTGGGCGGCTACCTGATCGCGATTTTTGCCGCGGCGATCCTGTCGGGTGTTTTCTGGTGGCTGGGCACGCACGATCCGGTGCGGACTTTCGCCGTCGTGACTGCCGTGCTGGTGGTGTCGTGCCCGTGTGCGGTGGGGCTGGCTTTTCCGCTGGCGGACGAGATGGCCACGGTGGCGTTGCGTCGGTTCGGCGTGTTTGTGCGCGAGGCCGACCTGTGGCCGCGGCTCGGACGCATCCGCAAGCTCCTCTTCGACAAGACTGGCACGCTCACGCTCGAAACACCCGTGCTGCGCAATCCGGACGACCTCGAGGTGCTCGCACCGACGGCGCGTGCGGCCCTGCTCGCGCTGGTGCGGGACAATCCGCATCCGGTCAGCCAGAGCCTGCTGGAAAACCTGCTCTCGCGCGCTGACAGTGGCGGTTTGGAATCCACGGCAGGCACCCTGCACGAGGAACCCGGCTTTGGCGTGCGCCTGGAAACCGCGACCGGCGTCTGGTCGCTGGGCCGGTCGGGGTGGAGCGGGCAAGCCAGAGCTACATGTCACCTATTAAGTGACATGGCACAGGGGGCTCACGACACTGAGTTTGCCTACGATGGCGTGGTGTTGGCGCGTTTCAGTTTTGCGGATGCGGTGCGGCCCGATGCGATCGGGGAGGTCGCGGCTCTCAGGCGCGAGGGATTCGATGTGTTCATCCTGAGCGGAGACCGGGCGGAAAAGGTATCGGCCATGGCCCGCGATCTCGGCATACCCGCCGATCATGCCATCGCCGGAGTCACGCCCGAACAAAAGGCTTCCTGGGTGCAGACGCTCGACCGGCGCGACACGCTGATGCTCGGTGACGGCGCCAACGACAGCCTCGCTTTCGATGCGGCGTTTGCGCGCGGCACCCCCGTGATCCATCGCGGTGTGTTGGAGGGGAAGGCTGACTTCTACTACCTCGGCCAGAGTCTCGGCGGATTGCGTCGGCTCTTTGCGGTCAACGCCGCCCGGCGTCGCACCCAACTGGCCTTGCTGGTCTTCTCCGTCGCCTACAATGCCGTCGCGGTGGGCTTTGCGGTCAGCGGCCACATGAGCCCGCTGCTGGCGGCGATCCTGATGCCGATCAGTTCGTTGCTGTCGCTGGCCATCGTCGGCGCGGGCATGCGTCGCTGGCTGACGCATTGAAGGGTTGAAATACCAGGTGCAAAAGGCACGTTTGTGGCTAGCTGTAGAAACACCTAGCCATGCGCCGTTCTTCCACACGTTTCTGGATACTGGCTGCCCTGCTCACCGCCAATCTGGTGGTGGGGGTGTTGAGCCTCTATTTCATACGTTCGGTTAACGAACGCTATGCAGCGTTGTTTGAAGACGGGGTGCCCGCCATCTACAACCTGCGCACCCTGACCCGCGAAATCACCGGGGTGCAACGACTCGCCCGGCGCATCACTTCGCCTGAGCGCGAACCGCGCTGGGCGGACTTGGTGCCCGAGATGGTCGAAGCGTGCGAACGGCTCGACACACGGGTGCATGACGTCGGAACCATTAGTGTTCTGCAGAACACCGACCACCCGGCAGCGATCCGCGCCGTCAGCGAGGAATACACCACACACGCGTTGCGTTTCATCCAGTTGGCCCGTGAAAGGCGGCTTGTCGAGGCGATGGAGTTCAATCTCGCGATGCTCCGACCCTCCCATGATCGCTTTCAGCATGCGCTCGATGCCGCGGCCGATCACATCGAGGAACAGGGCCGCGATCTGCGTGATCGTTATGCCAAGGATTCTCGGTTTTTCGGCGGGCTCTCGCTCGCTTTCGCGAGCGTGCCGATCGTGGCGGTCTCCGTCGGCGCTTTGGTGATGACGGCTCTGTTGGGCCTGCTGTTGCTGGTGGTCCTCAACCCGCGTCCGGATCGCCGGCCCTGAGTGGGGCCGGTTCAAACCAGCGTCTTGGGTATCGCGGCGGTGAGATTCACCGGTGCGCCGGCGGTCACGAGGATGTTGTCCTCGATGCGCACGCCGCCGATGTGCAGATGCTGATCCACCAGGTTCCAGTTGACGGCTTGGGGATGTCGCGCGCGCCGGCCGTGATCGCGCAAGATGGCAGGAATGAAATAGAGGCCGGGCTCGACCGTCACGATGTAGCCTTCGCGCAGGATAAGGTCCATCCGGAGGCTGCGCAGGCTGGGTCGCGGATCGCGGGCACGTCCGGGTTCGAGGCCGCTGGCATCTCGCACGCCGAGGCCGACCATGTGGCCGAGTCCGTGCGGATAAAACAGCGTATGCACGTCCTGCTCGACGAGCGCGTGCGGATCACCGCGCACCACGCCCATCGCGGCGAGGCTGCACATCATGTCGGCCGCGGTGGTGAAATGCAGGTCCTTCCACTCGGCTCCGGCGCGGCAACGATCGATGGTGCGCTGCTGAGCTTCGAGCACCGCTTGGTAGAGGTCGCGCTGGAAAGGCGAAAGTTGCCCGATGCCGTAGGTGCGGGTGACGTCGGTGACGTAGCGGTCCACCTGCGCGCCGGAGTCGATGAGAATGAAGTCGCCGTTCTTTGCGACGCGATCGGGTGACGGCGAACCATGGAACACCGCGCTCTGCGGGCCGATGCCAATGATGGTGTCGTAGCCCGTGGTCTGCGCACCGTGCCGGAAATATTCGGCTTCGAGTTCGATTTGCAGCGCCCGTTCGCTCACGCCGGCTTTAAGCATCGGCTGGATCTTCGCATAGCCGGCGGCGGTGGCCGCGGCGCCGCGTTGCATCAGCTCGATCTCGGCGGGTTCCTTGGGACGGCGGGCGTGCTTGTAGGCTTCGCGCACGGTTACGGTGCGCGCTTCGTCTGCGGAGATGCCGTCGATTGGGGCACCGAGCATCACGATACGCCGGCCCGATCGCGCGGCGAGCCACTCGGGGAAGGCGGCCAGCAGTTTGCCAGGCAGTTGTTCGCGGCCTTCCCAGACCATGTCGAGTTCGGTGACTTCGGGCACGAAGGAAGTCCATTCGCCGTCCCGCGGGTCGAATGCGAGGATGCCACCGACGGCGTCGGCGTGGCCGGTGAGATAATAATACTCCTGGTGGGCTATGAAGGGCAGCAGCGCGTCGCTGATCTCGGGCTTGGGGATGGGCTGGCCTGCCCCGATGAGGAGCAGTTCACCGGTCAGGCCCAAGGCGCGGGCGATGCGTTCGCGCCGGGCGGGAAAATCAAATTGCATGGTTCGACGCTAGGCCGGGAAATCCCGCGCCGCCAATGCCAAAGCCCGGTTCAGGCGCGGCGACGGCGCAGGAACAAAGTCGCCAGCAATCCGGAAATCATCAGCGCATACGTGGACGGTTCCGGCACGGGGCTGAAGTTCAGGAACAGCGCCGGATTGCCGGCATTCAGGCCGAGCGTGAGCGAGAATAAGCCACCATCGAGGCCATTGGCGAAGTTGATATCATCGATACTGAAGCTGAGCGGATCAAAACCGCTGATGTCGCCCACCGTATTGCCTTCGAAAAGCATCCACGTGTAGCCCGAGGACGAGCTGAAATCGGAAACTGCGCCGGGCAGGCCGGAGGCATTCAATGAGGTGAGTTTGATGGTAAACGGTGAGCCGGAGGTGGCGGTGATGTCGAGCGCGCCACTCGAGATGCTCACGAGATCGTAGCCAGTGCCAGCGGCGCCGTTGGCGGATTGAATCTCGAATTCAAGGCTGCCGCCGGGTGCAAGAGTCAGGCCGGCGGTGAAGGTTATTTTGCCGGGCGAGGCGCCGGGAGCGAGGGTGACATTGGCGCCGGCGATAATGGACACCGAGAATGTGCCGTTGCCACCGAGGCGACCACCGTTGGCGCCGAAGGAAATCGCATTGTTTAGCGTCACTCCGTTCGCGGTAGCGAGTTCGCCGCCATTGAGCGTGACGGTGCCCGTGCCAAGCGCGGTGTTCGAGCTGGCGATGAGCCGGCCGGCGTTAATGGTGGTGCCGCCGGAGTAGGGGGTGATGTAAAGATTGTCCTCTTGGGTGTCGCCGGTGATCGTCAGGGTGCCTGCACCGTTTTTGATCAGCGAGCCGATTCCTGTGTCCTCGGCGATGATGCCTTGAAAATAGGCGTTCTCGGTTTGGTTGATCGTCAGAACCGTATTGCCGGCGCTGCCCAGCACCAGCGAGGGCGCGCGGATGGTGCCGTCTTGGTCGTCGAAAATATAGCTGTCGCGCAGGCTGCCGATTTGCGGTGCGGCAGAGGTGAAGAACACCGTGCTGCCATCTCCCAGTTGCAGGAAGCCCACGCCGAACGCGGTGTTGGTGGTGGCGGTGACCTCATAGTAGCCGGCTGGCGTGGTGGTGCCGCCGGAGTAGGTGTTCGCGCCGGAGAGTGTCAGTGGGCTTTCGATAGACAATTCGCCGGAACCAGAAATGGTTCCGGTTAACGTTGATTCAAATCCATACAAATTCAGGGTTCCGGACTGTAGAATGATGCCGTGCGGAACGGTCGACGAGGAAGGAACTTCCAGCGAGATATCCTGGGTGTCGCCCGTGGGGTTGGCCAAGATGACCCCTGTGCCGAGTGCGCCAATGTTGGATACGCGGAGACCGCCCGAGTGAATTACCGTATCGCCGGTGTAGGTGTTGTTAGTGTTGGTCAGGTTGACGGCGGAAAATCCGGTCGCGCCCGGGGTTCCAATGTGAACGTTTTTTTCGCCGGTCAGGTGCGAGGAAATTTTGAGCTCGGTGTTTCTGTAACCGGTCAGGAAGTAATCGCCGGTGTCATCGTCGGCGGTGATGATGGAACCGCTAAAGGTGACCCCAGAGCTTCCGGTGCCGAGATAGACATCGGAGGTGAGCGCCGAGAGATCCACCGGATCGGTGTAGGTGTAGTTTTGGAAGCCGCCTTGGATCCCGACGGACGTGTCGAAACCAATGACTCCCGTTCCGGTAATGCTGTCGTCGACCTGCGCAATCAAGGTGTTGAGGGGAATGCCCGAGCTGTCGGTGACGCTCACATAGCCGCCGTTGGCCAGATAGATCGTCGTGTTGGGAGAGAGAGCGCCAGCGCTGTCGAAGACCACGGCGGCACCATCGGCGATGGTGACGCCGGAGTAAGTGTTCGCCACGCTTTGCCGAAGAACCAGCGCGCCAATCCTGTCACCGGGGAGTGAAGTCGAAACGACGTCGTAGGTGCCGGAAAGGGGGTTGGTGCCCTCAAGGGTGAGGGTGCCGCTGCTTCGGAAGCGGTATTGGTTGGAAAAGGAGGGCGTGATCAGGCCTTGGAGGCGTGCTTTAGTCGTGGTGCCGATGGAGACCGAGCCGGAGTTGGCATAGAAATCCGAGAGATCGATCGGATCGGTGTAAGGGTCGTTGTTTACGTTGTTTTCGAAGCCGATGGTGCCGGCGGTGCCATACAGTGCCAGTTGCGAGAGAAACTTGCTCTGTGCTGACGGCGAGGAGATGCCGGCATAACCTCCGGGTGCTATCGCGATTTCGCCGCTGTCGGGGATGGAGCCTGGATCTTCGAAGATGACAATGGCGTTGTCTTGGACGATCGTGCCACCGGTGTAGGTGTTGTAGCCGGAAAGATAATAGGCGTTGGTATTGTTATCCCAGTAGTTGCTGAAGAAGTTGTAGGTGGTGGACGTCTGCCCATCCTCCATGTCGCCGGCGAGTTTCACCCAGGTGGGACCGGTCAGGTGGAGATTGACGGTGGAGACGCCGTCGGCCGGGGTGATCCAGGAGCCGTCGCCATTTCCCAAGGTCAGCCCATGCGTGCCGTCCTCGGGAATGAACTCGCTGGTGTCGATGTTGACGGTCTCACCAAAGACGAAGTCGTTGCCCAGATAGACATCATTGCCGGCATAAGCGACGCGCAGGGTGCCACCGTTCAAGGTGACCGTGCCCCAACCAAGGGCGTTGTTGGCTCCGACCCCCAGCATACCATCATTCAGGACGGTATCGCCGGAATAATTGTTGGGTGTCGTGAGATAAAGGCCGTTTACGCCGTTTTTGATTATCCCGCCGGAACCCGACACGGTATTGAAGTGATAGATGCTCGGATAGGTGCCGTCGGTGGTATAAGTGTGATTACCGGCAGACAAGATCACCGGCAGATCGAACAGGCCCCAGTATTGGGAGCCGGCCGTGGTGGTAACGTTGCCGTTCAGTGTGAGGGTTGAGCCGTTCGTGCTAACGAAGTAATTGCCGTTGGTGATGCCACTGAAGGTGATGTCGCCGACGGTTCGCGACGTGGTGAGTTCGATGTAAGTGCTCGGCCCGGGACCGAAGACGAGATGATCACCTGTGCCCGGGACCACACCGCCGACCCAATTGGCCGGATCATTGAATTGCAGGTGATCATTGCTCAGCGCTCCCTGTCCCCACCACGTGAAAGTCGTCTGGGCTGTTGCAATCGTGCCCAGCAAAAACGCGGATAACAGACCCAGAGCGTGGTGGAGGCGCATAGGGCTGGTTATCTCTATTCCGAGGTCAGCCACAAGGGGAAAGTCTGTGGCATAAACGGTTAGGTCACACCGGCTCGAACAGTGGCAGGATTTGCATGCCGGGCACGGTAACGAGACCTTTGTCGGTGATGCGAATTTCAGGGATGACCGAGAGCGGGATGAGGTTGAAACCCATGTAAGGCAGGGTGCAGCCGGCGTCGGTCCAGGCTTTCTTCAACGCCGTGGATTCGGCGGCGACCACCGTGGCGCGCTTGTCGGAGAGCAGGCCGGCGACGGGCAGCGCCACCTTGGCGATGACCTTGCCACCGCGAACGACGCAGACGCCGCCCTTCATGGCCTTGATGGTTTTCAACGCGAGTTGGAGGTCGACCTCGTTGGTGCCGGCGAGGATGATGTTGTGAGCGTCGTGGCCGACGGAGCTGCCGACCGCGCCGTCCTTGAGTCCGAAATCCTTGAGAAGGCCGTAAGCGACTTTGCCGGACTTACCGTGGCGTTCGATGATGGTGACGAAGCACAGGCCGTGTTGCGCAAACAGGTCCGGCCAAGTCGTCGCAGGCGAGACTTCGAGAGCGACCTTTTCGTGGAAGAGGATGATGCCGGGCAGGGCGGTGCGGATGCAGTTGGCCGTGACGGGACCGGTCGGCAGGGTGGGCGTAAGGGTGAGCTTGGGCGCCACCTTCACGGTCCGATATGCCGCCTGCGGGTAACGGTAGCGCTTGGAGAGGGCCTTGTCCAAAAGCGGCGTGATCTTGCGATCTTCGACGACAAGTTCGCCGCCATACCAGGTGTTTTGCGGGACGAGATCGTCGTTGAGCAGCACGAGGTCGGCGCGACGCGCCGGGCCGAAGCCGCCGATGTCGCCGTCCTTGGCGTAGCGCGTGGCGGGGTGCAGCGAACCCATGCTCCAGGCGGTGACCGGCTTCATGCCGTATTTCACGGCCTCGCGCACGACCCAGTCCATGCCGAATAGGAAAAGGTCGTCGGCGTCGCGGTCGTCGGTGCACACGCACACGCGCTTGGGATGCGCGCCGAGTTCGGTGATAGTCTTGATGGCCTGCGGCAACGAATGCCACGGTGTGGTGGGCGGGCCGCCGCGCAGGAAAATCCACACGCCGTTTTCGAGGAAATCATCGGCGATGTCGCGATCAATGGCCTCGTGGGTGTCGTTGATGCCGCTGGCAGCGCCGGCGGCGACGAACTCGCGACCGTAGATATGGCCGCAGACGGGTTTCCCGCGCTTGATGGCCTCGGCGAGGACGGCGTGGCTGCGCTTGTCGCCCATGGCGACTTGGACGAAATCCATTTTCTCGCCGAGGGCGACGGCCTCGGGCCACTTGTCGAAGAGTTTGCCGATCTTGGACGGCGTGAGGTCGCCGCCGGCAGTCTCGAAGAACGACGAGGTGGCGGGCACGGTGCTCGGGACGGTGAGGAAAATGTTGAGCGGGGCCTGGCGCGCGTCGCGCAACATCCACTCGATGCCGGCGGCGTCGCAGACGTTGCCGATCTCATGGCTGTCGCAGAAAATGGTGGTCGTGCCGTTGAGCAGCGCGGCCTCGGCGTAGGCGCAGGCCGTCATCATCGAACTCTCGATGTGGATGTGCGGGTCCACCAAGCCGGGGGCGAGCAGGCCGCCGCGGACGTCGTAGATCCGGGTCTTCACGCCGACGGCTGGCCTGAAGGTGCCGGCGGTTTTCACGGCCGCGATGCGACCGGATTTGATCCAGACTTCGCGGTTCTCGTGAATGCGCTCGGTGTAGGTGGAAAGGATGCGCGCGCCGGTGAGGACGAGATCAGGCGCTTCGCGGCCCATCGCGACGGCGGCCAGCGAACGGGTTACTTTGTGCAGGGGCGGGACGGAGAAACGAGTGAGGGGCATGGCAGGATGTTAGGCGGAAGCAGCGCCGATGCCAGCTTGGGAAATTAACGCTGATTGTAGGGTCGGCGGGTGCGGCGACCTTACACCAAGGCCTCAAACAAAATCTCCACCGGATGCAGGGCGGTGCGGCCGGTGCCGTCGCGGATCTGGTGACGGCAACTGGTGCCGGGAGCAGCGATGTGAGTATCCGCGGCGGCAGAGCGGACAGCGGGGAACAGGACGAGTTCGCCGATCTGTTGCGACAGGTCGAAGTGCTCCGCTTCGTAACCGAACGAGCCGGCCATGCCGCAGCAACCGCTGGGAATGACTTCGACGCGGTGTCCGGGCGGCAGACTCAGGGCGCGCACGGCCGGATCGAGCGAGCTGAGCGCCTTTTGGTGACAGTGGCCGTGGAGCTTGATGGTGCGGTCGGCCGGACGAAACTGTTCAGGGCGGATGCGTCCGGCGTCGGCTTCGCGGGCGATGAACTCCTCGAACAGCAGGGCGTTTTTCGCGAGCGCACGCGCGGCTTCTTTCAAGCGCGCGGGCATGAGATCGGGGTATTCGTCGCGGAAGCCAAGAATGGCCGAAGGTTCGAGGCCGATGAGCGGAGCGTCGGCGGTGATGACGTCCTTGAGTAGTTCGACGTTGTGAATGGCGAACGCCTGCGCTTCGCGAACGAGTCCTTTCGAAAGATGGGCGCGGCCGCTTTCGGCGTGATCAGGAATGACGACTTCGTAGCCGAGCCTTTCGAGGAGTTGCACGGCCTTGATGCCGATGGTGACGTCGGTCGTGTCGGTGAATTCGTCGCAGAAGAAGTAAACGCGGGGGCGGGGGAGGGTGGGTGGAACCTGCGCTCCGCGCAGGTTCATGGAGGAAAGCCCGCGCGGGGCGCGGGCTCCACCTTGGGCGAACCACCTGCGCAGCGTCGAGGCGGGGAGGGTCGGCAGGCTGCGGCGGCGCGAGAAGCCGGCGAAATCCTTGATCCAGCGCGAAACATCGGGCGCGGTGACGATCCAGTTGTAGAGCGCGGGTGCGAGCGTGGCCCAGCGCATAGCCTTCGCGTAATTCGACACCAATCTTGAGCGCAGGGGCACGCCGTGCGTGTCGAGCCAATGCTGCTGCCACTCGGCCTTGAGACGCGTGAGGTCCACGTTGGACGGACACTCGGTCTTGCAGCCCTTGCACGACAGGCAGAGGTCCATGACCTGCGCGACCTCGGGACTGTCCCATGGGTTGGTGACGCTCCGCGGGTGGGTGAGGACTTGGCGCAGGAGATTGGCGCGGCCACGCGTGCTGTCGGCCTCGTTGCGCGTAACCATGTAGCTCGGGCACATGGTGCCGCCCATGCGGTGGGATTTCAGGCATTCGCCCGCGCCCGAACATTTCTCGGCGGCGCGGAGCACGCCGAGCGTGGCACTGAAATCGAAGATTGTTGCGTGTTCCTGATCCGGCTGGCCGGGGCCATGGCGCAGCGAAGTGTCCATCGGCGGGGTGTCGATGATCTTGCCCGGGTTCAGGATGTTGTCGGGGTCGAAGGTCTGTTTGATGCGGCGCATGAGCGCGTAGCATTCATCGCCGACCATGAAACGGATGAACTCGCCGCGCAGGCGTCCGTCGCCGTGTTCGCCGGAGAGGGAGCCGCGGTATTTTTTCACGAGCGCCGCGACATCGGTGGCGATGGAACGGAACATCTTCAGGCCGTCCGGCGTTTTCAGGTTGAAGAGCGGACGGGTGTGCAACTCGCCGGCGCCGGCATGGGCATAGTAGGTGCAGGCGATGCCGTATTTTCCGCGCATCAGGGCATCGAACTCGGCGATGTAATCCGGCAAATCCTCGACCGCGACAGCGGTGTCCTCGACGTTCTCGCGCGGGCGGGTGTCACCCACGACGTTGTTGGTCAGGCCCTGGCCGGCGCTGCGAAGATCCCACACGCGTTTGCAGTCGTCGCCCCAGAGCACGGGGAAAGCGTAACCGAGGCCGGCGGCGCGGAGCTCGGTTTCGAGGGCGTGCAACTCCGCTTCGATGGCGGCGCGCGTGTCGCGACGGATCTCAACCACGAGCACGGCGCCGGGATCGCCTTGCACGAAGAAGCGGTTGCGCGTGTGTGCGGGGTTGTCCTTCGTGCCGGCAAGGAGGGTGCGGTCGATCAGTTCGCAGGCGTGCGGCTGGTGGCGCATCGCGTGGAGCGTGGCCTTGAGCGCGTCGTGCACCGTGGGAAAATGCGCACAGAGCAGAGCACCGGGCGGGGGCAGCGGCTCGAGGTTGAGCTCGAATTCGACGCCGACAAACAGCGTGCCTTCGGAACCTGCGAGCAGACGGCAGAGATTGAACAGCTGTGGCGACGCCGGATCGAAGACGTTGCACTCCATCAGGCGGTCGAGGGCGTAGCCAGTGTTGCGGCGCGTGACGGTGGGCTTGGGGTAGTTCGCGCGGATGAGGTCGCAATTTCGCGCATCGCCGAGAATCTCCCGCACGGTGCGATAGATGCGGGTCTCGAGGGTGTCGGGTCCGTCGCATTTGGCGGCGAACTCCGCGGGTGTGACCGGACCGAAGGTCGCCTCCGAGCCGTCGCTGAGAAAGCCGCGCGCGGAGACGAGATGGTCGCGCGTCGTGCCATAGACGATGGAATTGGCACCGCAGGAGTTGTTGCCGACCATGCCGCCGATCATGGCGCGATTGGCCGTGGCGGTTTCGGGCGGGAAAAACAGGCTGTGCGGACGGAGTGCGAGGTTGAGTTCGTTGCGCACGAGGCCGGGCTGCACGCGCACGCGACGCGCGACGGGATCAACGGCGAGAATGCGGTTCAGATGGTGGCCGAGATCCACCACAATGCCGTTGCCCACGACCTGGCCGGCGAGCGAGGTGCCAGCGGCGCGGGGAATGAGGCCGATCTTGTGTCGCCCAGCGAAGCGCACCAACTCGCGCACATCAGCCTCGGTGCGGGGCAGGGCGACCGCGAGCGGCATCTCCTGGTATTCGGAGGCGTCAGTCGCGTAGAGCGAACGCATCAGTCGTCCCGTGTGCAGCGGCCCGGTGAGGCGGCTGGCGAGGACGGCAAGATCGGGAGCAACGAGGGGCATTTATCCACCACGATAAGTCACAAATAAAATCCGAACTGCAACGGGCTTTTCGGGCGGTTGCTCTTCAAGGTGACAGGTGAAGCGGTTTTCGTTTGGGAAACGCGGGACAGTCAAAAAACCTTGGTTAAATCGCGGCGTTGGATTATGACACAAGCAGCCGACGCCATGTCCTCCCTGCCGATCCCCGACAACTTCAACTGGCCGCTGGCCTACGAAGCCGAAGCGCTGCTCTCGCGTCACATCAACGCCTTTCTCGCGCGAAACACCTTTGCCGCCCGGCTTGCCCGGCGCATGCACGACGAAACCGGCACGGAGTTCTTTGAGTGGACGGACCACCTCGTCATTTCGCCCGAGCACGAAAAGGAATTTCGTGCCGCGGGCTTTGTGACGGAAAAAACCGACGTGCCCGACGGACACGTAGCCTTGGAGCATCCGCACGCGATGTTGCCGCGCGTGTTGGTCGCATCGGCCGGCGCGCCGTCGGACTTTCCGCGTTCGCTCGCCGTGCGTCCGGAATATCTGGCCGATTTCATGGCGCGGCACGGTCTCACCGGTGAGATTTGCGGCGCACCGGGCGCGAGGCTGCGCGTGCTGGTTGTTGGCGAGGAGAATGGCGCGCGATTGTTGGCCGTTGAGAGGCTCGGTTACCGCGGGTTTGTTGTGACCGAACCTCCGGCTGGTTTTGCGGAGGCGTTGCTTCGTGCGCGTGAGCTTTGGCGGACGCGCAATCGCGACTGGCCCGGCGATGACGAGGGTGTGCGCCATGCCTTTGCGGTGTTGAAGAAATGCCTCGAACTCGTCGGCCGCGACGTCGCGTGCGAGCTGTTCTTCGCCGAGGAGCGTGAGTTTTGGATGTTCCGCAATCGTGCGGGCCGGGTGCAGAAGCGCCGGCAAGACCAGCTCGGCCTCGGTTGGGCCAACCACGATCATCACACCTTCCGGTGCTCGCGCCGGCATTTTCCCGACTTGGTGCGGTTCATGGAGAGTCTCGGTTTGGAGAAGCGTGAGCGCTTCTACGCCGGTGCCGAGGCGGGTTGGGGGGCTCAGGTGATGGAGACGCCGGCCGTGGGCATTGTGGTTTTTGCCGACGTGGATTTGCAGCCGGGCGAAGTGGTCCGCGATTACGCGGCCGAGCGCCTGCCGGATATCACCGGTGTTGGCACCGTGGGTTTATGGTGCGGCCTGCACGGTGACAGTTTTCTGCAGGCGGGAATGCACCACCTCGAAGCGCGATTCAACCACCCGATCCTCCGCGAACAGCTCGCCGCCGAAGGTGTCGCCACCATGAAACCCTTTTCGGATTTCCCGTTTCTCAAACAGGCGTTTACCGAAGGCGAACGCTGGGCCGTCAATCCGATGCGCGTCGAGCGGTTGCGCGCGCGAGGCTCCATCACCGATGAACAGGCCGCGGCGTTCCTCAAGGACGGCGCCATCGGCAGCCATCTTGAGAATCTCGAACGCAAAGGCGGTTTCAAAGGTTTCAACCAGAAATCCGTGAGCGCCATCATTGCGGCCGTCGATCCGCGCAAGATGCAGGAGGCGGTCACGCATTAATTCCGGCGGGCTCAGCGGTCGCTGCGCCCACCTTCACACCCGATCATCATGCCCTACACGTCCACCTCCGTCGCCGCAGTCGCCAAGGCGATATTTCCCAAGCTCGGTCTTTCGCTGAAGGCCGCCAACCCCGGGGCTTTCTGGGGCGAGTGGGGTGGAGGCGGTTCCATCGTGGACAAGTTTTCGCCGATTGACGGCTCGCTGCTGGCACGCGTGCGCACAGCTTCGGCCGCCGACTACGAGCGCGCCGTCACCGCCGCCCAACAGGCATTCGCCGACTGGCGCGATCTGCCGGCGCCGAAACGCGGCGAGGTCATCCGCCGCTACGGCGAGGCGCTGCGCGGTTTGAAACACGAACTCGGCCGGCTCGTGTCGCTGGAAGCGGGCAAGATTCCCGCCGAGGGTGAAGGCGAGGTGCAGGAGATGATTGATATCTGCGACTTCGCCACGGGATTGTCGCGCCAGCTTCACGGCCTGACCATCGCCTCGGAGCGTCCGGATCATCGCATGATGGAGCAATGGCATCCGCTGGGCGTCGTCGGTATCATCACGGCTTTCAATTTTCCCGTGGCGGTCTGGGCTTGGAATAGCGCGCTCGCAGCGGTGTGCGGTGACACGACGCTCTGGAAACCGTCCGAGAAGACCCCGCTCACGGCCATCGCCTGCATCCGCCTGGCCGAGATGGTTTGTCACGAGTGCGACGTGAATCCCGCCATCTTTTCACTCGTGATCGGTGACGCTGCCATCGGCGAACAGCTCGCCGCGGACCGTCGCATCCCGCTCGTATCGGCCACGGGTTCCACGCACATGGGCCGGCGTGTGGGCGAAGTGGTGGCGCATCGTTTCGGGCGTTCGCTGTTGGAACTCGGCGGCAACAACGCCATCATCGTGACTCCTTCCGCGGACTTGAAACTCGCGTTGCGTGCGGTGCTCTTCGGCGCGGTCGGCACGGCCGGTCAACGTTGCACGACGACGCGACGCCTCATCCTGCACAAATCCATTCGCAAGAGGTTCCTCGGCGCGCTGACCAGCGCCTACCGGCAGCTTCCGATCGGCAATCCGCTCAAACCCGGCACGTTGGTCGGACCACTCATCGATGAAGCCGCCGTGGCCGCGATGCAGGCCGCGTTGGACACGGTGTGCGAGAACGGTGGACGCGTGCTCTTCGGCGGCGAACATCTTGGTGGCACCTATGTGACGCCCGCCATCGTCGAGGCCGACAACGTCTGGCCGGTGGTGCAGCACGAAACCTTTGCCCCGATCCTTTATGTGATGATCTACAAAACGCTCGATGAAGCCATCGCATTGCAGAATGCCGTGCCGCAGGGACTGAGCTCGGCGATCTTCACGACGGATTTGCGCGAGTCGGAACAGTTCCTGTCGGCCCGCGGCAGCGATTGCGGTATCGCCAACATCAACATCGGCACGAGTGGCGCCGAGATCGGCGGCGCCTTCGGTGGTGAAAAGGAGACCGGTGGAGGTCGCGAAAGCGGCAGCGATGCGTGGAAGGCCTACATGCGGCGTCAGACGGTAACGATAAACTATTCCAACGAGCTGCCCCTCGCGCAGGGGATCAAGTTTGGAAATTGAATCGCCGGCTTTGCGCGCGGGCTGCAACCGCGGGCATCTCTCAAAACAACGACGCCGGTCGGTGGACCGGCGTCGAAGGAGAGACGAAGGTTTGCGTTAAACTTACCCGCGACGGGTGCGGGCGCGTTGTGGCATGGGCAGCGGCACGGTGCGCGAAGGCATCGGAGCGTAGTCGGGCCGTTTGAGGCCGGCGACGAGCTTCGTGACATCCACGGGCTGACCGGTGGCGAAGCATTGGTTGGCGGCGGCACCGATGAGGATGGAGGCGGCACCGGCGCGTTCGTCGGCTGCACGCAGGTATTTGTCGGCCGGGGGACGCGGCAGGAACATGTCATCGAGCATCAATTTGTCACCGCCGCCGTGCGAACCGGCACCGGTCCAGGGTTCGACCTTGCGCGGGGAGCCGCGCAGCGGGATGACGCGCGTGCGCACGCCGTCCTCGGCGATGGCGCCCTGCGTGTCGTCGGAGTCGGCGGCGTTTACATATATCTGCTCAACGATGCTGTGTTCGAGGCGACCGAGCGTGCCGTTGAAGGCGATCTGGTAACCTTCCCAGGCGTTGAAGGCGTTGAGGCTGTAGCTGAGGGTGACATTGTTGTCGTAACCCACGATGACGTTCATCGTGTCCTCGATGTCGATGCGCGGGCTGAAGACGCACTGGTCGCGGTAATAGCCGTCGTGCTGTTCCTGGTCGAGGTAGAGCGTTTTGAGGCCGGGGTTGTTGGCGAGGCTCATGAAGAAGCCGCACTTTTCCTGCTCCGGGCAAGTGTGGCAGCGTTCGTGATGCGAGGTGAGCCCGAACCGCTTGGCCATCTGCGGCGTGTAGAATTCGCGTTTGCCCGTGGCGTCCACGCGCACGGGCACGGCGCCGAGCCACCAGTTGACGAGGTCGAAATGATGGGTGGCCTTGTGGACCATGAGGCCGCCGGAGTTCTTTTTCTCACCGTGCCAGCGGCGGAAATAGTCGGCACCGTGGCTGGTGTTGAGGAGCCATTGAAAATCCACCGAGAGCACCTCGCCAATCTCGCCGGACATGAGGATGTCCTTCACTTGCGTGCGGGGCGGGGAATAACGGTAGTTGAAGAGAACACGGATCTGGCGACCGGTGCGCGCGCGGGTATCGAGGATGCGCTGGCACTTTTCGGGCGTGGTGGTCATCGGCTTTTCGGTGACCGTGTCGCAGCCAAGCTCCATGGCGCGCACGATGTATTCGTCGTGCGTGGAATCCATGGTGGTGACGATGACGACGTCGGGCTTCGTTTCCCGAATCATCTTGTCGAAATCGGTGTGGAGATAGCCCTTCGGCACGGGCATCCCGTTTTCTTCCGAGCGCTTCAAGGCGAGCGCGAGGCGACCCGCGTTCTTGTCGCACAGACCGACCAGCTCGGCGTAATCCTTGTAGGTCTTCTCGATCGCATCGTGATACATGCGGTAACGCGAACCGAGGCCGACAATGGCATAGCGGCGCCGCGGAGTGGTGTGGGCGAGCAGGGTGGGCGCGGCTCCGATAGCGAGACCGGCGGCTGCGAGCGTTTTGACGAAGTGACGCCGGTCAAGGCCGGCCGGGGTGGAGCCATCTTGGGGTAGCATGAGACCAGTCAGTAACCAATGGCGCCGTTGGCGCAAGCACACGCGCCCGCGAGGTCCGTCGGACCGTTCGCTCGAAAAGTTCAGCAGTGAAACTTGCGCGGTTTCAGCCGTGTTTGTCGGCTGGCGGGATGACCGTGACGGCGCACTTCGCGCGCTTGATCACGCCGCTGGCGGTGCTTCCCACGAGGAAGTCGTAGAGTCGGCCGTGACCATGCGAACCCATGATGATGCAGTCGGCACCGAGTTTCTCGGCCGCATCAAGGATGGCCCGGTCAGGCACCCCGATGACCGTGGAGGCAGAACATTCGATCTGGGCGGCGCGGAAGGTCTCGAGCCGCCCATCGAGTTTCTGCAGGGCAATGCGCTGGTTGGTGCTCACGGCTTCCTCGACGATGTCGGCTGGCAAGGCGTATTCACCTCCGGCAACAACGGGGGGCTGAATGACATGCAGCAGAGCCACACGGCCCTGAAACGCCTTGGCGTGCGCCGCGGCGGCTTCGATCACCCGCTCGGTGACCGCGGAGAAATCGATGGGCACAAGGAAGGTTTTCATGCCTGAATATAGCACAGTCCGGCCAAAGGGGAACGGCGGACCTTGCCCGCCATTGCGCACATCTTGACAGCAGTTTTCCGAAACCGGGGCCACTTCTCGTTTGCCACCGCTGAATCATCGGAGAAAATCGACGGACCCTTCCTTCTGACATGCATACTTGGAAATTCTTTCGGACCGGCGGGCTTGATCAGGTGACGCTCGAAAGTGGCGCGGACCTGCTCAACCTCGAGAATCTTGATCAGAAACTGTGGGTCGCCCTGAGCTGCCCCGTGAAGGGTCTCGAACTGGACGAGGCCACGCTCAAGCTCATCGACGGCGACGGCGACGGTCGCATCCGCGTGCCCGAGTTGCTCGCCGCCATCAAATGGGCCGCCCCGCGACTCAAGGATGTGGGCGTGCTCCTGCGCGGCATCGACGGCCTTGCGCTGGCCGACATCAACGACGCCACGCCGGAAGGAAAGATCGTGCTCGCCTCCGCCCGCCAGGTGCTCGCCAACCTCGGCAAGAAGGATGCCGCGGTCGTCACGGTTGCCGATACCAGCAACACCGCCGCCATTTTTGCCGCCAGCCCGCTCAACGGCGACGGCGTCATTCCACCCGAAGCCACCGAAGACGCCGCCGTGCAGGCGCTCATCAAGGACATCGTGGCCTGCCTCGGCGGCTCCGCCGACCGGACCGGCTCGACCGGCATCACCGCCGCGCAGATCGACACGTTTTTTGCGGAGCTCTCCGCCTACGCTTCCTGGGTGGAGAACAGCGCACTTAAGGACATCGCCGTGCTCGGTGAAGCCACCGATGGCGCCGTCGCCGCGCTCAAGGCCGTGCGATCGAAGGTGGAGGATTATTTCGGCCGTTGTCGGCTCGCCGCATTCGACAAGCGCGCCGCGGCGGCGCTTAACGGCAGCGAAGCCGAATATCTCACGATTGCAGCCAAAGACCTGAAGATCACAGCCGACGAAGTCGCCGGCTTCCCGCTCGCAGCCGTCGAAGCCGCGCGTGCGTTGCCGCTGCTCGAAGGCGTGAATCCCGCGTGGGCCGCGGCGCTCGCCACTTTGCACAAGACCGTTGTGACGCCCGTGCTCGGTGCCGCGAAGACCGCGCTCACCGAGGCCGACTGGATTGCGCTCAACGCCAAGTTTGCTCCTTACGAAACCTGGCTCGGCAGCAAGGCCGGCAGCGCGGTCGAAAAGCTCGGCCTCGCGCGCATCAAGGAAATCCTCGCCAGCAATGGCCGTGAGGCGCTTGCCGCGCTCGTGGCCAAGGACCAAGCGCTTGAACCCGAGTTCAAGGCCATCAGTGACGTGGACCGTCTCACGCACTACCACCGCGATCTGCGCGCACTGCTCCACAATTTCGTCAACTTCGCCGATTTCTACTCGCGCGATCGTTACGCGATCTTCCAGGCCGGCACGCTCTATCTCGACAGTCGCAGCACCGAACTGTGCATCCGCGTGGACGCCGCCAGCCCGCTTGCCGCGATGAGCAAGGCCTACATCGCCTACTGCGCCTGCACGCGTCCCGGCGGCAAAACGATGAACATTGCCGCCTGTTTCACGCAAGGGGACAGCGACTACCTTTTCGTTGGCCGGCATGGTGTCTTCTACGATCGCGCGGGCAACGACTGGGATGCCGTCATCACGAGCATCGTCGAAAATCCAATCAGCATCCGCCAGGCGTTCTGGTCGCCTTACAAGAAGTTCATCCGGATGATTGAGGAGCAGGTGGCCAAGCGCGCCGCCGCCGCGGAAGCGGCGTCGAATGCTAAGCTGGCCGCCGGTGCCGATGCCGCGGCGAATGCCGACAAGGCCAAACCCGTTGAACCGCCCAAGAAGGTGGACGTCGGCGCCGTTGCCGCCATCGGCGTGGCCATCACCGGTGCCATCAGCGCGCTCACGTTGATCCTCGGCTATGTGTTCCAGTTGAAAGCCTGGCAGTATCCGCTCGTGCTCGTTGGCATCATGCTCGTGATTTCCCTGCCTTCGATGATCATTGCCTGGCTCAAGCTGCGCCAGCGCACGCTGGGACCCATCCTGGAGGGCAACGGCTGGGCGGTGAACGGCCGCGTAAAGATCAACATTCCCTTCGGCACAAAACTCACCGATGTGGCCGTGCTGCCCGCGGGTGCGAAGCGCTCGTTGGAGGATCCCTACGAAGACAAGGAGGCCGCGCGCCGCCGCCGCCTGATCTGGGCGTTGCTCATCGTGCTGGTTGCCGCCGCGATTTATATCCGGTGGGATCACAATCAGCGCGGACACTACTTCTGGCAGGATCCGCCGCCCGCCCCCGCGCCAGCGGCCGACGCGGCCCCGGCACCAACCCCTGAGGCGCAGCCTGCCGAGGCCGCGAAGTCCGATTAAGCGCGTTTTGCAGAATGTTTGCTTTGAGGATCAATTTGGATCTCCCGTGATGCCGGCACGCGGAGCCACAGGGTGGTTTGCCTCCATTCGTGGCTGCGCTCCCATTTCCCGGGAGGACGGAAGGCTTAAATTAAGACAGGCGCGAAAGCTGAATTTACGAACTTTGTCGCTATATCTGGTCGGCAAGTGTCGATTAAGGCCATACGGCCCCACTACGTAGATCGTTCACCGTTTCCCTTATGTCATCAACCAGCCCCCACTCGCCCTCTACTCCCTCGTCCGATTGGATCCTTGTGGTCGACGACGAGCCGTCGGTTCGTGTGCTCTTTGAAGAGTTTCTCGTGGATACGGGTTTGGAAGTGATGAGTGCCCCGGGTGGCGAGCAGGCGCTGGCCGTCGTGGACAGTCGCCGCACGGAGCCGTTGATCGCCTTCCTTGATGTAATGATGCCGGGCATGGATGGCCTGACCTTGGCGAGAAAGCTGCTCGCGCGATTCAAGAGCGGCCGGATTGTCATCATGAGCGGGCATCTCAGTGACCATTCCTGGTGGCCGGAAGACCTGCGAAGCGTGGAATTCATTCCCAAGCCATTTGGGCGCAGCGTGGTCCTGGGTTGTGTGGAAGCAGCGCGTCGCCTGCGCGGGAACTGAGCGCTTCGAGCATGGACATCAATCTGATCCTCACGGCTAAGAAGTGGGAACTGGCGTCCCAGTTGCAGCGCACGACCTCGCACGGAGGCGTTCAGGTGGTGAAGAATATTCCCGAACGAACGTATCTCACCATCACCTCCAAGCAGTGGACGGTGCTTGAGCAGTTCAATGAGCCTCGCTCGGTTCCTCAGGTGTTGGAGAACGCGATCACCGAACGCTTTTGTCCCGTGCTCGGGGAGTTCTACGAACTCGTGCTGAAGGCGGTTCGCGCGCGCATTCTCGTCGAACCCGGGCAGACCACGGTGCCCGTGATGGCGGTGAGCTGGCCGATGGCGTGGCAGATGCGGGCCTGGCCGCGGATTCTATGGCTGTTGCTCGTGACGGGCGTGGCCGTGTCCGTATGGCGCGGTCCTGAATTGTCGCTCGCCTGGCAGGATGTGGCCGCCGGCGTCGGATTCGCCGCGCTTTCGGTCTTCATCGGTTTGGCGCTGGCCGCGAATTTGCTGCGCGGTGCGAAGGGAGAGGTCTATTTCAGTCGCTGGCACATTTGCACCGACGATGCGTGCATGCTTCCGCCGGCGGACCAACGCACGATCACGGTGGCGCCGTTGGCGACCGTGGCCTTCACGGCGGGTCTGCTCTGTTGGTTTCGCCCCGAGTGGGCGGTGCCGTCCCTGGCGCTCCTTTTCATCCTGGGGCGGCCGATTCTCGGAGGACGGATCAACGCGATGATTCGCGTTGGCGCCGCCCGCCGCCTGAACGACACGAGCCATCATTTCCTGTTTCCCGCCAACCGCACGGTGAGCAATCGCCTGAAGCTGCTCGGGCTCGGATTGCGGAGTTCGACCACATGGAAGGAAGTTGCGTATGGTGTGGGTTGGACGCTGTTGCTCGCCTACTTCTTTGGCGATTTGTCGGAGATGCCGCCCTGGACGCTGGCTTTCTGGCAGGAGCTCGGGCCCCGTTTGGGGCTGGGCATGATCGGTTCGCTCGGATTCCTCGCGATCGTTTATTTCGGGTTGGAGGTTTATGTGTTCAGTCGCGATCGGTTTCGCCGTTGGCGGGCTTGGGTTACGCTGGGGTTGCAACGCTGGCTGCGGCGGGTCCCGGCGCCGGATGGCGAAGCCGCCCGGTTGCGCGCGTTGTTGCTCTCCCCGGTGCTTCGATTGCTGCCGCCGGATGTCCAGCAGCCCCTGGCGAAGGCGATGCGGGTGATCGACGTGGGGCCTTGGAAAGTCCTTTCGGAAGAAGGGCGCTTCTCGCTCATCCTGTCAGGTCGCGTCGGCGTCTATCGCCTGACGCGGAGTGGGCGTCGCGACTTGGTGCAGATGCTCATGGAAGGGGATTTGATCGGATTGCACGATCTGGCCGATCCCGCCCGGCCCGAATACGTCTATCGTTCACTCACGCCACTGCGGTTGCTCACGGTCGAACGTGATGGCTACGATGCTGCGTTGTTGGACCGTTTGCCGCTGCCGGGACTCACCAATCTGGTGCGGGTCGCGCCATTTCTCGCGCGCATTCCGCTTTGCCGCAACTGGCACCTGCAGGCGGTGCAGCGGTTTGCCGAGCTGTCACTGATCAGGAATTATTCGGAGAACGAGGTGATCCTCGAACAGGGATTCTACAGCGAAAGTTTCTACATCATCCTCGAGGGCGAGGCGCACATTCGTTCCGGCCAGCGCCGGCTGGCGGTCATTGGTCGCGGGAGCTACTTCGGCGAAATCGGTTTGCTCCAGAACAGCAATTCCGTTGCGCGCGTCGTGGCCCAGGCGGGCACGCGTTGCCTCTGCATGCCCCGGAAGGAATTCATGCGTTTCGTGACGCACAACCACACGGTGGCAATCGAACTGGAGCGGGTGAGCTCGAAGCGACTCGGGCATCCGATTTTCCCGCTATCGCCGGGCAATTTCCGTCAGCTCTGAGGCGGGGCCGTTTCGGCCCTTCGCTTCAAGGCGGGGGAGTTGGCGTCACTTCAATACCTCGAAGAGGCTCGCGTGGTCGTCGGTCCAGTCCACGTAGCGGGCCGTTTCGTCAGGCGGTTCCTCGGCGGCTTGGCGAATTTCCGGCACATCGAGTCGGGCGGCATCGGCTGAGAGCAGCATCCAACTGGTGCTGTAGAGCCACCAATCCGCCTTGTCGACACTGTCGCTGATATTCACGAAGTGCAGCTCGTGGTGACGGGCGAGGCCTTCGACGACGGGTCGCAGGTCGAGGTGCCGATTGGAAATGTGGATCGCAATGATGCCACCGGGTCGCAGATGTTTGAGGTAGAGCGTCATCGCCTCACGGGTGAGCAGGTGCACGGGAATGGCGTCGCCGCTGAAGGCGTCGAGGATCAACAGGTCGAATTGCTGGCTTTGTCCGCGATGCAGTTCGTCTTCGAGCGTCAGGCGGGCATCACCGAGCACGATGGTGATGTTGGCCAGGCTGTCTTTCAGGTGGGTAAAGTGACGGTTGGCCACGTCCACGATCGCCGGATCGATTTCGTAGAAACGGAACCGATCATTCGGTTGGCCGTAGACCGCCAGGGTGCCCGAGCCGAGGCCGACGAGCCCGATGTGTCGCGGCGCGGACAGCGAATCGAGTGCCCGGGCTACACCACTGGTGGCGCCGTAGTAGCTGGTTGGCCAGTTTCGATAGTCCGGATGGGTGAACTGCTGGCCGTGGGTGATGCCGCCATGCGAAAGCAAAATGCTTCGGGAGCGATCATCTTCGTCGCCATAGAGATGCACTTTGTAGGCTCCATAGAAATTTCGCGCCGCGGCGAAGACATCGTCTCCATCCTTCCGCGCCTGCAGCACGAACACCGTGCCGAGCAACAGCGCGGCCAGCCACGGCACGGCACACATGCGCGGATGCCACCACCCGGCGACACCCAACCGCCAACCTTGACGCAACGCGACGGCGAGAATCACCATGCCTGCACCAAGGGCGATCGCGTGATCCTGGTAATAGAGGTAGGTTTCGTGCGCCCAGGTGGAAAACCACACCGTGAAGCCGCGACTGGTTTCCGCCTGCAGGGCAGGAATGACGAAGGTGATGAGAATCGCTCCGAGCGCGGCGCCAATCGCCAGCGACCGGCTGCGCTTTAACAGACAGACGGCGCCGGTGAAATAAAGCACCAGCACGAGGCCGAGCTGCCATTCGCGATAATCGGCGAACAGCACCGGACCGAGGAGCGCCACGAAGAAGCTCCCGGCGGCGCCGCCCGCCGCGATGATCAGGTAGTAACCTGTGAGACGTTCCGCCGGCGGGCGCAGGCGATAAAGTTCGCCGTGACACACCATGCAGGCGGCGAAGAGCGTCGCGGTAAAAACCCCGACCTGCACCGGCAGGGCAATCGTGGAGTCTTGCAGGCAGCGCGCAGTCGCGCCGCAACCGGCCACCAGAAGCGCGCTCCAAAGCAGGCGCGAATACCAGCGCGGATGATCGAAGCACAGGATGAAGGTCAGCAGATAAACCGCGAGCGGCAGCACCCACAGGAACGGCATCGCAGCGATATCGAGGCAGATCTTGTTGGTCACCGCGACCATCAGCAGCGAGGCAACGGCCGGCAGGGAAAACCACAGCAGGCGGTCGGAGGAGGAAGGCTTCAGGGGTGCCGATTCAACGAGGGTTTCGTTTCCTGTGATCTGCGGCGATGCTGGGATTCCCGTGGTGGTGAGTCCACGCATCCGCCACGCGAGTGTGCCGCACAATCCGGCGAACACCACGAGCCCGGCCGACCATCCCCAACCGAGCGCGGTGCGCGAAGCCAGCGGTTCGAAGACGAAGGGGAAACTCACGAGCGCGAGCAAGGAGCCGGCGTTGGACAGGGCGTAGAGCCGGTAGGGCGACCGACCAGGTTGCGCGAGACTGAACCAGCGCTGCACCAGCGGGCCGGTGGCGGAGAGCGCGAGATAGGGCAGGCCGACATGAACGGCGAGCAGCAGCAAGATGCGCCCGACGGGCGCACTACTTCCGCTGGGTTTCCATCCGTCGCCGGGCATGACCGGCAGGCAGACGAGCGCGGCGAGCAGCAATCCGAGATGCACGATGGTTTGCCGGCGCAGGTCGAGGCGCGAGGTGAGCCAGTGCGCATAGGCGTAACCCCCGAGCAGCAACGATTGGAAAAACAAGAGGCAGGTCGTCCACACACCCGGGCCGCCGCCGAACCACGGCAGGAGAAACTTGCCCATCAGGGGTTGGACTTGGAAAAGCAGAAATGCGCCAAGAAATATGACGAGGGCGGGAAGGAGCACGGCAGACGACAGAAGTCAGGGAAGGGCGGAAGGCGAATGACAAACGACGTCATAGGCTGCTTGGCGGGAGCAAGGAAGTTGCATGCATTACCAGCGCGACCGGCTGTCGCATTGTGGCCTTCGCCGCAGACGGACGAAGCCGACTCACTTCACAATGTAGAATGGATTCGGCAGCTTGAACGTGCGTTGGGCGAAGCCACCGTCGAGGTCGCTCTGCTGGTCGCCGATGTTGGCGATGATGGTGTAGCCCTCGGCGGCAATCTGCCGACGGACGCCGGTCTTGTAGGCTTGTGGCGACATTTCGGAGCCGTCCGGCTCGAAGTAGATTTTTTCCCAAGTGGTGTAGCCCACTTGGCGGAGGTTGCGTTCGGTTGCGGCGCGCTCGGATTCGCCGCGGGCGGTGACGAAGAATACGGCGACGTGGTTGCGCACGGCGACGTCGTATACGAGTTGCACCGGCACGATCGCGCGGGCCTGGCCGGAGGTGACCCAGTTTTGCCAGACGGCGGGCACATAGCCAAAATCCTGCGAAGTGATGTGTGAAAGGTTGGTGATCGTAGTCTCGTCGATGTCGAAGACGATGGCGCGCTTTTCGCCTTCCTTGAGCGGTTTGGCCACGCGCTTGGCGAGGTATTTGCCGGCCTTGACGGCGACCTTGGTGAGATCCCGGCCATACTTGCCGGAGTTGATGTAGAAATAAACCTCGTCCTTCGCTTGGCTGAGGTTGCGGGGCGCAGCCGGGAGAGGCGCCAGGAGCGCGACACCGAGCGCGAGAATCAAGGGCAGGCGCGGAGACATGCGGGAATGAAAGCAGAGAGCGGCCCGGATTCAATCCAAGCTTCGCCCCGGGGCGGTTATCCCAAACCCGGCTTGAATCCCGCTCGGGAGCGTGGTGGGTTGGGGTATGAGATACCCACGCCGTCTCCTGCTTGCCGCCGTTTTGTCCTTGGTCCCGTTGATCGGTTTCGCGGTCACCCCGGCCACGCCGGAAATCGTGGAGCGCCTGTTCGCCGACTATTGGGAAGACTACCTCCGCGACAACCCCATCAGCGCCACCTTCAACGGTGACAATCGCTACAACGACCGTTTTGGCCCGGTTACTTCGGCCGAGGATATCAACGCCACGCGCGCGCTTGCAGAGAAATATCTCGCGCGTCTCGCCGCGCTCGATCCCGCCGGCCTGCCCGCCGAGGAGCGCATCAGCTACGAATTGCTCCGCTATCGATTGGAGCGGTCGCTGGAAGGCCTGCAGTTTCCCTCTCATCTGTTGCCGGTGGACCAGATGACCGGCGTCCACCTGATGCTGGCGCAACTCGGCTCCGGCCGGCTCGCCCAGCCGTTCAACACGGTGCAGGACTACGACAATTGGATTTCACGAGTCGCGAGCTTCGCGCCCTACGTGGATGGCATCATCGCCGATATGCGCACGGGTATTGCGCAGGGTATCGTGCTGCCGAAAGCGCTCGCCCAGCCGATCCTGCCGCAGCTCGAAAGCCTCGGCACGGACGACTTGGAGAAAAATGTTTTCATGACGCCCGTGCGTAAATTTCCGGATGGTTTCAGCGATACGGATAAAGCCCGGCTTACCGCCGCCTACACGACGTTGGTGAACGACACGCTCGTGCCCGCTTACCGGCGCCTGCACGTGTTCATCCGCGATACCTATCTGCCGGCCTGTCGCGACACCGTCGGGCTCGGCGAGCTGCCGGGCGGAACGGAGTGGTATGCCTTCTACGCTCGCAGCTCGACCACCACCGACCTCGATCCTGAAACAATTCACGCCATCGGGCTGCGCGAAGTCGCACGCATTCGCGGTTTGTTCGAGGAAGCGAAGGAACGCGTCGGATTCAAAGGAACGCTCAAGGAGTTTTTCGCGCACATGAACTCCGCGCCGGAACTGAGGTTTTCCACGCGCGAGGAAATCCAAGCCGCCTATGAAGGGCTGCGGGCCAAGGTGGAGTCACGCGTGCCGGCGTTCTTTGGGCGCACGCCGAAGATGCCCTACGAGATTCGTCCGATTGAGCCGTTCCGGGAGGTCAGCGGTCCGCCGGCGCAGTATTATCGCGGCCTGGCCGACGGCTCGCGTCCGGGCATATTCTATTACAACGCCTACAAGCCCGAGACGCGCACGCGATTCACCACGACGGCTTACTTCGTGCACGAGGCCGTGCCCGGACATCACTTTGAGCTCAGTCTCGCGCAGGAGCATTCCGGCCTGCCGGCTTTCCGCCGCTTCGGCGGAACCACCGCCTACAGCGAAGGCTGGGGACTCTACAGCGAAATGCTCGGGCAGGAAATGGGTCTCTACGACGATCCGTGGCAATGGGTTGGACGGCTCTCGGCCGAGATCTGGCGCGCCGCGCGCCTCGTCATCGACACCGGCCTGCACGCCAAGGGTTGGACTCGCGAACAGAGCATCGCCTATTTCCTCGACAATGTGCCACAGGGCGAAGTCGTCGCCGTGCAAGAGGTCGAGCGCTACATCGCGATTCCGGGTCAGGCGCTGAGCTACAAGATCGGTGAACTCAAACTCCGCGAACTGCGCTCCCGGGCTGAAACGGCGCTCGGTGCGAAATTCGACATCCGTGCATTCCACGACGAAGTGCTCGCCCACGGTTCGGTGCCGTTGAGTGTCCTCGAATCTGCCGTGGATCGGTGGATCGCGGCACAAACGCGCTAGTGCCCGTCTCATTCATGCACTCGCTTCGCGCAGGGCGTTTAAAGCGGGAGCTGGACGCATGCGCGTTTGCAGTAGGGCAGCGGAACCCATGATTTGTTAGGGGAGTAGCCCGGTGGCCGCCAAGACGCGGCTTCGGTAGGTTGCGCGGTGTTCAAGACTACAACCCACAACCCACAACCCACTCGTTCACATGAATACTGTCCGCCTAACCACCGCCCTCGCTGTCTCCTTCGGTCTCGCCCTGTCGGCCGCCGCCGCAGGTGCGCTAGATTCCAGCCTGAGACAAGATCGGCCGACTCAACGCTCCGGCCAACATCAGTCCGATCCCCCTTCCTCAGTCGGTAATGTCACGGGCAAAACGAACGGTTCAGGAACGATCAAAGAGATCACCGCGGATCAGTTCGACGAGATCGACGTTAACGACGACCTGCGCATCTCGCTTTCGGAGTTCACGAGTTCGTCGCTCCTGAGCGAGGAGAATGCCGCGGTGACGGGCCAGTTGCCGACGGTAGCGGCGCCGCGCACCGACGGCACCGTGGTTATCAAACCAAGTTCCGGTCGGAATACCGCGGAGCTCTTCCGCCGCCTCGACCGCAATCAAGACCAGTATCTGGACTCCGTCGAGATTGCGGCGTTCTACCTGGATGAACTTGAGGACTGATGGCTTCCGACGGGGCCCGCATCAAACGGGTCCCGCGCGCAAAAACGCGCCACGCCCAGTCGTATTCAGTCTTCGTCCGGCGTTCCGCCGGAGGCAGTGATGTCCTCAGGCTTGATGCGGTCCACGTTGAAACGCTCAACCTTGCCGCGGATCGTCCGGATGAGTTCGTCGAGCGCGGGGGGTTCCTTCATGAATCGGAGCGGGTTGGAACGCGCGACGACGAAGGTCTTCAGGTAGGGACTCACGAAGCCCTTCGCTTTCAGTTTTGCCACGACCTCGGCGACCTTGGTGTCGAGCTCCAGCAGCATGCCCGCGATGCGCTCATGTTCCTTGAGGGATTTGCTCAGCGGTTCGTCGCTGAAGGAGGAAAGCCGGCGCACGAAGGAATTATAGACGCCACCACTGAAGCGCGGCGCCTTCTCGTAACAAAGCCCCATGGTGATGAGCGCGGCCTCCTCAAAATAGTAGGCGAAATTCTTCTCGGGTTTCGCGGCCTGCTCCTCGAGCAAATTGCGGAAGATGCGGATAACCTCGAGCGACTTGTCCTTCAGGTTGTGCGCCTTCTCGGTGTTGAGCGCGAGAATCTGCCACGCGACTTCGCGCTTGGGCACGACCAGCGCCGTGATGGACTTCGCGCCGAGGCGCTTCATCGCGGCGAGTCGGTGACCGCCGTTGGGCGTCCAGAAGCCGCCGTCCGGTGCGGTGATGGCGATGATGGGATCGAGGAAGATGCCCGTGCGATCGATGACGTCGGCGAGTTTTTTATGGTGCAGGTCCGACACATCACGCTGGAACGGCGTGGGCTCGACCTTTGCCACCGGCAGCGCCGCAAGAAGGAGCGGCGAACGACCGATCGGGTCGAGATACTGGCCGACAACCACGCCACCGGCGGTCTCGATCGCGACTTTGGTTTCGGCGGCATCGCCGGTCAGGGTGGGTAACAGGGCATCGGTCGCGTCGGCGCCGCGCGATCCAGCCTTGGCCTTGCGCGGACGTTTCTTGGGCGGAAGACGTTTGAGGGCGGGCTTGGTGGGCATGGGCGGAAGGTTTTGATGGAACGTAGCGGTCCGGAAGCGGGTGGCGACATCTTAGACGACGAATGAGGGGGCCCCGAGCTGACGGCGGGACAGGAAATTCGGTTGGCGCGGGCGGACATCATGGACATTGGTCTCTCACGTTACCCCTTGTCACTCTTTCCCGGCTCATTCCACCCCTCCCATGCGTTCCCGTTTGATCTTGTTGCTTGTTTTGTTCGTTACCGTGTTCGGTTCTGCACCGGCTCGCGAATACACCGCTTTCCTCGGCACCTACACGGGCAGCGGTCCCGCTGATAGTCGTGGCATCTACGTGGTGCGGCTCAACGGGGATACCGGCGCTCTCTCAACACCGGAGCTGGTCGCCGAGCTGACGAGCCCTGAATTTATCGCGCTCCATCCCGACGGCCGCGCGCTCTACGCGTTGACCCAGGTTCGCACGCCCGAGGGGCGCAACACCGGAGCGGTGGCCGCTTTCAGTCTGGATCCGGCCACGGCCCGGCTCACGCCGCTGAACACCGAAGGATCCGGGCGCGGACAATTCTGCCACATCGCCGTGGATGCGACCGGTCGCATGGTGATGGCTGCGAGCTACGGCGATCCTTACGTTGCCTCGTTTCCGATCGGCGCGGACGGTAGGGTGGGGAAGGTTGCCAGCGTGATCACTCATGAAGGGCCGCTCGGTCCGCGACGCGACCGACAGGAAAAACCGCACGCTCACTCGGTCACGCTGTCGCCCGACAATCGCTTGGTATTCGCGGCCGACCTCGGCGTGGATCGCGTGTTTGCTTACGCGTTGAATCCGTCCGATGGCACGCTCACGCCGCACGAAACGCCCTTCGTCACGGTGCCTCCCGGCGCGGGACCGCGGCACACGAAGTTTTCGCCCGACGGCCGGCACTTTTATGTGCTCAACGAACTCGATGGCACCGTGACCGCGTGCCGCTACGACCGCGTGCGCGGCGTCGCCGAACCATTCCAGAGCGTATCCGCGTTACCCAACGGCTACACTGGCCAGGCTTCTGCCTCGGAGATTCGCGTGCATCCGAACGGCCGGTTCGTTTACACCGGAAATCGTGTTCACAACAGTATCGCGGTCTTTGCACGCGACTCTGATACCGGGGCGCTCCGGCTTGTCGAATTAACGCCTTCGGGCGGCGACCATCCCCGCAACTTCGCGCTTACGCCTGATGGCGAGTGGCTGCTGTGTGCGAACCAAAACACCGACAACCTGGTGGTTTTCAAAGTGGACGCTACGACCGGCCGGCTCACGGCGACGGGCCGCACGGCAAAAGTGGCGAAGGCCGTTTGCGTGCTGTTTCTGCCGTGACGAGCACGCCGACCCTGCGGCTCGGCTACGCGATGAAATGGGCCGCCGGTTCCTTCAGTTGGTTGACCAATTCGGTGGCCAAGCCCTAGCCGTCGCATTCGTCTCCGAGGATACTCCGAGAGGAGCCGGGACTACTGGTTGGGACGGCAGCGGCATGTATTGGGATAGTATGCCTGGGGATGATGGTCTGAAGGAACCGGCGGTATCCTTATTTTCGTCACAAATGGCCCAGGCCTGAACGTGAATTGTCTGCGCCGGTGGAACCCGCGGGTTGGGGCTGCGGTCACATTTCGCTGAGAAACGCCCCGGTCGGACGTGGTAGGAAACAATCAACCCCCACACCCCATGCTCCTGCGACCCTCCCGTATTGGCACTCCGGCGCGCGCCAAGGCGCGCATTGAGATCATCCCATTGATCGACGTCGTGTTTTTTCTCCTGGCGACCTTCGTGCTCTTCACGCTTTCGCTAAACCGCATCAAGGTGATCCCGCTTAACTTGCCGTTCCCTGGCGATGGCAAGGAAAAGTCCGAAATGGTGACAATCCAGGTTACCGATGGCGGCGCGGCCTACTGGAACCGCGAACTCATCGATCTGGCCGAGGTGCCGGGTCGCCTGGCGCATTACAAGTCACAAACGGAAGTGCCGCGGGTGGTCGTCACGGGTGACGAACGGGCCAAGTTCGGTCCGATGATCACGGTGGTGGACGAAGTGCGTCGCGCCGGCATCACGCAATTTTCGGTCGAAACCAAACCGCGTCCGACCGGTAAGTAAGCGATGGACAATGGAAAGGGGCAGTTGCGCGCAGCCGCCCCGAACCGCTCGCTCGCAGCTTAATTGGCGTTCGCGCCGAAGTTGGCCGCGAAGAATTTCTTTCCTTCTTCGACGAGCTGGTTGGGGTCGTTTTGGAAAGAGCGATTGTCGGTCTCGATGGCCAGCACACCGTTCCAACCGGTGCGTTTGATCTCGGCAAAAAGGCCCGCGTAGTTCGCCGCGCCGGTGCCGACCGGGACGTCGAGGATCACCTCTTTGCCATCGGCCGCGGTCTCGACCTTCTTGTCCTTGAAGTGGATGTCGTAAACGCGATCGCCGTAATCGAGGAACACTTTGGCCGCATCGAAGCCGGCGGCTGTCACCCAGCCCACGTCGAGGCACACGCCGATGCGCTTGTCGCGCTTGGCCAGGATGCCCTGCACGGTGGCGGGGTCACCATAGACGGTGCCCTTGCCGTGGTTGTGAATGGCGAGCCTGATATCGTATTCCTTCACGAGCGCCTCAAGATTGTCCCACTCGGCGAGGTCGCGGGGTTCGACCACGATGAGTTTGGCGCCGATGAGCTTGGCGAATTCGAAGAGCTTCCGGTTTTCCGTCGGATCGAGCGAGGTCTGGCTGACGCCGAAGGTGTAGCAGGTCAGCCCGTGGGCATCGAGGATGGCCTTCTTGCGCAGGGTCTCCTCCTTGGACGCGGTGGGATCGAATTGTCCCCGGAAAAACTGAAGCTGGGTGATGCCATGTTTGACGGCGAACTCCACGACCTGATCGAACGTCATGCGATTGCACGTCCACGTTTGCAGCCCGAGTTTCACCGAACCCTCCGCAGCGAGGGCCGGCAGGGCGGCGAGAGTGAGCACGAACAGGGCGGGAAGGATCCGGAGGAATTTCATGGGGTTAAGAACGCAAAACAAAACCGAAAGCGCGCGGCTGGGCAAGCCGGAGCTGCTTCGCAACCGCGCGACGGCGTGATGCGACGCCGTGCGAACGCGCGGCCGGAAGGAGGCGTTTCGTTTGACCGGAATCGTTCCGCGAATGCAGCGCGCCGGTCAGCTGTCTTCGAATTCGACGTTCTGCTCTCGCAAAAAGGGTTTCAATTCGTCCACACCGAAATCGGCGAGCACTTTGCCGTGCCAATCGAGGACGGGTGCCTTCGTCTGGCCGGAGAGTTGTTTCATTTTGAGGAAGGCGGTTTCGTCTCCGTTGACGTCCACTTCGCGGTGGCCGATGCCGTGTTCGGAAAGAAATCCGGCCGCTTCCGTGCACCAAGGGCAGCCGGTTTTGACGTAAAGAATGGGAAGTTGTTCGGGCATACCCAAAACGGACAGCTCCGGGTCAGCGTGGTTCGGAGCGGGGGTGCAAGATGGGGTGAATTTCCCGGCGAAACCGGCGAGGCTTCAACTCACCGGTTGGCGGACCGCCGTTCGAGCAGACAGGTGTCCACGTCACCAATGCCTTTGCAGGGCACGAGGCCCGCCGGGGTGAATCTGAAACGGTCGCGCAGAAATTCGCTGGTGGCCGTGGGCATGTGGATACGGTTGGGCGGAGCGGTGGATTGCATGCGACTCGCCAGATTCACGGTGGCGCCCCAGAGATCGTAGGCGAATTTCTGACGGCCGATCACGCCGGCCACCACCGGGCCGGTGTTCAGGCCGATCCGCAATGATAGGCCTAAACGGCTCTCGCGGTTCATGGCGGAGATTTCATCCATCATCGCGAGCGCCATGTCGGCCACCGCGTCCACGTGGTTGGGTGCGCCGCCGGGCAATCCGCCGACCACGAGGTAGCAGTCGCCGATCGTCTTGATTTTCTCGACGCGGTGCTTGGTCGCGAGACGATCGAAGCGGGAAAACAAATCGCTCAGCAAGGCGACCAGTTCCTCCGGACTGATCCGACCGACCATGGCCGTGAAGTCCACCAAATCGGCGAACAAGACGGTCACTTCGGTGTAGCGGTCGGCGATGGTGTGTTCACCGCTCTTGAGCCGGTCGGCGATGGGAGCGGGAAGAATGTTGAGCAGGAGTCGCTCCGATTTTTCCTGCTCCACCTGCAGCATGGCCTTTTCCTGGTGCAGTTCGATCAAGCGCAACCGGTCGCGTTCGCGCAGGCGGGTGCGCTCGAGGGAGGCGCCGATGCGGGCGCGCAGGAGCACGGGATTCACGGGCTTTGGCAGAAAATCCTCCGCGCCCAGTTCGATGCAGCGCACGACCGCATCCAGCTCCTGCAGGCCGGACGCCACGATGACGGGCAGGCGGTTCAACGCAGGATCGCGCTTCAGTTCGGCGAGGACCTGAAAGCCGTTCATCAACGGCATTTCGATATCCAGCACCATGAGATCGAACGACCGCTCTCGCAGGAGATTCAGCGCGGTGATTCCGTCGATCGCCTCGGCGATGTTTTGATAGCCGAGGCTTTGGAGGGTATACACCATCAACTTGCGCAGGTCGTGGGAATCGTCGACCACGAGGATGGCGGCCTGTTTGCCCAACACGTCTGATTCCGAGAGTTGGAGTTCGGCGGCCTGTTCCTCGGTCAAACCGGCAGTCTTGACCTGACGCAAGAGTTCAAACGTGCGGGACTCCTCGCGGGAATTGGGGTCGGGCATGCACACCAAAAATGGTGCGAAGGCCCGCAGGTGCAACCGCTCTCTCACACCTTTTTTTAGGTGAAGCGGAGATCGGGGCGTGAGCGTTGAAGATCGAAGCATCGGGAGTCTCCAGCGCCGGCCGGAAGCAGCGCTTCGGCGAATGCCCCATGGCGCCGCGCCACTCCGCAGCGTATCGTCGACGTGTTTCAATCACTCGCCAGCCACCAGAGAACAGCCACGCCGGCGATATAGAACACACCCACTGCAATGATGATAACCAGATTAACCTTGGTCGTGCGTCGCGTGAAGTCCACTTCAGGCACGCCGTTGCTTTCTTTGTCGATAGACATCGCCCACCTAGACCCAGCAGGAGACGCGATGGTTCCGAGCCGCCTGCCAGCCGAACTTTTTTAGTCACACCATGAACCTCGCGTGGATGCTCCTGCCTCTTCTGCTCGTCATACCGGCGATCTACCTGCTCGTCACCCGGCGCAGCCGCGGCGGCAGCGGTTCCGATCGTGCGGATGGCACAACGGATTCTCCCAATGATCGCCCTCCGCCGGACGCCGGGCGTCCGCGGGGTGTGGACTGGTAACTGCGGTGGTGGAGCAACTCGCCGGAAAATTGCTCAGGCAACCGTAGCTGGCCGGTTTTTCGGCCCAACCTTTGCGATGATGTAGATCGCGTGGACGATGCCGGGGATGTAGCCGAGCAGGGTCAGCAGAATATTGATCCAGAAATGTTTTCCCAAACCGACTTGGAGAAACACGCCAAGAGGCGGCAGCACGATGGCAAAGAGGATGCGGATGAAGTCCATGCCACCACTAGATGCCACCGTCGTCGTAGCGCCAGTTGTGCGACTCCCGATTGTTGCACCCGGATTTTTCCCGAAAAGACGTCTGCTGCAAACAGCCGCTTAATTGGCGCGTTGGGCAAACCAGCCGCGAATGAGCAGTGCTTGGTGAAAGAGGGTGGCGGCACCGAAACCTGCGGACGCCAGGAGCGCTTCGATTTCGGATTGAGGAAGAAAGGCGACGTGTTTGCGCCACGCGGTGATCATGCCGGCGCGTTGTTCATCGGTCTGGCCCGTGAATTTCATCAAGCGGAACCACACTTCTTCGAGACGGGCGTGTTCGGGCGAGGCTTGGTCTCCGCTGAGGTCGGCGCAAACCACCCAGCCTCGTGGCTGTAGGCGCATGGCGATCTGACGGAAGTATTCGCGGCGCGCGTTCGCGTCAGTGATGAAGTGCGAGACGAGCAGGCTCGTTGCCGCATCGAAAGGCTCGCCGGCGGGCAATGTGTCGAGGTAGCCCGTGTGAAAGGTGCAGCGTGCGGAAAGCCCATGCTCGGCCACGTGTCGCTGGCAGTGCGCCATCATGGGCGCCGAAGGTTCGACGGCTGTGAATCGCCACTGGGGAAAGTGCGTCGCGAGCGCGAGCAGCTCCGCGCCGGTGCCCGCGCCGACACACAGGACGTTTGCCTGCGTCGGCAGCACCGAGAGGATGGCACGCAGTTGCAGGTGCAGGGCATCGCGGATCGCTCCGATCTCGGCGAAGCGATCATCGTAGGTCCCGGCGTTGTGCTCATCAAATCCGACCGGCGGCTCCGGAGGCTTCATGCAGGGAACGAATCTGCCTCGGAAGGGAAAACAAGCGACAATTGTCATTAGCGCTGTAACCCTTGGGCGTTGGAGCGGTTGATAGATGAACAATCAGACCTGCACCCGCGGCTTCCCACATCATCTATTCAGCCTTCCATGCTTCGAATCATCCTTCGACTGAGTCCCATGGTTTTCGTCATCTCCGCCTTGCCGGCGATTGCCGCCGATGAGCCGGACGCGAACGGCCGTTCTCACCACGTGGGTGTTACCCAACGCGAGTTCATGGATTCCGATCGAACCAATTGGGCGGGTGATGGTCCTCGACCGGTGCGCGTCACCGTGTGGTATCCCAGTGAACCTGATGGGGCCGCCGAAAATGTCGAAGAAAACGGACGGCGGTGGAACCTGCGCCGTGACGGAGAGATCGCGAGGTTTCGCCAACGGCACCCGCTCATCATGGTGTCGCACGATTCCGGCGGCGACCCGACACAGATGACATGGCTGGGATGGTTTCTGGCGGAGAATGGTTTTATCGCCGCGGCAGTGGCGCACAACGGGACCGAACAGGAGGAATTGAACCGGCGTCATCCCACGCTCACGGATTTTTTCGGGTGGGAGCGTGCACGGGATGTGTCAGTCGCGCTCGACCGGCTTTTAGCCGAACCGGTGTTTGGCTCCAGGATCGACCGCAACCGCATCGGTGCAGCGGGATTCTCGCTGGGCGGGACCACCGTGCTGTGGCTTGCGGGCGCGAGACTCGAGCTCGATGCATTGCGGCGCAGTTCACCACCGCCGCCGCCCGGGATTGCTGAAGCGATCGGGGAACGGGTTGCCTTTGCCGAGACCGATGCCGTGGCCCGGCAGTCGGTGGCCCGCTCGGATAATTCTTACAAAGACCACCGCATCCGTGCGGTGTTTGCGCTGGCTCCGCCGATGGGTGCGGGATTTCCCGCAGGCGGATTACAGGGGATCGATGTCCCTGTGCGTATCGTTGTGGGTGCGGGGGATCTCGTAGCGCCTCCGGAAAGCAATGCCCGCCATTTCGCGACACATATCCCGACGGCGCGACTGGAAGTGGTGCCCGGCGAGCGCGGTCATTACCTCGCGCCGATTGCCGCGGCACAACGACAACAGGAATTCGGCGAAGTGGCCGCCAAGGCGTTGGCGTTCTTCAAGGAGGAATTGGATTGAACCGTGGGACCGCGCAGCGGGGCATGAGCCGATCACGCGCAAGCTGAGCGTCGGCCGGAGCGCGATGTCGTCAGTCGGTCCGGCTGCCGCGACTTTGCATCGCGCGGCGAGTGGTGAGGATCATGCCGAGACCGAGCAGCATGGCACCCGCCGTGGAGCCGGAGTCGGGCACATTTGCGGGCGAATTTGGTGGAGTTGGAGTGACCAGGGTGCCGCCGTGAATGATAGCACCCATCTGCGGCCCTTCACCCGAGTAGGGACTGCCGGTCTTGAAGCCGATGCTGATTGCGACCGAGCCTGTCTCGAAAAAGCGGGCGAAATCCCATGGCGAGCCAATCTCGATCGCAGTCTGGCTCGGATCATAGAGATCGAGGTTGAAGTATCCCCGCGGGCCCGCCCACCACGCCGGGTCCAAGCCGGTGACCGTGCTGGCCAGGGTCTGGTGGGTAATGTGTAGCGTGTCCCTTCCACTGACGTCGTTGATGGCTTGGACGGTCATGTCGGTGGAGGTTGTCATCCGCACGATGCCGGAGATGCTGAATTCCACGTCGATCAGGGCAGCGGGCGAAAATGCGGCACTGCCTTTGATCGGTGTTACGAAAGCGTCGTCGTTGAAGGTCAGTTTCAGCTCATAGGGATCGCCGGCTGCGACGTCGGAGTAACCCGTGAACCAGTTCATGTAGTTGCCGGCGTCCCAATACGAAAAGCTGTGCAACTGTCCCGTGACCGTGATCGTGGTAGCGCTTGCGCATGCAGGCAGGAGGGCGAGGAAGGCGGCGGTTTTGAGAAGACGGGGGATTTTCATGGGGAGGCGACGGAGTGGAGGATTGGCTGGGCGCCTTCACTCTACCGCATTTTCGCGCTCCGCTGAATACGTGTCCTTACCCAGACGAACGTAAGTTTTTCCGACACTCGCGCGACGGCGCACGGCTCCTTCGCGACCGCGTCCAAGCCTCAGTTGTGGGCGGCGAGTTGCTGCAGCGAAAAACGCGTCACTTCCGGGATTCGTTCCTTGAGCCACGCGGCCATGTCTTCCTCGTCGGCGAGATTTTCACGACACATGCGCGCTATCTCCGGATAACCCAGTTCCTCGGCTGCCACGATCAATGCCTCGTAGCAGGCGATCTCCATGTGCTCGGCGGCGTAATCGGAGAGAAAGTTCTTCACAATCTCGTCGCGAAACGCGCTGCTGGCGGCTCCCTGGACTTTGCCCATCATGCTGCCGAGGGCGCCTTTCGTTTTGGAAGGTTTCTCGCCGAGAATCGCCAGGCAGCGTTCGAGGTTGTCGGCGTGGTGGCGGGTTTCGGCAACGTGTTCCTCATCGCGCGCCTTGATTTCGGGAAAATCGCGGGCGTCTTTCGCGTGGCTTTCGAGAACCATGAGGAGACTGCGCTCCATGGAGTAAGCGTCGTTAAGCCAGGAAACGAATTGGTCTTTGGATGTCATGATGGGTAAGGTGCGTTGAAGGTTGATGATCGGGCTTCATTCAAACACGCCAGGAGCGCGCCAGACAGCGGGTTGAATCCGGCGATGCTCATGGGGCCGTTTATCCAGATCGATTTTTCGCGGTGCTCTTCGCGTCGTCACAGCATGGGAAAATCACGCATGGCGCATTCAGGGAAACGCGCGGCGATGCGGCGCGGTCGAAGAAGGCATCGATTACGCCATATGAAAACCATGACTCCCTCCTCTTCCCCTGCCAGTGAAGCAACCCGGCCGATTCGCGTGCTTGAATTCGCGTTTACCGGCTATCCCGTCAGCGATATGACCCGCGCGCAAGAATTCTATGAGGGCACGCTGGGGTTGAAAAAGGGCATGGTGTGGGAAGATGAGAAAGGCTTGTGGATCGAATACGATGTGGGTGGCCACACCCTCGCGATCACCAACTCGTCACCACAGTGGAAACCAGCCAGCGATGGGCCGGCGCTGGCGCTGGAGGTTGAGGACTTCGACGCGACGGTGGCGGCGCTTCGCCAGCGCGGCATACGCTTCACCGTCGAACCGCTGGAAGTGCCCACCTGCCGCCTGGCGGTGATTCTCGATCCCGACGGCAATTCCCTCGCGATCCATCGCAGAAAAGCGCAAGGGTTCGCGTAAGGCGAAAAGAGTGGCGTCACCACGAAAGCGGTTTTGTTTTGTGGCATGGGTTTCACGACGCGATTGAATTGCCGCGAACCGCATCGGCTTCGTGGATGGAGCATGCTGAGTCTGGCCGCTTTCGTCATCGGGGTGCATGCGGGAGAGCCAACAGCGCCAGCTCCGGCGGCAGGAAAGGATTACACGATTTCCGACCTGAAGCTTGAGATGCTCTGGGTGCGGCCCGGCACATTTCTCATGGGCAGTCCGCCGGACGAGGAGGGGCGCCACCAAGCGGAAGGGCCGCAAACGCGGGTGACGCTCACGCAGGGATATTGGCTCGCCCGCACGGAGATGACGCAGGCCCAGTATCAGGCTTTGACCGGCACGAATCCGAGCCGGTTCACGGATGCGGGTCCGGATGCACCGGTCGAAAGAGTGTCGTGGTTGGAAGCAACGGAGCTCTGCGCGAAACTGACCGAACGCGAGCGCGCGGCCGGACGCTTGCCGGATGGTTACGTTTATGCGCTGCCGACCGAGGCGCAGTGGGAATATGCCTGCCGGGCTGGCACCACGGGCACGACGATGGGAGATATAGAGGCCATGTCCTGGCACGAAGGTAACAGCGGTGAGACGACGCATGGGGTCGCGCGGCGGTCGCC
>JBIQJF010000069.1:0-12171 GCA_044507675.1 Opitutales bacterium | reverse complement strand
GGAACCATGCAGTGGGATGTGGGTCAGCGCGCTTGCGCGCGCCCTGGAAATGCGCCCGCAAGCGGGCTGCCCACAGCATCACCATAGAGATTCTCGCCACCGAGTGTAATCAGGTTCAACTGCATAGTTCCGGATCAAGAGGGGGTGGCGCGAAGCGACGGGGTGTGTCGGACCATTACAGATGGCTTCACAGAACGATGAAGGAGGAAGACGGCGCCATGCCGTGCCCCACTTCTTAATTCTTCCTTCTAACTTCTGCCTTCTTACTTCTGCCTTCTTACTTCTGCCCTTCCAGTTCTTCCCAGCGCGCGAACGCGGTGGCGTGCTCGCGTTCGACCGTTTCCAAGCGCGCCTTCACTTCGGCGAACTGCGCAGCCTGTGTTTTGTAGAACGTCGGGTCAGCGAGCTTCTCGGTGAGCTGCGCCTGTTCCTTCTCCAGCGCCTCGATCTTCGCGGGCAAACTTTCGAGTTCCTGGCGCTCCTTGTTGGAAAGTTTCTTCGCAGGTTTGGGTGGAACCTGCGCTCCGCGCAGGTTTTCGCCTTCAGCCAAGCCCGCGCGGAGCGCGGGCTCCACCTTTCGCGCCGCCTGCTTCGCTTTCTCCTGCATCCAATCCGTGTAACCGCCGACGTAGTCGCCGATGCGACCATCGCCTTCGAAGACGAGCGTGCTCGTGACCACCTCGTCGAGAAATTCGCGATCGTGCGACACCAGCAGTAGCGTGCCCTGAAACTCCACGAGCAAGTCCTCCAACAGGTCGAGCGTCTCGGCGTCGAGATCGTTGGTCGGTTCGTCGAGCACGAGCACGTTGGCGGGCTTGGTGAACAGCCGCGCGAGCAGCAGGCGATTGCGCTCGCCGCCCGAGAGCACGCGCGCCGGCGTGCGGGCGCGGGCCGGCTCGAAGAGAAAATCCTGCAGGTAACTGATGACGTTGCGCGTGCGGCCCTCGATCGTGACGGTCGGGTTGCCGTTGGCGATGTTGTCGGCCACGGTCTTGTTATCGTCGATCTGCGCGCGGAGCTGGTCGAAATAGACCACCTCTAGATTGGTGCCGTGCTTCACGCTGCCGACGGTGGGCGTGAGCTGGCCGAGCAGGAGCTTGATGAGGGTCGTCTTGCCCGCGCCGTTGGGCCCGAGGATGCCGATCTTTTCACCGCGACGAATGATGATGGAAAAATCACGAATAACGGGCTCCGCATCGGCGCTGTAGGCGTAGGTGACATTCTCGGCCTCGATTACCTTCACGCCTGTGCGATCGGCCTCGGCGAGTTTGATCGTGGCGGTGCCGGTGCGGTCGCGGCGGGCGCGCGCCTGCGCCCGCATTTCCTTCAGCGCGTTGATGCGCGCCGTGGCGCGCGAACGCTGCGCCTTCACGCCACGACGGATCCATTCTTCTTCCTGCGCGAGCTTCTTGTCGAAAAGCGCGCGCTGTTTCTCTTCGGCCTCCAACACCTCCTGCTTGCGCACGAGATAGGTGTCGTAATCGCATGCCCACCCAGCGAGACGGCCACGATCGAGTTCGACGATGCGCATGGAGATTTTGCGCAGGAAGGCACGGTCGTGCGTGACGAAGAACAGCGTCGGCTTCTTATCCAGCAGAAACTCCTCCAGCCAGAGAATGGACTCCAGATCGAGATGGTTGGTCGGTTCGTCGAGCAACAGCAGGTCGGGCTGGCCGGCGAGCGCCTGGGCCAGCAAGGCGCGTCGTTTCAGGCCGCCGGAAAGCGCGGAAAACTCCTGGTCAGGCTTCAGACCGGTCGCGGTGATGAGGTCTTCCACGCGCACGTCGCGCTCCCAGTCCTCCTCGTGATGATCGTCGTTCGGGCGCAAACCGGCGGTCACGATGTCGTGCACGCTGCCGGTGAGATCCGTCGGCACCTCCTGCGTGAGACGCCGATAAACGGCATTGGCCGGACGAAACACATCGCCCGAGTCGGGATTCATCTCGCCCACGATGACCTTCATCAGGGTGGATTTGCCCGCGCCGTTGCGCCCGATCAGGCAGATGCGCTCGCCCGGATCCACCTGGAAATTGACCTTTTCCAGGATGGCGGGACCGCCGAAGTGCAGCGTTACGTCGAGCAAAGTGAGAAGAGCGGGCATGGGAACGGGTCAACTTGGAGCCGGGCGCGCTGTCAGGCAAGCCGTAGCTGCAGCGCGTTTCGGATCCCCCACCCGCTTCTCAGCCGGCCGGACCGTCGTCATGCCACTACCCATAAAAAAGCCGCCGGCGCGAATGTCGCACCGGCGGCAAAAAGTCAGTTGAGGCTCAGGCTTCGGCCGCGGCCGCCGGCGCGCGCGGGCCGATTAGCTCCTGGACGAGATTCACCAGCGTTTGCGGCACGAAAGGTTTCGGCAGCACGAGATCGGCGCCGAGCTGGCGGGCCGACTTCAAAAAATCCATGCCGATCTTCGAGGGGTTCCCCGACATCGCGATGATCTTCGGACGGCTTGGGCTTTGCCGCAGCTTCATGATCAATTCGTAACCGTCCACCTGGGGCATGAGAATGTCGGTCGCGATCACCGCCACCGGCCGGCGCTGCAAAGTCTTGAGCGCGGCATGACCGTCCACGACGCTTTCCACCACGTAGCCGGAGCGACGCAAAAACGTCGTCATCAGCTGACCGATCTCACGATCGTCGTCCACAATGAGCACATCGAGGGGCGTGGTCGTGGAAACAGGCAACCCCGGTGAGGCGGGCGAATTGGACATGTTGTTCATCACATCGGCACTTTTGCACAAAGCCTGAGCGCACAAAGACTTTTCATGCGTAACCTCTTTGGAACCGGACTTTTTGCGTTTTTTTGAAAAACCCCCAACCTGTTTTGATGACAAACAGCCGCCCTCTTTCATCGGGAGTCCGTATCGGCCATGTGCATCTGAAAGTCGCCGACCTGCAACGCGCCCTCGATTTTTACTGCGGAGTGCTCGGTTTCCAACTCACCCAGCGTTATGGCACCCAGGCCGCCTTCGTCTCGGCCGGAGGATACCACCATCACATCGGCTTGAATACATGGGAAAGCCTTGGCGGCCGGCCGCCGCCGCGCGGGAGCACGGGTCTCTTCCACACAGCCATCCTCTACCCCACCCGAGCCGACCTCGCCGATGCCCTCCGCCGGCTCGTGGCCGCAGGTATCGCGCTTGATGGCGCCAGCGATCATGGCGTGAGCGAAGCCCTCTACCTGCGCGATCCGGACGAAAACGGCGTGGAACTCTACTGGGATCGTCCCGAAAAAGACTGGCCCCGCACGCCCGCCGGCGAACTCGCAATGGTCACGCTGCCATTGGACTTGGAAAGCCTGCTGGCGGAACGGTGAGACAGGTGGGGCCGATTATTTCACAAACCTGCGGCGTTTTCTCCACACCCCGCCCTGCGGGCACCCCTCTCAAGAGGGGATTTTTCGCTGCGGAAGTTTGGGTCCCCTCTATGAAGCCCGACTCATGCAGTTGAACCTGATTACACTCGGTGGCGAGAATCTCTATGGTGATGCTGTGGGCAGCCCGCTTGCGGGCGCATTTCCAGGGCGCGCGCAAGCGCGCTGACCCACATCCCACTGCACAGTTCCGGATGAAGAGGGGTGGCGCGAAGCGACGGGGTGTGTGGGGTGGATCTTGCTGCGTGTGAAATATCCGCGTCAGGCCGTCGTGCCGCCGGCCGACGGTCCGATCAGATCCTGCACCAACCGCAGCAGATGCGCCGGCTGGAAAGGCTTGGCGAGCGTGCGCGCGGCTCCGAGCACGGAGGCTATTTGGAGCATGCCACCGACCTGGCTCAAACCGCCGCCCGATATGGCGACGACGGCGGGAGCCGGCAAACTGTGACGCAGTGCGTTGAGCAACTCGAAGCCGTCACCCTCCGGCATGAAAATATCACTGATCACCATGGCGACTCGCTGCCGCTTGAGCAGGTTCACCGCCGCACGGCCATGATAGGCCAGCAGGACCTCGTAACCATGGCGCCGCAAGTAGTCGGCGAGTCCGCCGGCCAGTTGCTGGTCGTCATCCACCAACAAGATCCGGGATGCGGAACGGCGATCAGACGCTGGCATGATTCGAGCGCTTTGCTGTGTTCGCCGGAGCCGCGGGAATATCCTGAAAGAAATCCCCGGCAGTGGGAACTGCCGGACGCGGGGCTGCACGAGGCGCCATCGCGGCCGAGCGGCCGCCGCGCGAGTCCGATCTCGTCGCCGGACCCGAACCGCTGTTGCGGCCGTTCACAATGTGCAGAAGTTCGTTCACACACGATTTGAGGGTCACCGCTTGGGCGTTCAATTCCTCGGCGGCCGCGGAGTTCTCTTCGGCGCTGGCGGCATTGCCCTGCGTGACCTTGTCCATCTGGGTCACCGCAGAGTTGATCTGCACGATGCCCTCGTTCTGCTCGTGACACGCGGTGGCGATCTCGGCCACCAAGGTGTCGAGCCGGCGGGTGCGTTCGACGATATCAGCGAAACCGGTCGCGACTTTGCCGCTGATCCGGGTGCCCAGCTCGCTCATGCGCACCGCCTCGTTGATCGTGGCAGCGGTTTCCTTCGCGGCGCTGGCGCTGCGTTGCGCAAGACTGCGCACTTCCTCGGCAACCACCGCAAAGCCCGCCCCAGCCTCACCGGCGCGCGCTGCTTCCACCGCGGCGTTGAGCGCCAGAATGTTGGTCTGGAAGGCGATTTCATCGATCGTCTTCACGATGCTGGCCACACTGGCGCTGGCTTTCTGCAAGTCGGACATGGCGGTGGACATCTGCTGCATGTCAACGGTGCCCGCATCCGCCGCGATCCGCGTGTCGGCCGCGAGGGCCTTGGCGGTGGCGGCGTGCTCGGCATTACGCTTCGTCATGCTCGAAAGCTCCACGAGCGATGAACTCGTTTCCTCCAAGGACGCAGCCTGCTCGCTCGCACCCGCCGCCAGGGACTGCCCCGCCGATGAAACCTGGCTGGAAGCCGCGGTGACCTCGTCGGCCCCGGCGCCCAGTTGCAGGGCAATCGCGTGAACCGGCCGCGAAATACCACGCGCGATCCACCAAACGACCACCAGCACCGCCGCCAGCACCGTGACGCCGGTCACCATGACAGCGTTGCGGAGCGCATTGGCGCCAGCGAGCACTTCGTCCTCACGAATCGTGATATTCACGCTCCAAGGCGTCGTGGCTTCCCCGATGCGCACCGGGACACCGAAGCGAAAGGTAATGTCATCGAGCGTGGTTGAAAAATTCTCGGTCTCGTAAGCCTCGCCCCGCTTCAGATTGCCGAGAAACGGTTCGATCCAAGGATCGGATTCCTTGATCGGTTTGCCCAGGCGCGCGGCATTCGCATGCGCGGCGTAAAGGCCGCCGTTGGAGGCGAGCGTGGCATAGCCGGTTTCGCCGATCTTTATTTTGGCAACCTCCGCGCCCAGTTCGTCGAGGGGCAGATCCACGCCCACCGTGCCGATAAAACGGCCGTCGGCCGCATGCACGGGCACCACGAGGCTCGTCATCAGCACTTCGCGGCCGGCAACTTTATAAACGAAAGGCTCGAGCACGGTCTCGTGGTTCTCGCGCTTCGCGAGCAGGTAGTAGTCGCCGGCACCCGGCTGGGTGTAATCAACCAGCGGTTCCTGGATGATTTTTCCGCTGCCGCGGTTCCAATAGGCGATGTAGCGGCCGGTGGCATCGTGCCCGGGTTGGTTGACGTATTCTCGATCGCGTCCGTCGAACGCATTCGGTTCCCAGCAGGTCCAGATACCGATGTAATTGGGATTCGCCTCAAGGTTGCCGCGCAACATCGCGTCGGCCTGGGCGCGCGAGGGATGTCCCTCCGCGACGATGCCTTCAAATGACTCCGCCAGCGTGCGAGCGGTCCCGATCGCATGATCGAGTTGCATGCCAATTTTTGCGCCGATCGCCGCGGCTTCCGCCCGGCTGAGGGCAAAGGCCTCCTGCCGGGCGCTTTGGACGACACGAACCGTGGTGACGGCGATGAGCAACGTGAGGCCTGCGAACACAGGCACGCCAATGGTGACAAGCATGCGGGTGTTGAGCCCGCGCTGGGTGATGATTTTCATGACAATGATTGATGGCGGAAGACGCGGGCCACCGCTCCGGGCGGTTTCAAACGGGCCAAAAGCAAAAGGCACAGTCGCATCGTGCCCTGCATGAGGACATGATGTGACTGTGCCTTCGACTGACAGGCCCGTATGTCCTGCCGGAGAAAGCTGCCTGCAACCGGGTTGCGGGCCTTCCACCGCGTTCATCGGCCCGGCCGGCCTGTCCTTAAGGGAAAACAGAATCCGTCAGCGATCGCTCACGCCCCTGCGTCACGATCAAGCAACTGCTCGATCTGCCGACGTAAGTCGGCGAGCTCCTTGCTCTTAAAGTTCTGCCTCGTCCGTTCGAGCACCTCGACCGTGTGGCGCAAGGCCGCGACATGGTCCACGTCGCGCAGGTGACCGGCCGCACGCCGATCGAGCGCCTGGGTGGCTCGTTCGAGATCGCTCAGCACGAGGATGGCTTGGCGGAGCGAAACCCGGATGAAACTCTCCATGGCTCCAAGGCCGTTGGCGGTGGGCTGACGTGACAAGTGCTCGATCTCGGCCAATTCGCGTTCCCAATCGCGCAAGCGTTGTCGTCCCTCCTGAATCAGCGCAAACTCCCGAAAGTCCGCGATGGCTTGATCAAGGACCCGGGTCAGTTCGGCCATTTCGGGCGGTTTGGTGAGATAGGCCGTGACCGGCAAACGCACGGAGCGCGCCGCGGTATCCACCGACGGACGGCCCGTCAGCAAGATCACGGGCAAACCGGGCACGACCTGCACAGCGGCCTCCACCAGTTCGAGTGCCGTGTTCCCCGGCATGTGGATGTCGGAAATCATCGCCTCGAACGGTGCGGCCCGGAGCTTTTCCAACGCTTCGGAAGCATTGGCAGCGCACTCACAGGTGAAGCCAAGCCGGCGAAGCATCTCGGCCAAGCCTTCGCGCGCGGCGCGATCGTCGTCGGCGAACAGCACGCGGCCGCAGGAGTCAGGAGGACGGGGATTCATCGGGAAGACTTGGGCCGGGCGTCGATCGTTCGCCGCACGACTTGGGAAAGATCAATGATGTCGATCGGTTTGGCCACCAATCCATAATCCAAACCAGCCGGATCACCGGTGTCGTCTTCGCTGTTGAGCCCGCTCATCATGAGCGCGGGGAAATCAGATCGGAGCTTCCGCACTTCTGCGATGAGTTCAGGACCGGAGAGCCGCGGCATGGTGCGATCCGTCAACAACAGCGCGTATTTGCCCGGTGTTGCCCGAACATCGTCCAACGCCGCGCGGGGATCATTGAAAGTCGTCACCTGGTAACCGATGCGATCGAGCATGGTCCCGACCGCATCGCTGATGGACTCCTCATCATCCACCACGAGCACGGCTTCTCCCCGCCCGCGAGCGAGCGCCGCGCCCGCCACCGGCGCGGCGACGACTGTTTCGGCTGCTTCGGGAAAATAGAGATCGAAGGTCGTCCCCTCGCCCCGGACGCTTTGCACGAAGATGCCACCCCCATGGTCCTTGATGATGCCGTGGACCATGGCCAGGCCGAGGCCGGTGCCCTCACCCGGTCCCTTCGTTGTGAAGAATGGTTCGAATATCCGCGCGAGCACGGCGGCATCCATCCCGTGCCCGGTGTCGGCCACGGTGAGCCGCGCATAGCCACCGGGCTGCAGACCGGACAGCGTGCGAACCGCCGCCTCATCGAGGTCGCACCGATTGAGGCGCACCGTAAGCCGGCCGGAACGTTCGCGCATGGCATGGGCGGCGTTCGTGCACAAATTCATGACCACCTGATGGACCTGACTCGCATCGGCCAGCACCGGCGGAGCCTCGGGTGAGAGTTGTTGCACGATCTCGAGCGTCGCAGGCAACGAGGCTCGCAACAAACCGAGCGCTTCGCGCACGATCATCTGCAATTGCTGCCGCACTTTTTCATGCGACTGCTGGCGACTGAAGGTAAGAATCTGGCGCACGAGGTCCTTCGCCCGCGCGCTGGCCTGGCCGATTTCTCCCAGGCGGCGTTGCACGGAGCCGGCATCCCCGATGTCCATTTGGGCCAGTTCCTGATTCACGATGATGGCCGTGAGGATATTGTTGAAATCGTGCGCGATGCCGCCGGCGAGCGTGCCCAGCGCCTCGAGTTTCTGGTTCTGTCGCATCTGTGCCTCAACCGTCGCTTTCTGCTCCTCGGCGCGCCGCTGGTCCGTGATGTCCTCCAGCACGCTAATGATGCAACGCCGGCCCTGCAATTGCACGACGTCGGAATTGGCGCGCAAAATTATTTCGCGTCCGTTCCTCACCACGAAAGTCATGATCAGATCGCGCACGGAAGCGTCGCGCTCCAGGCGGGCCGCAAAAACCTGCCGCTCGGCCGGCACACGCCAGAGACCCAAATCGAGCGTCGTCCGCCCGATGGCTTCTTCGCGAGTGAAGCCGCTGAGTCGTTCGAAAGCCCGATTCACTTCGATGAACCGGCCGGTGGCCAGCTCCGCGATGGTGAGCACCATCGGGCTGGATTGAAACGCCTTGGCAAATTTTTCCTCTGATTCGCGGAGCGCCTGTTCCGCTCGCAAACGATCGCGGATATCGTGCGCCACGATGACCAGGCATTTCCGCCCGCCAATTTCCACCGTTTCACCCGACACGAGGAAATCCCCCTGTTCTCCGGAGCGATTTTGCACGCGCATCTGCAGGTTTCTCACCGAACCGTGGCGGTGCAATTCCTCGGTCAGGCAGTCGCGTCCGTTTTCGTCGACCCACAGGCCTAGTTCCGCGGCGGTTCGGCCGATCAGTTCAGCCCGTGCGTAACCGGAAAGTTTTTCGAAGCCTTCGTTGATGTCGATCAGGCGACCGCTCTCCAGTTCCGAAATGGAAATCGCATCCGGGCTCGCCCGGAAGGCACGCGCAAACGTTTCCTCCGATTCCCGCAGCACCTGCTCGGCCCGCCGCTGCTCGGTGACATCGTGGAGCATCGTTACATTATGCGGCTGGCCACCAACCTCGAACAGCTCGGCGGAGAGTTCGCAAACGCGGATTTCACCCGCCCCATTGCGCACCTTCACGCAACGCCGGCGCACCGAACGCTCTCTCCGCAGCTGGTCCACAAAATCCTCGCGCTCATCGGTCTCCTCCCAAACCCCCAGTTCGAGCGCCGTGTGTCCGATGACCTCCTTCCTCGATCGGCCAAAAAGACGGAGAAATCCATCGTTCACCTCCACGTAGCGGCCGGTCTCCAACTCGTGCACCGAGATGGCGTCGGGACTGCACTTGAATGCCTTGGCGAATTTCTCCTCCGACTCGCGCAGTGCCTGTTCGACCCTCATCCGGGCCGTCACATCCTGCGAAGAATAGAGCACGAAGGCGCATGCGCCGGACTCATCGGGAATCGGCGCAATCGTGGTGCGTCCATGAAAAATCCCCGCCGGGGTGCGGGTGACTTCGTCATATTCCAGCGGCTGGCCGGAACGGATAACCTGTTCGTAGCGCGCACGAATCTCCGCGGTGGCCGCCGCGTCAAAACCGAACAGTTTTCTCATCTCCTCAAAGGTGCGCCCCGCAAAATCCGCCTCCGTGAAAGCGAAGCCAGCCGAGCGGATCGTTTCAATGTAAGGCCGGTTGACGGAAACCACGCGGAATAGTTGTCCCGGTTCGACCTTCGCGAGCATCATCATGTCGCGCGCGCCGTTGAAGATCATCGCGAGATGCTGCGCCTGCGTGCGCAGTTCGGCCAGCAGGGCGGCGGAGCTGCGTGGATTAGCAGTCATGGCAACGCCCAAGCGCGACGCCTTCCTCGAAGGGCGTCCGCAACTGGACATGCAGGAAAATTTTCACGTGGTCGAAAATGACCGGCCCGCATCGAAACTGCACCTTTGCTCCCCTCGCCGCAAGCCAGCAGTAGCGGTGGTGTATCGTAAATGAGGACGCCGGCCTGCTAAGCGGGCCGGCGTCCGGGCACATTGCACACTAAGACGGGGAGCTACCGGCCTCCACCGCCAAAGTTGAATTCCTGCACCGCCGCGACGAGCACCGGGCGGCCCCGGCTGGTCGGGCGTTCGAACTTCCAGCTCCGCACAGCCGCCACCGCCTGTTCCATCAGGTAGGGATGACCGGCGGGCAGGGCGCTCGCAAAACGCACTTCGCCATTTTCATCGATGTAGAAGTGCACCTTCACACTGCCCTTCACGCCATCCTTGTCGGCGGCTTCGGCATAGTGCGGGGAGTAGCCTTCCACACGGTGCGGCGGCCGGTCCAGGCGGTTGGCCGGGCAAAGATGGCTGGTCACGGCGGTGTCGCCGGCGCCCTCGATGTTACCGAAGAAGTAGTGGTTCATCAGGTTCGTGGTGATGACCGCGCCTTCGAGGCTGAAGTCGATGCGCAGTTCGGTCTGGACCGGGACCGGCGTGCCGTCGAGTCGCGCGGGGATGAAGCGCCACTCGCGCAACGCGACCAGCGCGGAATCGGCCAGGCGCGCGTTGGTGTGCGCCAGCACCATGGCATCCTGCACCTTGCCTTCGGTGTCGATGCTCACGGCCACGATGGCCGAACCGCGGGTGATGCCGGCCATCTGCAAGGACGGCGGATAAGCGGGCGTGGGATTGTCGGGATGAAAACGGACGGACTCAAACTGGGCCAGACCGGACACCGCGGGCAGAAGCAACGCGGCAAGCAGAAGCGGACTGAATGCTTTCATGGGATTCGGGGGTTCGCCCGGCATAACCCCGGCGTGTCACGCATCCCTTCACGCGCGAAAAAAGATTTCTACGCAGGCACGCTACTTGTCGCCGAAATTAAATTCCTGCATCGCCGCCACGGCCACGGGACGCCCGGCGCGAGTGGGCCGCGTGAATTTCCATTCGCGCATCGCCCTCACGGCGATCCCCGAGAGATAAGGGTGCGTTTCCGCCGGCACCGCTGGCAGTCGCACGTTTCCTTCCTCATCGACGAAAAAATAGACGCGCACCCGGCCGCCCACGCCCTGTCGCTCGGCATCGCGCGCGTAGTCGGGACTGACTTGCGAGAGAACCGCCAGCGGCCGGTCGATCTCGTCGGCCCGGCTGATCCGGTAGTCCAGCGGCCGGGCGCCGATGCGTCCGATGAAAGTGTTGAACGCTTCCACTGCGGTCTGGCTGATCACCGCACCGGTCTGGCTGATGTCGAGGGTGAATTGCGTGCGCGCGGGCACGCGGGCTCCATCGTAACGCGCCGGAACGTAGCGCCAGTGTCGGATCGCCTCCACGCACGGCGCGATCAACTCGTTGTGCGAAGCCTCAAGCACGATCCAATCAGTGAGCTTGCCCTCGGCGTCCACATCCACGGCAAAGGTGACGCGTGCGTCGCGCAGTCCCTCCATGCGCAGTCGCGCGGGAATTTGCGGCTCAACCGTAACGACCACACCAACCGTTTCGAATGCGGCCGGCATCAACCCGGCCGCACCCAACGCAAGCATGCTCAGGACGATTTTGGCTTTCATGGCAGCAAGGGGTGACGCGCCTACTATACTCCCGCGCCGGGCAGTTTTCCAGCGCGCCGCTGAAAAACAGGTGCTCCGTGTGTTTATCGAGACCCGCGTGGCAGGCGACACACCTCGTCGCTCCGCGCCACCCCTCTTGTAGAGGGGATTCAAACCCACGCTGCCGAAATTCCCCTCTATCAAGCCGGAACCATGCAGTTGAACCTGATCACACTCGGTGGCGAGAATCTCTATGGTGATGCTGTGGGCAGCCCGCTTGCGGGCGCATTTCCAAGGCGCGCGCAAGCGCGCTGACCCACATCCCGCTGCATGGTTCGGGATCAAGAGGGGTGCCCGTCTGGGCGGGGTGTGTGTTTGGTCTGCGACTACATTGACCCCATTGCTCAGCCTGTTGGCGAACTTCCATAACGGCCTCCTGCCCTTCGCCGCATGTCGCACTCCGCGCTCGCCAAGGCTCCTCTCGCGCGGCTCACTCGGCGGCCATGTCACGCGTCTTACCCCTGCTGACAAACGCTTTCCCCGTATGGGTCGTGGTGTTGAGCGCGGTCGCCTTGTTCGAACCGAACTGGTTCACCTGGTTCAGCGGCCCGTGGATCACTTGGGGCCTCGCCGTCATCATGCTCGGCATGGGCCTGACGCTGACCTTCGACGACTTCCGCAGCATCGGCCGGATGCCCAAGGCCGTGGCTTTGGGTTTCTTCGC
>JBIQJF010000068.1:0-12779 GCA_044507675.1 Opitutales bacterium | reverse complement strand
CTATTAAATGTATTCCGCTAACACGATGGCATCTGTTTCCGCCGCCCGCGCGGCTGCGAGCAAATTGTCCGCCTCCACGCCGGCGATTTGCCGCACGGCCCACACAGCGTGCGTGCGCACCAGTGGCAACTCGTGTGTCGCAAGTCGAACCAACGCCGGCAGCAGCGCCTTGTCACCGGTGTTGCCCGCCACGATGCAGGCGTTGCGCAAAAGCCCGGTCAGCTTCAACCGCTTGATCGGAGTGCGTCGGAAAATTTCGGCAAATCGAGCTGGCGTCAGCGCGAGTATTTCCGTCAGCGGTAGTTCGGCGATGTCGTGTCGCGCCGTCAGCAGCAGGCGTCGGCCTTCCTGCGCAAACCGGTTCCACGGACACACCTCCAGGCACACGTCGCAGCCGTAAATCCGAGTGCCGATGCCCGCACGCAGCTCGCGCGGGATGACGCCCTTGTTTTCGATGGTCTGGTAGGAAATGCAGCGCCGGGCATCCACCACGCCCGGCCGCGAAAAGGCCTGCGTTGGACAAGCAACGAGGCAGCGCGTGCATTTGCCGCACAACAAACCGGCGGGCTCCTCGCCGTCGAACCGCGGCGCCTCGGGTCGCAAGGGATCGTCGGGCGCGATTTCCGTCCGCGTCAGGATGCAGGCGAGAAACAGCCAGTTGCCGTGCGTGCGTGAAATGAGCATCGCATTCTTGCCGAGAAATCCGATTCCGCTGCGCGCCGCCCAACCACGTTCCAACACCGGACCGGTATCCACGTAGTAGCGGTAGTCGGTCGCAGCGGCTCCGCATTCACGCTCCAACAGACGTCCCGCCTCCGCGAGCGCCGGCTTGATCGTATCGTGGTAATCCTCGTTCAGCGCATAGCGCGCCCATGTCGGGTTTGCGGTTTTGGATTTCCGACTCTCGATTTCCCAACCGGGCCAGTAGTTCACACCGAGCAAGATAATCGAACGCACTCCCGGCAGCACTTGGTCGGAATTCTGGCGTTTGTCCGCGGTGCGCTCCATCCACGCCATGTCAGCGTGATAACCCGCATCGAGCCACTGGCGCAGGGCCCCTCCCGCCGGCGGGGCCGTCGCAGCAAACCGCACTTCGTCGAAACCGAGCGTCCGGATCGCCTCGCGCAATCGTTCACGTTGCGTCCCTGTCACCACCGGGCCTGCCTCCGCGGTCATTTGCCGAATTGGGACGCTTCCTGCCGGTAAACGCGCAGCACATGCGCTGCGATTTCGCGAAGCGGACGCTTGTCGGTGAGCACCATCGTGCCGGAGCGGCGATAAAGCTCCTCGCGCTGCGCGTAAAGTTCGCGCAGGCGCTGCTCGGGATTTTCCACCGCCAGCAACGGGCGATGCGTCGCGTGCATGGTGCGTTGAAGGATCGTGTCAATCGGAGCGTGCATGCAGATAACCACTCCTCGGCCGCGCAACAGCTGCAACATGCCCGGTGGCACGATGAGCCCGCCGCCGCACGACACGATGCACTTCTTTGCCGGATGCCCGCGCTCAATGAACTCGCGTTCCATCGCCCGGAACGCCGTCTCACCCTGCTCCGCGAAAATCTGCGACACAGGTTTCCCCTGCAGGCGCTCGATCTCGTGATCGCTATCCACAAACTCGAAACCTATCTGTCGCGCGACGAGCCGGCCGACGGTGCTTTTGCCCGTGCCCATGAAACCGACGAGATAGAGGTTTGTATCCATGCGTGCCCTCGAAGCGAACACCGCAGCTCGCATCGGCGCAAGACCGCTTCGCACGCCCTCCGACCAAACGGCTGTCTTCCAACAAAAACGCCTCCCGTTGCGGGGAGGCGTGCGTTGTGGAAAATACCGACCGGCTTACTTGGCCGGCGGGGTCGCGGGAGCGTTTTTCGCGTCAACGATCTCAACGTCGAAGACGAGCGTGGCACCGGGCGGGATCGCGCCGGGCGCGCCGGCGTCGCCGTAGGCGAGCGCAGGCGGGATGTGGAGCTTCAGCTTGCCGCCGATACCCGTCTTCTGGAGACCTTCGAACATGCCGGCAATGACGCCCTGCGGATTCTGCGGCGTGGCCGCTTGCAGGAGCAACTCGGCGGGTTCGCCGCGTTCGCGCGAGTCATCGAACACCTGGCCGTTCACGAGCGAACCCGTGTAATGGATCTTTACCTGCTGGCCGGGCTTCGGCACGGCGCCCTTGCCCGCTTGCACGATCTCGTAAGCGAGACCGCTCGGCAGCGTGACGACGTTTTTGTTCTCCTTCAACTTGGCGAAATATTCGTTGCCGGCGGTGATATGCGCGGCGCGGAGCTTCTCCATGAACGTCTGCTGACGCTTGCCCATGAAGTCCTGAAGCTGCTGCTGCACCTGCTCCGGATCGTAGGGCAGATCCTTGCCGGTGACCGCGAGCGCGATGCCGCGGACCATCGCTTCGCGCTGAGCGGCGGTAAACTCCAAGGCGTGGAGCTGGCTGAGCATGCGAGTTTCGAGCATGAAGATGTAACCGTAAGCCTCCATGAGCTGCACATCCGTGTATTTCACGGGCGCCGCGACCGCTGGAGCGGCCTGCGCGGGTGCGGGGCTTGTCGCCTTGGGAGCGGTTGCCGGGGCCGACTTGGGCGCCGCGGCGGGCGCCGGAGCCGGAGCCGCGGGCGCTGTTTTGGCCGGCGCATTGACGCCCGGGACTTCAAATTTGACCGCATCCTGCGCGGAGGCGGCGACCAGCAGGCCGAGACTGGCGATGCCTGCGCTGATTAGGGAGGTGAGTTTCATGAGTAACTGTGGAGCCCGGTTGGGAAACGGCCCGGGAGGGTTTGTGCCGTCAAAGGGGGCGAAATTGCTCGGCCGACCCGCAAAAATCAATCTCTTAGGCGGCCACTTCCCTTCGGCGCGCCCCTCCAACCCGGGCTTGTCTCGCCCTAGCCCTATCATCACCCTGCCCAATCCCATGAACGAAAAGCAATTCTGGCATAGCACCGACGGCCAGATCCTCACCGTCCGTGCCAAGGGCTCCGACCGCCTCACCCTCTCCGTCGCCTTCTGGCCCCGCAATCCGGTCGAAATGGATTTCCTCCGCACGCACCTGGCGAGCCTGCGCTTCACCGAGCGCAGTTCGCTCGCGCGCATCGGCATCGAGATGATCTCGCGGACCCCGCCCACGGTGGAAGGCAACCGCGTGCTCATGAACTTCGAGGCCTTCCTCTTCGACCAGAGTTTCCCCAACGCCCCTTATTGGCAAAAACTCCTGCGTCCGGGCGCACCCGTCGGCCGGCTCTTCTACGCTCCCGCCGCCGCCAAGCTCTCTGCCACGGAGATCTGGACCGCCATCCGGGAAAACCAGCTCAAGCTGCCCAACACCATTTCCATCGACAGCTCCGGCCGCGTCTTCTTCACGCCGCATCCCGTGAGCTACACGCTCAACCCGCGGCTCATCCGCGTGAACTTTGAGCACATCGTCTCCGGTTACGCCGGCCGCTCCTTCATCGACAAGGTGCAGGTGCGCCACGACGCCTCGCCGCTTACGATCCAGCCGCACACCGGCGTGCTCACGAGCTGCTCCATGTATCTGCGCGAGCACTTCGTCGTGCTCAACCCCGGCGAGGGCAACTTCGGTCTCCACACCTCCGCCATCCTGCTCGATCCCGTCAAGACCTCCGGCACCAACATCATGCTCGAGATATACAACACCGGCGAACAGCCCGTGGTGAACCCCATGGTGTCGGTCGAAATCTTCCGCGCGCCACCGCCCGACGATCCCGAGTTCAAAACCCTCGCGAAGAAACGTCAGCGCCTGCTCGCCACCGCCAAGAGTCTCTACAAGTGCCTCGATTCCGCGCCCGCGGTCGAACACACCGAGGCCAAGCCGCGCACCAAAATTTCCGTCCGCGGCCAGAGCGCCACGATGGAAAACCGCGCACTCTTCATTCGCGCCAGCGATGAGGACCTCAAGAAGCTCCTCGCCAAGGACGCCTGCCCCGTCGGTGCCCGCACCATGATTCAGGCCCTCGACGCCCACGCACCCGAAGCCGACACGCTCGTCGTGGACTACTTCCCCGACCTGCTCGAACACACTGAACTCGTCACGCGACTCGGCGACCTTCGCCTCAAGCGCGTCATCTTCCGCAAGGCCTCGCGCACGCACGGCTATTTCCTCTCGTCCAACGCCCACGCCCGCCTCGACACACTCCACTCGCTCGGCATCCCCGTTTACTGGTATGACGAACAGACCAAGGAACTCTACCTGAACACCTACCGACGCGACCACGGCTTCTTCGTGCGCGAGGAAATGGCCCGACGCTTCCAGGAGGCCACCATCCTCGCCTTCTACGGTTCCGCCGTCGGCCTCGACCAGGCCGACACCGATCGCATTTCCGCGCTCGTGCATCAGCTCACGACTTTCATGGGCTCCAACCTCGGCGTCCTCACCGGCGGCGGCGGCGGCGTGATGCGCCTCGCCACCGAGCAGGCCCGCGGCAAGGGCGCGCTCACCGGCGCATGCTTCCTCGAACTCGAAGCCCAGCCGCCCGAACTCGGTGTGGATTTCTTCAACACCTTCCAGGAAAGCTCGCGCCACTTCCGGCAAAAATGGTTCGAAGCGGCCGATTTTTGCATCTTCAACGTCGGCGGCGTCGGCACGCTTGAGGAAATCGGCATCGAGTTGTGCAACCTCAAGCTCGGCATCCGCCCGCGCGTGCCCTACGTGTTCTTCAACGCCAAGTTCTGGGGCGACCTCCGCCGCCAGGTGAACACAATGATCAAGGACAAGCGCGCCCCCGCGTGGATGAACGACTATATCCTCTTCACCGACGACCCCGCCGAGGTCATCGCCTTTTACCGCAAGACGCTGAAGGTGCTGTGACGCACATGCGTCCATGAAGCGGATCCACCTAGTGCTGTTTGCTGTCGGGCTTTTGCTCGTGGCGGCGGGCACTTGGTGGGCACTCACCCGACCGAAGCCGCCGGCTGACTGGCTGCGGGTCGAGGCGCCGGCACGGATTGCGGCCGGTGAAACCGTCACGTTGCGAGTGACCCCACTCGGTTTGGAGAGCGGCCTCTTCCTGAGCCTCGACTTGCACGGCATGAGTGACCGCCACCGCCCGCTGCGCACCGTCGGACAAGGTCGTTCGCAGCGAATCCACGCCAACGGAGAAACGCTGGAGTTTCGCATCACGGTATCCACACGCCGCGACCTCGCCGAGGTGCACGCGATCATCTACGTATCGCCCAATGGTCGCTGGACCGATCGCATCCGTGTCGCCAAGTCGGAGCCCATTCCCATCAAGGCATCTGCTGCATCCGACGAACGCCTGCGTCCGCTCCACACTCACGAACACACACCCGACCCGGAAATTCCGCGCGTTGAACTCTACACCCTGCGTTGGTTGCTCGTCATGCTTTGGTTCGTGATAGCCGGGGTGCTGGTTGCCCGGCTGAAAACATACTCCGACAAAGCACAACGTGCGCGAACGCTTGCCCTCATCGTCACCTGTTTGGCAATTTTATTGAGCGAAATTTTTCACCTCGAACCGCTCGCCAGCGACGCCGCGCGGCAATTCGCGCTCAACTACGGATTCTACGACGGACGCCTCCTGCCCCAACAAATCGCCATCGTAGCGATTGTCGTCGTCGCGTTCTCCCTCACCCTTTTCATTCTTTTCAAGGCCCGCAATCGCCGGCTCGTAATCGGGATCCTCGCCCACGCTGCGATCGCCACCACAGCCATTTTGTCATCCCACGAAACCGACCGGCTGCTCTACGCCACGCTCGGCGGCGCCCCGGTGGAACAACTCGCCAAATTCGCCGCCGTTTCCCTCACCCTCTGGGGCCTGCGCCCGCTCGTCACCGCGCCTGCTGCCGGCTCTGCCTGATGTAATCGTCCACCACTTTTTCTGCCAGCACGTATTTCCAGCCGGCGGCAGTCTTTTGATATTCCGTGCTGTCCTTGGGGACGTCGGGCAGGCGCAGCCGCACCCGGTCTTCACTGACGAGATGCGTCCGCCCGCCCGTGCGACGCAGTGCCGCGCCATAAACCACACCGAGGTGGCGTTGCACGAGTTCCGCAAAGGCGCGCTCGTCGCGGTCCCGGGCGTAGCGTTGGAGCAGTTCGGCATCGGTGGACATGGGATCACCCTATAACCGCCTGCCACGGAAAAACCGCACAAAACATCCTGCACCCCGCTTCGGGTCATAGCCTCCCCTCCTCCGACAAAAGACTTCCACCCCGGAGCCCAAACCCTAGAACCAAGGCCCTTCATGGCCCTCCCCTCCTCCGTTCTCATCGTCGGTTCCGGCGGGCGCGAACACGCGCTTGTCAAGGCGCTCGCGCTGTCGCCCGCGAAGCCGCGCCTGCTCTGCGCACCGGGCAACGCCGGCATCGCCGCCGACGCGACCTGCTTCCCCGTTGCCGCCGACAACATAGCCGGCCTCGTCGCGCTCGCGCAGCAGGAAAAGGTGGAATTCGTCGTCGTCGGTCCCGAGGTGCCGCTCTCGCTCGGGCTCGTGGACGCCCTGTCCAAGGCCGGCATCCCTGCTTATGGCCCCAAGGCCGACGGCGCACGCCTCGAAGCGTCGAAAGTTTTCACGAAGCAAATCCTGCTGAAATACAAAATCCCGACCGCACCCGCCGGTATCTTCACAGAAATCGAACCCGCCCTCGCCTACGTGCGCGGACGCGGCGCGCCGATCGTAATCAAGGCCGATGGTCTCGCCGCCGGCAAAGGCGTGATCGTTGCGCAAAACCTCGCCGAAGCCGAGGTGGCCGTGCGCGACATGCTCGCGGGAAATAAATTCGGTTCCGCGGGCAGCCAGATTCTGGTCGAGGACTGCATGTTCGGCGACGAAACCTCGATCCTCGTCGTCGTGTCGGGCCGCGACTATGTCATACTGCCCGTTTCGCAGGATCACAAACGCATCGGCGACGGCGACACCGGCCCCAACACCGGCGGCATGGGCACCTACTCGCCCGCCGAAATTGTCACGCCCGAACTGCTCGCGCGCATTGACCGCGAAATCGTGAAACCCTCCGTGGACGCCATCGCGAGCGAAGGCATTGATTTTCGCGGCACGCTTTTCATCGGCATCATGCTGACCAAGGACGGCCCGAGCGTGCTCGAATACAACACGCGCTTCGGCGACCCCGAGACGCAAGTCGTGCTTCCGCGTATCAAGAATGACTTGCTCGCGCTGCTCTGGGCCGCCGCCCGCGGCGAATTGCGCGGCGTGCAACTCGACGTGCGCCCCGAGGCCGCCATCTGCGTCGTCGTCGCCGCCAAGGGTTATCCCGACGCCTACCCGAAGGGCGATGTCATCACCTTCCCTCCGACACTTCCGCTGCAAACCTCGATCATCCACGCCGGCACGGCGAAGAATGCCGCCGGCCAGATCGTGATGAGCGGCGGGCGCGTGCTCGGCGTCACCGCGCTCGCGCCCACGCTCCGTGAGGCCGCCGACCGCGCCTACGCCGTGTGCGACCAGATCCAATGCGTTTCAAAATACTACCGCCGCGACATCGGCGCCCGACAGCTGAATCGCCAATGAGACTGCTGCTGTCCGTCCTCTGTATTCTGTCCTCCGTCGTCGGTCCGCTGGCCCGTGCCGCCGAACCCCTCGAGCTTGCTTCCGATCTCGCCTATTTGCGCGTGCATTCCGCCGTCGTGGAACGCGAGGCGATCACCGCTGCTCTGGCTCAGTCCCGCGCCCTCGTGCTCGATTTGCGTTACCCGCAGGACGAACGCGGCGCCGACGAAACACTTCGCCAGGCCCTCGCTGGCCGGCCCATCGGCACCCGGCTTTATGTGTTGGTCAGTCCGGCCACACCCGTGCCGGTCGTCGGGGTCATCGCGTCCAATCCCGGCCGGCTCGTCACACTGGGCGTCAAGGGCTCCAAGCCCGAACCCAAAGTCGCCGTCCTGCAAACCGTCGAAGACGATCGTCGCGCCTACGACGCACACACCGGCGGCACCTCGCTCGCCGATCTCATTTCCGGCAAAATCGACAAGGAGCGCTTCGATGAGGCTTCGCTCGTGCTCGGATTTAAAAACGGCGTGCCCAGCGACCGCGTCATCACGCTGCCGCTTGCCAAGCCCGGCGAAACTCCCGCCCAAGTCACCGACCGCGTGCTCCAACGCGCCCTGCACCTGCACCGCGCCCTGCAAGCGCTGAAACGTTAACCGCACCAGCTTCCGCGATTTGCGTCTGCGCAAACCGGCATTTCCTTCTGGCTTCTCCATTCCTGATTCTGGATTCTTTTTTCACCGATGTCCTCTCCCGGCCACATCCTCGTCGTCTGCACCGGCAACATCTGCCGCAGCCCGATGGGCCAGGGTTTGCTGATGCACGCGCTTTCGGCCCAGTCCGGGCCGCTACGCGATCTGAAAGTCATCTCCGCCGGTGTCGCCGCCCACACGGGAGAACCCATTTCCGAAAACTCGATCGTCGCCTTGCGCAAGGCCGGCATCGATATCAGCCATCTCCGCAGCCAGGGCCTTACCCAGAAGATGCTCGATGACGCGCTCGTGGTTTTCGGCATGACCGAATCGCATCGCAGCATCATCCGCGCCCGCGCCCGGCCCGCCCCGGAACACCTTTACCTGTTCCGCGAATTCATGCCCCCGCCGGCCAACCACGAGATCGGCGACCCCTACGGTGGCCCGCTGAAGCTCTACGAATCTGTGCGTGACGAAATGGTCGAAGCTGTGCCGGCCATCATCGAATTCCTGAAGAAGCTGACCGCCAAGGCGTGACACGCTCGGTCAGGATTTCGGATTGCGGATTGCGGACCGGGCGGATGGCTTTGGGCAGCCTTTCGTAATTCGTAATTCTGAAATCGTAACTTCCTCCATGTCCCTTAACGCCGCCCCCCTGTCCCAGCTTGATCCCGAGGTTTACGCCGTCGTCGCCGGCGAACTCGCCCGCCAGCAGAGCCACATCGAGCTGATCGCGTCGGAGAATTTCACCTACCCGGCCGTCATCGAGGCCATGGGCAGCGTGCTCACCAACAAATACGCCGAGGGTTATCCGGCCAAGCGCTGGTATGGCGGTTGCGAACAGGTGGACAAAGTCGAGACGCTCGCCATCGAACGCGCCAAAAAACTCTTCAACGCCGAACACGCCAACGTCCAGCCGCACTCCGGCTCGCAGGCCAACTTCGCCGTCTATACCGCCGTGCTCCAGCCGGGCGACAAAATCCTCGGCATGAATCTCAGCCACGGCGGCCACCTCACGCACGGCAATCCCGCCAACTTCTCCGGCAAACTCTACCAGTTCGTCCAATACGGCGTGCGTGAGGACAACGGCCTCATCGATTACGACGAACTCGCCGCCGTCGCCCAGCGCGAGAAACCCAAGATGATCACCGTCGGCGCCTCCGCCTACTCGCGCATCATCGACTTCGCACGCATGGGCGAGATCGCCCGCTCGGTCGGCGCGCTGCTCTTCGCCGACATCGCGCACATCGCCGGCCTCGTCGCCACCGGCCACCATCCGTCGCCATTTCCGCACGCCGACTTCGTCACGACCACTACGCACAAAACCCTGCGCGGCCCGCGCGGCGGCCTCACCATGTGCAAGGCGGCGCACGCCAAGGCCATTGATTCCGCCGTGTTCCCCGGCGGCCAGGGCGGCCCGCTCATGCACGTCATCGCCGGAAAGGCCGTGTGCTTCGGCGAGTGCCTCAAGCCCGAGTTCAAGGCCTACAGCGGCCAGGTGATCGCCAACGCCAAGGCCCTCGCCGCCGCCATGGTCGCGCGCGGCTACAAGATCAACTCCGGCGGCACCGACAACCACCTCATGCTGGTGGACCTCCGCGCCAAATTTCCCGAACTCACCGGCAAGGTCGCCCAGGAGACGCTCGATAAGGCGAACATCACTTGCAACAAGAACACCGTGCCGTTCGAGACCCGCTCTCCCTTCCAAGCTTCGGGCATCCGTCTCGGCACACCGGCCATGACAAGCCGCGGCCTGAATGAGGCTGAAATGACCGAGATCGCCGGTCTCATCGACGACGTGCTCTCCGCCATTGGCAAACCCGACGAGGCCGCCGTCATCGCCGCCACCAAGCAAAAAGTCGTCGCACTCACGTCCCGTTTTCCGCTGCCTTACAGGCTGTAGAACGCCGCTTCGATTTCCCGCCGGTTCGCGCCAGCCAGTCAGATTTCCGTGGCGTCGTTGGATTCGACTGCTAGTCCTTCGCCATGGCTCCACCGACCTTCCTGACCCCGTATCGCCGCGGCACGGTGGGTCTGGTGCTGTTGTTGGGCATCGTCCTTTCGATCGCCGCCTGGCGCTTCGCGGTGAAGCAAGACACCGAGCGAGTGCACGCCGGATTTCTCAGCCGGGCCCAAACCCAGGCGAGCGTCGCCAACCAACACCTGCGCTCCTACCGCGAGATGGTGCACAGCCTGCGCGATTCGTTTCTCGGCCAGCAAGTCGTCACCCGGCAGGAATTCACCAACGTCTCGCGCGCCCTGCTTGAGCGCCATCCCGGCGTGCAGGCGCTTCAATGGGTGCGCATCGTGCCGCATGAGCAACGAGACGCCTTGGAGCAACAAGCCTCGAAGGAACTCGGCATGCCCTTCGTCGTCCGCCGCCGCCAAACTGACAACATCTTCGCCACCGCCGGCGAAGGCCGGGAATATTTCGTCATCACGTATGTCGAACCCCTCGCCGGCAATGAAGCCGCCCTCGGTTATGATGTGCTGAGCGCACCTTCTGAACCGATGCTGACTGCGGCGCGCGCCGACCGGCAGTTCAAGATCAGCCGCACCTTCCGCCTCGCGCAGACCCGGCCCGGCCAGACAGAGCCCGGCGTCGTGTTCATACTCCCCTTTTGGCCGGTGGACCGAGCCGACAGCGAAGTGGAGGGTTTTGTGCAGGGCGTCTTCTTGGTGCAGACCATGCTCGCGCAGTCGCATAAGCTCACGACCAACGAGGCGCTCGACACCTACTATTTCGACTTGGAGTCTGCCGACGGGCCCGAACTGCTCTACGCCAACATCGGCGGCACCGAACCACTCCGGACCGGCGAGACCCAACTCGCGCTGCCGCAACTCGACGATCCCAACGATTTTCACACCACGCTCACGCTCGGCGGACGCACCTGGCGCATGGTCATCCGTCCCAACGAGACCTGGCTCCAAGCGACTGTTTCGCGTCAACCGCTGGTCATTCTCGGCGCCGGCCTGCTGATTACGGTGCTTTTCACGGGCTTCGTGAACAATCTGTTCCGGCGCACCGCCATCGTCGAAGAACTCGTGCAGGAGCGCACCCGCCAGCTCCGCGCCAGCGAAGCCCGCTTGCAGGACATTCTCGATCACAGTCCCGCCATCATCTTCCTCAAGGATCCCGAAGGCCGGTATCTGCTCTGCAACCAGCCCTTCGCCAATGGTTGCGGCATGACCTGCCGCGAAATCATCGGCCGCAGCGACCTGGACCTCTTTCCTCCTGCCGAAGCGGAGATTTATCGCCAACACGATGCTGCGGTCCTCGCCGCTCGCCAGCCGGTCGAATTCGAGGAAACCGCCACCACGCCCGAAGGCGTGCGCGTCCGCCTCGTGCACAAATTCCCGCTGATCGACGATCAGGACCGAACCTACGCGCTCTGCGGCATCGCCACCGACATCACCGATCGCAAGGCCGCCGAGGAGCATCGCCTGGGCCTCGAACGCAAACTCCTCGAAGCGCAGAAACTGGAAAGCCTCGGCGTGCTCGCGGGCGGCATCGCGCACGATTTCAACAACATCCTCACCTCGATCCTCGGCCAGACCTCACTCGCCGCCTTGGAGTTACCCGAAACCCACAAGCTCCGCCAAAAGCTCACGCAGATCGAACGCTCCGCCCATCGCGCCGCCGATCTCTGCGCCCAAATGCTGGCCTACGCCGGTCGCGCCTCCTTCATCACGGCACCGCTCAGCCTCTCCAAGCTTGTGCGTGACACCGCTGCTTTGCTGGAGGTCAGCGTCGGCAGACGCGTGCGGCTCGAACTGCAGGTTGATGACTCCACTCCCGCCGTCGTGGGAGACGCCACGCAACTGCGCCAGATCGTAATGAATCTCGTGATCAACGCCGCCGACGCCATGGGCGACCGCACCGATGGCCAGATTGTCGTGCGGACCTTCGCGCGCGACCTGACGTCCGAGCATCTTCAAACCGCCATCCAATCGCCGAAGCTGGTTCCCGGACGCTATGTCGGCATCGAAGTGAGCGACAACGGCAGTGGCATGTCCCCCGAAGTGCAGGCTCGTATCTTCGAGCCTTTCTTCACCACGAAATTCTCCGGACGCGGCCTCGGCCTGGCCGCCGTGCTCGGCATCGTGCAAAGACATGCAGGCGCACTGTTTGTCCAGTCGACGGCCGGCCGTGGCAGCACATTCACACTTTTCCTGCCGGCCACGGCCGCCCCCGCGGCCGGCTCCGCTACGCCTTTCACCGCCACTCCGGGTTCGTTGCGTGGCACGGTGTTCGTTGTCGATGACGAGGACGCCGTGCGCCTCGTCGCTCGTGAGGCACTCTCCGCGCTCGGCCTCACCGTCTTTGACGCCGCCGACGGTCCGTCCGCCATCGCGTTTGTGCGCGATCACCAAGGCCCTCTCGATCTCGTGCTGCTCGACCTGACCATGCCGGGCCTGGCCGGCGACGAAACGCTCCGCCAATTGCGACAGATTCGTCCTGATCTGCGCGCCCTCATCATGAGCGGCTACAGCGAGGTCGAGACGATGCAACGCTGCGCCTCGCTGGGAGTGGCCGGTTACCTTCCGAAGCCTTTCGATGTGGCTACTTTGACCGCGAAGCTCCAACCGCTTCTGGGTTGAG
>JBIQJF010000023.1:0-68837 GCA_044507675.1 Opitutales bacterium | reverse complement strand
CTTTCCTTTTCCGCCGCCACTTGTCGCACCATCTTCCCCCCGCCGACCCGGTGCCGCCCGAGTATTCGAATCCGCCGCAAACCTAGCAACCGGCCCGGCGTAGGCGCTATTTCGCTTCGCCCGCTTCGACCTTGCCCGACGACATGAAGGTAAACGCCAGGTCGAATTCCGCCTCGATCATCTCGGTGTGCGCTACCCAATCATGGGTGAATTCACCCTCGGTCCTCCGCTCCAGATAAAGCACGCGCGCCGGGGCAAACTTCCATTGTCGCACCGCCACCTCGACCGCGTCGCGAAACGCCTCGGCAAACTCCGGGGGCGTGATGGTCACGGCCAGCATGCTCGGGCGCACCTCGGTCACCGCCCCGCTCGCATCCACTGTCACACGCACACCGACTGTGGCAGCGCCCGCCCGGGCCGCCAGCGCCGCAGGCGGATAAACGGGCATGACCAGCGGATGAATCGCCTCCGCATCGCGATAGATCGAACGTTTGACCGGCTCGACCATTTCCTTGTCCGACGCGGGTGGCGGCGGGGGTCGCCGCGGTTCGACCACCCGGAACGACGTGCTCCCGCGGACCTCGCCCTTCGGCGCGTGTTTACAGCCCGAGCCCCCGAGGACTCCCAGCAACACGCCAGCCATGGCAATAGTCGTGACCGATTTCATCCGTAGTGGTGTGCCCGCTACCCATAGCACCCGCCAAAGGCCAAACCGAACAATCAACTTACTGTCTCCTTGCCTGTAGTCCACGGTGGTTCCCTCATTCCGCCCGCAGGAGTCGGGTCACGTCCACCTTGGATGCGCGATACGAAGGGAGGATGCTGGCCAGCGCTGCAACGCCAAACAGAATTCCACTCACCGTGACGAGGGCCACCGGATCCTGGGAGGAAGTGCCATAAAGCATGGCCTGGATGAACCGGGTGAGCGGCACGGTTCCGGCGAGTCCAGCCACCAGACCCAGCATCGTGAGCACCAATCCCCGCTTCACCACCAGATGAACCAAGTCAGAACGGGAGGCACCTAGCGCCAGACGCACGCCAAATTCATGCATTCTGCGATCGACGGCGTAGGCCAGCACGGAGAACAGGCCGATGGCCGTTAGGAAGGCGGCCGAACCGGCCAGCAGTTTCATCACGGCGTCCATGAGCTTTTCGGCTCCGACCTCGTGTTCCCAAAGGCGGTCCAACGGCGCGATCATGGCCACCGCGATCTGCGGGTCGTAGGCATACAGGGCCCGCCGGATCATCGGATCCATCTCGCGTTGGTAGGGCACTGTGAGTTTTACGACAAAGGTGTTGTAGTTGACGGGGTTCCACGCCTCGTCGGAATAGAACACGAGCCCGGGAGACTGGTGGATGCCGGCCCGCGTATCGGCGACCACGCCGACCACCTGCCAACCCGGCCAGTTTGCCCCAAATCCGCCGGCCACGCCTACCGGTCGCATGATCTGTCCGACCGGATCCTGGCCGGGCCAGCACGCGCGGGCCAGCGACTCGCTCACCAAAACCTCATTGCTGCGGATTCGCGCCAGCGGACGTCCGCTGATCAGGCGCAGGCCCGAGACATTTTCAAATCCGCTGCTGAAGCAGCGGATCATCACTTTCAAGGGAACGCCGCCGGCTCCCTCGACCATGTGGGTTTCGGCAAAATAACCCTGAAGAAACAGGTCGTTGCAGAATCCGGCCGACTCGACTCCGGGGAGCCGCTCGAGCGCGGCCCGGATTTCGTGCAGCTTGCCCAGCCGGGGTTCCCAGTCAGTCGGATAGGTCGGCGGATAACCCAGCATCACCTTGACGCGGTTGGTGCCGTCATAACCGAGGTCAATGTTCGTGAGATTGGCGAAGGTCTGGGTCATCAGGATTGCCCCCATCAGCAGCACCACGGCGAAGGCGGTCTGAAGGATTACCAAGCCGCTGCGCAGCCGCCCGAGTCCGCGGCTTTCGCCGAGTGCGGGACCGCTATCCTTCAAGCTGTCGGCAATCTGCGCCCGCAACACGCGCGCTGCCGGCACCGCGGCCACCGCTAGGCTGGTTGCAACGGTAAGGAAGCCCAGCATCAGCCACTCCGTTCCGGTGAACGGTCGCCATGTCATCCCCGAATCGAAGAGGCCGTCCGACAGTATCCGCAGCAGCAGTGGGAACATCCAGCTCGCCACCAGGGCTCCGGCCGCGGCTCCGGCGGTTGAAAGGAGGAAACTCTCGGCCAGCAGCAACCGCACGATTCGCCAGCGGCCGGCCCCGAGTGCCAGCCGGATGCTGAGTTCCCGCCGTCTCCCCAGCATGCGCACCAGCATCAGGTTTGAGGTGTTGAGACAGGCGATTCCATACAGCAGGCCGACCGCCACCAGCAGCGCCCAAGAGACGCCCAGTTTGCCGAACTGGCGGTTGAAATCAGGCAGACTCATGAGCACGACCGGCAGGGTCTTTTCGGTTGGCATCTGTCCGATCACCGGCACATCGAGCTCGATGGCACTGAGGGCTGCGCCCGCTTGCTCCGGGGAAATGCCCGCCGTCAACCTGACTATTAGGAACAAAGCCGGGTCCCACGGCTGCCGCGGATTCACCCGGTAGGCCAGCGGCCGGTAGATGTCGTCCGCCATGCCAATGGGCATGACTTGGTCCTTCCCGAGCACACCCACCACGGTGCAGACATCGCGGCCGAGGGCGATCTCCCGGCCCAGAACGTCCTCATCCGCCTGAAAATGTCGCCGCCAGAACCTGTCGGAAATGATGACAACCCGGTCGGAACCCTCGGTGTCCTCGCCGGGCAAAAACCTCCGCCCCAGCGCCGGTGTCACATCCAGCATGGTCAGAAGACTCGGCGAGATGCCCAGCCAGCTGCTCGCCACCGGCTGGCCGTCTATCGCAACATTGCCGCCTCGGCCGGCTCCTTTGGCCGATTCGCTGATCGCGGCCGAGGGTTCGAAACCTCGCGTCATGTAATCGGTCAACAGGGGTCTCAGGCCTCCGGACTTGTCGCGCTGACAGACCACGTGAACGTCGCGAGGGAAGTCGCTCTGTCGCAAGAGCGCCCATTCCGTGAGACCGAAGATCGCCGCCGCAGCGCCGATGCCCAAAGCCAGGATCAGGACGATCGAGAGCGAAAAGCCCGGCGTGCGCACGAGTCCACCCCACGCATGGGCCAGATCCTGCCTAAGCTGCTCCAACCACACCCACCCGCGCCCGTCCCTCGCCTGCTCCTGTAAACTCGCCACGTTGCCAAACTGCCGCAGCGCGGCGTAGCGCGCTTCCTCGGAACTCATGCCTGCGGCGATGTTCCGCTCGGTCTGCAATTCGACATGCAACCGCATCTCCTCGCACATCTCGGCGTCGAGTTTGTCCTTCCCGAAAAACGCCCGGAGCTTTCGGAAGATTTTCATTTTAGGTTTCAGGTCTCAAGTTTCATGTCTCTCCCTTCCTCACTCCGCCCGCAGCGCCACCACCGGATCGACCCTCGCGGCACGCCTCGCCGGCAGCCAGCACGCCACCAGGGCGACCACGCCCAGCACGAGTAATGCGCCTCCAAGGGCCACCGGTTCCGTCGGACTCACGCCAAACAGCTGGCTCCGCAGGAGACGCGTAAAACCAAACGTAGCGAGGATTCCAACGGCCATCCCCATGCCAATCAGACGACCACCCTGCTTCAGCACCATACCCTGCACCGCAGCCTCTTCCGCTCCGATCGCCATGCGAATGCCGATTTCACGCGTTCGCCGGGCAACCGAAAAAGCCAGCACGCCATAAACCCCCAGAGCCGAAAGCAACAGGCCGAGCAGGGCGAACAACCCCAGATAGTTCCGGTAGGTCCGCTGCGCCAGCGTAGAGTCGTAGAGCACTTGTTTGGCCATCTTGATGGACGGCGTTCTCAAGGCTGGTTCAGCTTCCTTCAGGTCACGCCGGATAAAGGGCACGAGCGACTCCGGGTCGCCGGTGGTCCGGATCACGAATTGCGGTCCGTAGGTCCCGATCAACCGCGCGTTGCCGAACACGACCTGAAACGGGTGATAGACCGTCGGCAGCGCGTCCCAGAGATAACCGTAAACCCTGGCGTCACCGACCACGCCGATTACCTCGAAGGCGCCGTCGCCGCTCCCTCCGCCGACGCCCTTTTTTCCCACGGCTGATTCCCCGGGCCAGAACTGGCGCGCAAATGCTTCATTGACGATCACCAGTCCTGGTCGCCCCACGTCCCCGGCGACAAAATTGCGTCCCTCCACCAAGGGGATTCGCATCGCCCGGAACACATCCTGCCCGCCCACCCCCACCCGCACGTGCTCCGCCACCCAGCCATCGGTCCCTCCTTCAAGCTGAAACATTTGGCTGTAGCTTCTGTGCTGCACGCCCACCGCCCGAACCCCGGGAAGCGCGCTGAACCGTTCGTGCAACTGCGCGACAAGCGCGTGCCTCAGCTTTTCCCCCTCCATCAAATCCGGCAGGTCATACTTCCGCCACGGCAACTGGGCTTCAACCAGCAGCAGGTTTTGCGGATCGAAGCCGGGATCGACCCGCAGCAAACGCGAAACACTCTGCAGCATCAATCCCGCGCCGGAGAGCAGCACTACGGTGATCGCCACCTGTAACACCACCAGCGCGTCCCGATAATGACTGCGAGCCCGTCCACCGGTTGAATTCAACCCTCCATCCGCGAGCATTACCCGCACCCGCACGTTTCCGCCCCGCCACATCGGGGCAAGGCCGAAAATCAGCGCGGTGAAAGCCGACAGCAGCAACGCGACGCCCAGCAACCGGCCGTCGATTTCGATCGGCCGCAATCGCGGCATCTCATTCATCGCGATTAGCACTTTGAGACTCACCGCGGTTACGAGCAGCCCGGCCGCACCACCCAGCAGTGCGAGAATCAGGTTTTCCGTCATCAGTTGGCGCATCAACCGTTCCCTGCCGGCCCCCAGCGCCGCGCGCACCGCCATCTCATGCTGCCTCCTTTCCAACCGCGCCAAAGCCAGGTTGGCGACATTGGCACAGACGATCAAAAGCACCAACCCGACGGCGGCGAACAGGCCGAGCAACGTCTGACGCAATTGCGCCCAATGGCCGCCATCCTGCAGCGCCACGCTCAGTGGCCGCAGGGATATCTTGAGGGACTGATTGTTCATTCGCCACATCGCACCATATCCGTTGCTGGCCGGATGAGCCTCCATCAGACGAAGGGCGATCATGTCCAGCAACGCTTGCGCCTGCTTCAGCGTGGAGTCGGACCTCAGTCGGGCGAAAACCTTGATAGAGGGCCCGGCATACGAATTCGGCGGAATGATCTGCCGTTCCAACGGAATCCAAAACTTCGTTCGCTGATCGGGAAACTGGAAATGAGCCGGCATCACCCCCACGACGGTAAAGACCCGGCCACTCATGGTGATGGTGTCGCCAAGAATTCCCCGATCCCCGCCCCAATGCGACTGCCACCACCCATGGCTCAGCACGATGGCTGTGTTTCTGTTTGGCGCTCCGTCCTCCACCAGCACCGCCTCCTCCGGTTGGAATCCCCGGCCAAGCAAGGGTGGACACTGCAGGGTGGCGAAAAAATCCCACGAAACATATGCCCCGCCCTCTCCGTTGACGAAGTCCTCGGTCACACGCTCCAACTCAGCCGGAAAACTCCAACCTACGTTGGAAAAGAATGCATGCTCGGTCCGCAACGCTTCCAGCACCGGCGGGCTGACTCCCTGGAAATGGTCCTTCCCCTGCACCAACCTGCGCTGGCCGATCTGCACCATTCGTTCGGGCTCGGCACCGCCGACCGGGTTCAGAATCACCGTGTCGACCATGCTGAACATCGCGGTTGTCCCCCCGATTCCCAAAGCCAGCGTCAGCGTCACAACCGCCGTGAACCCCGGCGCGCGCGCCAGTTGCCGAAACCCGAAGCGCACATCCTGAATCGCCTGCTCCAGCCATACCCACCCTCGCCCTTCCCGTGCCCGCTCCTGCAAACTCGCCACATTCCCGAACTGCCGAAGCGCGGCGTAACGCGCCTCGTCGGGGCTCATGCCCGTCGCCCGGTTGCGCTCAGCCTGCAACTCCACATGCAGCCGCATCTCCTCGGCCATCTCGGCGTCGAGTTGGTTCTTGCGGAACAGGGCGCGAACTCGACGGAGAAAGGTCATGGGGCTTCTGATTTTAAACACAGAGATCGCGCAGGACTCAGAGAAAGTGATCCGCAACCGGATTGGGCTGTTTTCCTCTGTGTTCTCCGCGTCCTCTGTGTTGAAGAAGTCTTACGCGTTGCCGAGGACCAGGTTGATCGCGGTCGAGAGCTTGGCCCAGCTCTGCTCCTCGGTGGCGAGCTGCTTTTTCCCGGTGGCGGTAAGCGTGTAGAACTTCGCCTTCCGGTTGTTTTCGGAGACGCCCCACTCCGACTTGATCCAACCCTGGTCTTCGAGCCGGTAGAGCGCCGGATAAAGCGAGCCCTGCTCCACCGTCAGCATGTCCTTCGACATTTGCTGGATTCGGAGGGAAATCCCGAAACCGTGCATGGGCTCGTTCTGGAGCGATTTGAGAATGAGCAGGTCGAGGGTGCCCTGCAGGAGGTCGGCTTTGTTGTTGGCCATGGTCTTTCCTAGATTTCCTAGGAGAAGGCCGCCAGTCCCCTAGATTGTCAAGGAGAGAGCATCGAAAGATGCCAATGCCCGCTTGCACGCTGCCAAGGCCGTCGGTAGCCAGTCGTCGAGCATGCGCGAATCCGACTGCGACTCCCTGCCGGGAAACCCCTGCACCCTCTCCGCCCGGCGGAGTTTCAAACCATGAGCCGATTGCGTGTCCTCTATTTTGGCAGCGGCGGCGGCAAAGGCGTGACCCACATGATGGTCAACCTGGCCATCGGTCATGCGCGAGGCGGACGCGTCGAACCGCTGCTGGTCTTCCGCCGCAAACGCGCACCGCTGGCCGCGGTCTTTCGGCGTCAGTTGGAAGAAGCCGGCGTGCGTTTCGTCGAGGTAGTGCCGCGGCCGAAGTTCATCACGCTGGCGCAGCTCAAGCGAGTGATCCGCGACTTCCGGCCCGATGCCCTCATCGCCCAAGGTTATCCGGATCACATTTGGGGACGCCTGGCTGGCTTGCAAACAGGCGTGCCGCTCATCCTGCAAGTTGAACAAAATCACGAACACTATTCCTGGCTGAACCTGCGCCGCTCGAGACGCCTCGCGCAACAATCCGATGCCATCATCGCCGTGTCTCAGGCCGTCGCCGCCAATCTCCGCCGACTAGGCATGCCGGCGGACAAACTCCGGGTCATCCACAATGCCGTGCGATTGGACCGGTTTCAGGCGGCGATGCAGCCGTGGGCTGCACGCGAGGCCGCCGTGATCTCGACGGCGCGATTCGGGCGGCAGAAAGACCACGCCACGCTTTTGCGCGCAATCGCGGTGCTGCGCGGTCGCGGTCGCCCGGTGCGACTGAAGATGGCCGGCGGCGGAAAGCGTCTGCAACATTGGCACGCCCGCTGGCTGGCTTGGCGGCTCGGGCTCGGCGGCTTGGTGGATTTTCTCGGCCGGCGCGATGATGTGCCGACACTCATCGGCAGCCATCGAGTGTTCGTGCTCTCGACCCACTTCGAGGGCCTGCCGCTCGGCCTGCTTGAGGCGATGGCCTCCGGATGCGCAGCGATCGGCACGCGCGCGCCCGGGGTCGAGGAACTGATCGAACACGGTCGCAACGCCTTTCTCGCCGAGCCCGGCGACGCAGAATCCCTGGCTGACTGCATTGAAGCGGCGCTGGGGCCAGCCGGCCAACAATGCGCCGCCCTGGCCACTCGCGAAACCCCTGTCCTTTTCGGCATGGAGAAAATCACCGCCGACTATGAAGCGCTCCTCGACGCGCTCAGGAACCAATCCCAAAGATAAGGCGCGTCGCTTCGGTCACCCGTTCAGACCGGTTGCTCGATCCAGAAGGGAGTGCCTTCGATTCCCAGCATGACTTGGAGAAAAACCGTCAGCAGCAGGGCCATTCGGCTGAAATAGACCGGATTGCCGGTGAGTGCCAGAACGCCGCCTTTCTTCACCGGCAGCTCGTTGCCCTGCACGTCGTGCACCGCGGTGCAGTCCTCCGGCACCGTAACTGAAGCTGGCGCCAAGGCATAGGCGACAGTCAGACGATCGAAATGGAACCAGATTGCGCCGTCGCGCTCTTCGCGGCTGCGGAAACAGGAACGTCCGGCCGTGCGGTGGAACTGCACGAGCGCATGCCAGGCAAGGCGCGGTCGGCAGCCATCCAGTCCGTCGGAAAGCCCGAAACCGTGGGCAGACAGATTCCACCACCACACGCGCTCAGTCATGCCGGAGCAAAGCGCGATGAGCGCGTAGCGCACCAAGAATGCCGCTGCTTGCTCCTCATCCACGTGAAGAGGACTCTCGACGTAATCGCGCGGACGGTAGGCACCGGCGAGAGGCGAATGATCGCCCATGCCGCGCAACGGCCAGTTGACCTCGGTGACATGGAAACCACCCGTGATGCCGTGCGCCTCGGCGAAAGCGCGTCCCAGCGCACATTTTTCCAGCAGGGAGAATTTGCCCTGGTAATTCTCGGGCGCCCCGCGCCGATCCACGTAGAGGTGGTTCGACAGGCCGTCCATGCGTGCGGCCAGGCGGGCCAGCAGCGGCGGATAATAGTGATACTCGAAATCGTTCACCGCCGGACCGAGAATGGTGAGATGCGGATGCGCTGCCCGCAGCGCGGCAACGGGTGCCCAGAGAGCCTCGGTCTCGTCCAAGTTCCACAGGCCCCATTTCACACGGTTCACCGCGTGACCGACCTCAACGAAGCGAACCCGGTCAGCCAGCCGTCGGACAGCTTCGGTGCAAAACTCCGTCCACTCACCCGGCGCGAGCACGGCGCGACGCGACTGCACGAGTCCCAAAGCCACTTCATGTCCGCGGGCGGAAAGTTCCTCGACCGCGGCCACACAGGCATCGAGTCCGGCGGCGCCCTCGTGGAAACAGCAGCGCACGAACACCGTCAGTCCCGGCGCGTCAGCGAGCAAGGCGAGCTGCGCGGGAAAATCAGCCCCCGGTTCGACCGCGACACCAAAGCGTTTCGTCAGATCCACCGGTTGCGCGTAAGCCTGCGACTTCAGCGCGCGGTAACGACTCCACACGGCGGGCGCGCAGCGCAGGTTGCGCCACACGACACTCACGCAATCGGTGAACCGACGCTCGCGATTCCGGTCGCGCGATTCCAACACCACGGACGGCTGGCCGGATTGGGCATCCCAGAGCCAGGTGTCGCGATAGGAAGGCCGGCCGGTGGAAATGATCTTGTTGCGGTGGCGCAGCAGGTGGCGGATCGGGTGCCGATACTTGCGACTCTCGTTGTGCCAGGTGATGCGACGGCGCTGAATCTCCTCCCAGCGGGAAAATTCGCGCGGAATCGGACCATCATCGAAATAGATGTGGAAAAATATCCGGCGCAGGTGCGAAGGAATCTCGAGTTTGGCGAGGTCGCGCGCGCGCTGGCGCAGCGTGAGCTCGCCGCAGAGTTCGCCGCGATTGAGATCAATGAAACAGGGATCGGTCCATGCGGCGTCACCCACCCGACGCAGCAGGATGTTTTGTCCGCCCAGATCGTTGTGGACGTATCCGCTGTCGTGCATGCGCCGGATCGCGCCGGCCGCAAAACGCAGGAGCGCGATGTATTTGGCGGCGTCGGGATCCTCCCGCAGCAGGCGCGACATCTCGGAGTAGAGATCGGTGCCCTGCTCCATGAAACGCGTGACGAGGCAGCTCTCGATGAGCCGCGCGCCCGACCAACGCTCGAAACACGCCACCGGCTCCGCGGCGCTCGCGCGATGCGCGCGCAGATGCACGCCAAAACGGTGCGAGCGAACGGCCTTGCTGCCAACGCGGCGATAGTGAAGCGCCCGGAGAAATGGCGGAGCCTTGAAGGTTTTCACGCAGAAACCCGGACCCGTCGGGTCGGCCGGATCAGCCACGCGGTGGATCGTGTTGCGGAGACGATAAATCAACTCGCCGCCGCCCTCGGCCAGCATCATGGGCAGCTCACCGAGCCAGCGGGCAAACCCGGGTGTGGCAAAAGGCTCGGCAATCTCGCCAACATACGGAATGTCGGGCGCGAGCTCGGCAAACAGCAGGGAAGGTGTTGCCGCAGCGGGCGCAGACGAATATGAAAGCGGTGATTGAAGGCCGGTGTGCAGAAGCGATCGGGGTTGCGTGCGCCACCACTCAGACGCCTGCGGCGCAGAGTGCAACCGTTCAATGCGGCCACGCGAAAAATCCCGGGTTAGTGGGGCCAGGCGCGACCATCGTCCCGATGCCGCCTATTTGGCAGTTTTTTCGTCGGCGGGAGGTTCGACGCCGAGCACCTTGAGATCGCTCATGATGACTTCGACCTTGCGCTCGTTCACGCGCACGCGCTGGAGATCGGGCAGCGAGCGGCCGAAGACTTCCGCGCCGGCCAGCGCGAGCGCCGGCAGCGCCTCGGTGAAGTTGTTGCCGGGACCGCGCATGCTCAGGCGGGTGACCCAGAGCAGCTTCGGCTTCTTTTCCCGCCGCATGAACTGATAGTCGTAGGCCATGAGCACGACGAAATAGCGCTCCTCGGAGAGCTCGGTGCGCAGCGTGATTTCCTCGGGCGTGGGCATCGCCTTGCGGCTCAGGCGGTCGAGCGCGCGCCGGTAGCCGAGCAGCGCGGCGTTGCGCATGGCGACAGACTCGGCGGTTTCCTGGCCCACGCCGATTTGCTCCATCGCGACGTTGATGGCACCGGGATCGCCGGTTTCGGTAGCCGCGTAGGTGGCGCTGTATTCCCCGAGCGCGGTGTTGAGCGCCTCCATCGCCAGCGCCCGTTGCGGATCGTCGTGAATGAGCGTCGCGCCCCAGAAGACGCGGATGAGAAGGTTGGCCGAGGCCGCGTCCTTGGTCGGGTAGTATTCCTGCGAGGCCAGATTCACCGCGAGCGTCCGCGTGAGTGTGTCGAAGGTCATCCGGTCCAGGCTGCCGTCCGCCGTGCCGCCGCCGAGATACTCGCCCTCGAAGAAGACATAGGATTCGGGCAGAGGTTTGCCCTTTTCGTCGGTCGGGCGCACGTAGCCCGGGGCCGACGTGGCGCTGATGGTGACGGCGTCGCTGCGGCGGGCCTGAGCCGGCACGACTGCGGCAAAAAACAGACAAAGCAGCGCGAGACCGGTGCTCGCGCGGTGGAATCGGGGGGATTCGATGGAGAACATGCTGGGGTTCCCGGACACGATCCGGGCCTCCACCTAGCCAAGACATCAGCCGAGCGCAAAAGTGTCAAAGCTCCCCGCATCGAACCGTCCGGCATAACTGCGCTGCATGCTTGCCTGCGGGGGACCGCCCCGCTTCCCTCCCGGCATGGCTGACGCCGACGCGCCCCTGCTCTCCCCTCCCCAGCGCAAACTCGTGGGCTTTGCCCTCTCCTTCGGCGCCATCGTGGGCACCATGGTGCTCTTTGGGCTGATCTTCGCCGCGCTCGGACGATTCATTGACCATTTTTCGAGCGTCATCTGGCCCATCGCCACGGCGGGCATCCTCGCGCTCATCCTGCGCCCGGTCGTCACCCTCTTTCAACGCCGCCTGAAGCTCCGCCGCCTCAGCGCAGTGATTTTGCTTTACGGGCTCTTCGTGCTGGCCGTGACCGGTGTGCTGCTGGCCTTCGCGCCCGCCGTCATCTCGCAAGTCATCGACTTCATCGCCTACCTGCCGGTCCTGTGGCAAAACACGCTCAAGTGGGGCGAACAGCACTTCCCCGAATGGCTCCAGATTGCGCGCCGCTACCTGGAAAACCCCGCGATCAAGGGCACCCTCGACACGCTGGCGCAGCAGGCGCAGGATCTCGTGGCGCAGATCGCCCCCTCGCTCAAGCAGGCCGGCGCAGGCATCTTCGGGTTTTTCGGCCTCGTCGCGTCGCTCGCCATCATCCCCGTTTATCTGTTTTTCTTCCTGCTCTCCGGCACCGACGACCCGGTGAAAAAACTGCCCGAGCACCTCACCTTCCTCAAGCCGGAGCACCGCGCGGACGTGCTCTTCCTCCTGCGCGAATTTCTCGGCATCATCGTAGCGTTCTTCCGCGGCCAGATCCTTATCGGTCTCATCATGGGCGTGCTGCTGGCCATCGGGTTCTCGTTCGGCGGCCTGCGCTTCGGTCTCGCGCTCGGCCTCCTCGTGGGCCTGCTCAACATCGTCCCCTATCTCGGCTCCATCCTCGGCCTGAGCGTGGTCATCCCCCTCGCGCTCCTGCAACAGGGCGGCGGCATCGGCCTCGTCGCGGTCTGCCTCGGGGTGTTCATCGCCGTGCAGCTCATCGAGGGCTGGTTGCTGACGCCTCGTATCATGGGTCAGCAGACTGGGCTGCACCCGGTGGCCATCATCTTCGCGGTCTTCTTCTGGGGCCACGCCTTTGGGGGCATACTCGGCATGCTGCTGGCCGTGCCGCTCACGGCGTTCTTCGTGACGGCCTGGCGTCTCGCCCGGAAGAAATATTTCGCGACTTAGGCAACTCCAGAGCCGGACCGTTGTCGCAAGCCCAACCCCGTCCCCCATGAAGCACCTGCTCCTGCCCATTTATTGCGCGGCCGCGGCCGCTTCCGCCGTCGAGTTGAAAAGCCCCGCCGAGGTTGCCCTTGAGTGGAACAAGACCGTCGAGCAAGCCCGCGAAACCGCCAAGGCATCCGACAATCTGATCGGGCATAGCACGGTGTTCATCCCCAAACCGTCGGAGTCACCTTCGCCGGTGATCAGCCCCACGCTTCCCGGCACAGACAGCATGCCCGGACCTCGGTATGATGCGCCCAGTTATCACCGGTCCAACAGAATGCCCCACGACAGACCGCCCGGGGCCATGCCTTTGGAATACAACGGCCAGACCTACTGGCTCGTGCCCCTGGCACCCGGCAACGAGCGCTAGACTCCTGACCAAAGGCTGTCAGCAGCGACGGCCCGCGCCTTTGACTTCACAATGCCGTGGCCCCTATGTGGGACCATGCCTTGGGAAGTGCGCCAGAAAAACGGATTGAGCCTGCCGCAAATCGGCTGGTGGCTCGATGCCCAGAAGGCTCAGACCCGCTGCTTCGTCTCCCACGCCCACTCCGACCACATCGGCCCGCACCGTGAGATTGTCGCCACGCGCGCCACGGCCAGCCTTATGCGTCTGCGCCTGGCGGGCAAACGCCGGGAAACCATCCTCGACTACGGGCAGCCCTGGGCACCGGAGCTGGGTTGCGAATTCCGCCTCCATCCGGCCGGACACATCTTCGGCTCCGCGATGCTGGAGGCGCGCAGCGAACACGGCACGTTACTCTATACCGGCGACTTCAAACTGCGTCCCAGCCTTGCGGCCGAGCCCTGCCAGCCCGTGCGCGCCGACACGCTCATCATGGAAACGACTTTCGGCCTGCCCAAGTATGCTTTCCCGCCGGATGCGGAGATCGAGCAGAGCATCGTGAATTTTTGCCGGCAGGCACTCGAAGACAAGGTGACACCCGTGCTCTACGCCTACAGTCTCGGCAAGACGCAGGAACTGCTCCAGATCGTCGGCCGCGCCGGCTTGCCCGTGATGCTGCACACGCACGGTTATCGCATGACACAACGCTACAGCGAGCTCGGCATGAAGCTGCCGCACTACACACAACTCGACCCGCACCACTATGCCGGACACGTGATCATCGCACCGCCCATGAGTGGTGCGAGCGAACCCATGACGTGGATAAACCCCAAGCGCACCGCCATCGCTTCGGGCTGGGCATTGGACAGCAGCGCCAAATACCAATTCGGCTGCGACGCGGCTTTCCCGCTCTCCGATCACGCGGATTTTCCGGACCTGTTGGCCTTCGTCGAGCGCGTGCAGCCGAGGGTCGTTTATACGGTGCACGGCTTCGCTCGGGAATTCGCCTCCACCCTGCGCACCCGTGGCATCGAGGCCTGGGCCCTTGGTCAGCAAAACCAGATGGATCTGGCGCTCTGAAGTTGTGGGTCAGCGCACTTGTGCGCGCCCCGTGCGCCGGCAAGCGGGCTGCCCACGGGATGAAGCGGGGCCAGCCCTCCACCAAAACCTCGACGCACGATGCACCTTTGCCCAAAGCTGCTGTCTGCACCACCGTGAGAAACCTGCTCCTCTCCCTCTTTTTGCCCGGTTGCGCGCTCGCCGCTCCTTTTGTCGCGATCCGCGATGGCGAGAGTTTCACCTACAAGGTGGCCTTCGCCATTTTCAGTCACGCGGGCGATATCGAAATTTCCGGGAAAAAGCCCGAGGACATCGCCGACCGCATCGCCATCACAGTGGATACGCGTTCCCGTGGCTTCGTGCGCGGACTCTATGAATTCGACAACCTGGCGGTGGCCGACCTCGAACTCTCCACCGGCCGCCTCCTGCGCGTGAAGGAATCCGGCGCCGACCCGAACCGACCCATCGACAGTGAGTTTGTCATCGACTATACCCAGCGCACCGCGACCTACACCGACCGCGTGCGCTCCGAACGCAGCAGTCAGCTGGCCTTGCCTGAAGGCGGCGACCCGATCGATCTCATTAGCGCGCTCGTTCAGACGCGCGATTGGAATCTTCAGCCCGGCGAAAAACGCGACGTCGTCGTGCAGTTCGGCCGGGATTTTTATCCCATCACGATCGAAGCCGAAGGTTACGAGGAAGTGCGCACGCCCTTGGGCAAATACCGCACGCTCGTGCTCGTGCCGCGCATGGAAAAGGATGCCAAGGGGCTCTTCAAACGCGGTGGCGAAATCAAAGTGTGGATCGCCCAGGATGGCAGCCGTCTGCCCGTGAAGATGCAGCTGAAGCTCCGCTTCGGCGCCGCCACGCTCTCGCTCAGCAAATACGAACCGCCGAAGACGTGAGCGTTGGGCGGCATTTCCCCGATGCCACTTTCCCTCGACGGGATTCGGAAACCCCACCCTACAATTTCTCGATCCAGAACCGCCACGGTTTCGCCGTCCAGATCGGTCCGGCATAGTCGATGCCGACGCGCGGCCCGCGATGAACGCGCCCGCGGGGTATTTTGATCCCGTGATCCTCAAGATGCAGGCCGCTGGCCGGCTCGGCCAGCGCGCCGTTCAGGCGCCGGTCAATCTGCAGCCGTTTGGTGACGCGACCCGGCCCGCTGACCACCTCCAGCCCCCGGATCAACACCGCCGCCGGACGGTCAGCCGGCCCGGTCACCAAGTTCAACATCTCATGCACGCCATAGCAGAGATAAACATACCAGCGGCCGCCCTCCTTATACATCACGTCCGTGCGAGGTGTGCGCCCTTTGCTGGCATGGCAGGCGAGATCGCTTTCGCCATGATAAGCCTCGACCTCGGTGATCATGCTGGCCACTCGACCAGCCTCGGTCGTCCTCACTAACACCTTGCCTAAGAGCGACCTTGCCAAGCGCACGGTGTGGCGGCTCTGAAATTCGGCGGGCAGGATGACGCGGGCCATGACGACGGCTTAAACGACAAAAACCGGCTCGCAAGCCGCCTCTCCACGGACAAACTCTCGCACCTCGGGGCTTTCCGCAGGAAAAACAAATAAAGCCTTGATTACCCTTCGCCTACTCACCTTATTTCGCCCCTTTGAACTTATGAAAGCCACTATCAAAACACAGGGGAAGCAGTTCTCGGTCAGCGAGGGCGATATCCTCATCGTGGACCGCTATCCCAAGACGGAAGCCGGCTCCACGGTCGAAATCAACGAGGTCCTCGCTGCGGGCGAGGGCGAGAATTTCAAGGTCGGCACCCCGTTCCTGTCCGGCGCTTCGGTCAAGGCCAAGGTCCTCGAAAACAAGCGCGGTAAGAAGGTGATCGTCTTCAAGAAGAAGAAGCGCAAGGGCATGGAGCGCAAGCGCGGCCACCGCCAGGAGCTCTCCGTCATCAAGATCGAGTCCATCACGGCTTAATTTAAAACAAGGAAACCACTGCCATGGCACATAAGAAAGGTCAGGGAACATCCAGCAACGGCCGCGACAGCGCCTCGCAGCGCCTCGGCGTGAAGATCTTCGGCGGCCAGAAGGTCATCGCCGGCAATATCATCGTCCGCCAGCGCGGCTCCAAGCACCATGCCGGCAAGGGCGTGGGCACCGGCCGCGATTGGACGCTCTTCGCGCTCCGCGACGGCACCGTCCAGTTCGACAAGGCTCACCGCAAGGTGAACGTCGTCTGAGCGACCCGTTCGTTGCTTTCATACCAGGCGCACCCGCAAGGTGCGCCTTTTGTTTGGGCAATGCCCAAACAATCGCGCCGAAGCCCACAGGGCGAAGGCGGATAGCTCACAAGCCCGTCCAAGCCGTCCTTGCGCCGATTCGCTCCTTTCGCCTGAATCCTCCGCATGTCGTCCGACCGGCTCAAGGAACTCCAACGCCAGCGTGCCCTCGCGCAGGAGCAGGTTGCGTGGTTCGACCGGGAGATCGCGAGGGAGCAGAACCTCGCCGCCCCCGTGCGGCCCGCCGCGACTCCGACATCTCCGCCCGCTGGAGGCCGGGTTTCCTCCCTGTCAGCCGTCGTCCCGGCGAAGACCGGACCCGACGAAAGCACGTCGCCCCTCGACGCCGAGCAGCTCCTGCAACGCTACCAGAGCAGCGGAGGCTCCGTGAAAGACGAGGTCAAGCGGGGCTGTTTCCTCTATTTTTTCGGCGCCTTTGCCCTGCTCATCGTCGCGGTGACAGTCTTCTACCTGCTCTGGCGGAAGTGAAATCCGGCGCGACCGCACTTCCGCGGAGCGTTTGTCGTGGCCGTGCTTGAGCGACAGCGAAAGCGTTGTCTTGACGACGACCGCTTCGCCACGCGCCCTTGCCGATCTCAGTTTCCTTCCGGCTTTTCCGCCTCGGGCGCCGCTTCCGCCGGGACGGTCTCTCCCTGCGGCAGGCCCAGTTGTTCCTCTTCGGTCTCGTCGAGTCCCATATCCGAATCGCTGGCCGCGCGTGGATTGGCCGAAGTCTGGAGCCAAGCGTCGATCTGCCGCGGTGACAAAACGTCGGACGCCGGCAACTCGTCGAGCGACTTGATGCCGACAAATTCCAAAAACGCCTCCGTCGTGCCGTATTGAATCGGCCGGCCGGGCAGGTCCGCGCGGCCAACGATGTAGATCAATTCACGCTCGAGCAGCTTGGTGATGCCAGCCTCAGCCGACACTCCGCGAATCTGTTCGATCTCGGCACGAGTGGCCGGCTGGCGATAGGCAATCACTGCGAGCGTTTCCAAAGACGACGGGCTCAAGCGCACCGGTGGCGGCTCGTTGCGCAGCAAGCGAACCCAGCGGGCAAAGCGCGGATGGGTCGCCAACCGCCAGCCATTGGGCCCTTCGATCAACACGACCTCGCTGTTGGCGGCCTGCATCTCCAGCGAAATTGTCTCCATCGCCTCGCGGATTTCGGCAGCGGTAACCAAGGTCGGCACGTCGCGATAAAACTCATCATCCTCCGCCAGTGAGGGCGCGCTGGCCTCGGCGGGCTCGCCCGGCGTCTCCGCCGCAGGCATCGCGGCCTCGGTCGGTTCAGCAGCGGCGTCCGGCGCAGCCTCTTCCAACGGCAGCGCCGTCGCCTGCTCGTGGAAACGGGTTACCGCCGTCTGGATGTCTTTCACCGAAAGCGGACCGTTCGAGGCGAACAGCATCACTTTTAAAACGCGCTTGAGATCAAATGCCATGCTGGAAGCCCTCACTGAAAGCTTCGCCGCCTCGCTCTAGCAACCCATAAAATGCACCGAGGGATAACCCTTTGTATCCAAACAAAAGGCCGGCTTGCGCCGGCCTCGATTGGTTGGGCGCGACCGCTGGACGCGCCGAGACGATCCGTCGAATGGATCAGATGTGGATCGCCTTGCCGTGGGTGGCGAGGGCCGCTTCGCCCAGCGCTTCCGACAGCGTCGGGTGCGCGTGGATCGAATCGTGTATCTCGTCCACCGTCGCCTCGAGGTTCATCGCGAGTCCATATTCGGCGATGAGTTCGGTCGCCTCAGCACCGATAATATGCACGCCGAGGATTTCGCCCGTCTTGGCGTCGGAGATGACCTTCACAAAGCCCTCGGTGTCGCCGGAGGCGACCGCCTTGCCGACGGCCGTAAACGGGAATTTGCCGACCTTGTAGTCGAGCTTCTTCTCCTTGGCCTGTTTCTCGGTGAGCCCGGTGCTGGCCACCTGGGGCTGGCAGTAGGTGCAACCCGGGAAGATGCCGACCTGCTTCGGCTTCGCGTGACCAAACATGCCGTCCACCGCCTGGATGGCGCGGAAGGAGGCGACGTGCGCGAGCCACGGCGGGCCCTGGATGTCGCCGGCGGCGTAGATGCCGGGCGTGCTGGTCTGGTAATTGGCGTCCACCTTCACGAAGCCACGATCGAGTTCGAGCTTAACCTTGGGCGACACGAGGCCGTCGAGGTTGGCGGTGATGCCGATGGCCACGAGCACGCTTTCCACTTCAAGCTCGGTCTTGGCGCCATCCTTCACGAGGTCGAGCTTCACGCTCTTGTCGCCGACGCGGATATTCTCGCTCTTGGTGCCGGTGTGGACCGCGATGCCCTGTTTGGTGAAATTACGCTCAAGCACCTTCGCAACCTCCTCGTCCTCGACGGGGAGCACCTGCGGCAGCATCTCGATGAGCGTCACCCTCGAGCCGAAAGCATTGAAGAAATACGCAAACTCCACGCCGATGGCGCCGGCGCCGATGATGGCGATGGTCTTCGGCGGAGTCTTGGCCGCAAGCGCCTCGCGGGAGGTCATCACGCGCACGCCATCCACGGGCAGGCCGGGGAGCGCTTTCGGGCGCTGGCCGGTGCAGAGGAGGATGTTTTTCGTTTTGAAGAAGGAGCCCTTCTTCTCACCGGCGGTGACTTCGACCATGCCGGGCATCACGACGGAGCCCTTGCCGACGACATAATCCACCTTGTTCTTCTTGAAGAGAAACTCGACGCCCTTGGCCATCTGGGCCGCAACGCCGCGCGAACGCTCCACGACCTTGGCGAAGTCGAACGACGCACCGGTCACACTCAGGCCGTAGCTCTCGGCCTTTTGGATTTTGAGGTAGAGTTCGGCGCTCTTCAGCAACGCCTTGGTCGGGATGCAGCCCCAGTTAAGGCAGGTGCCGCCCGCGCGCTCCATCTCGATGACCGCGACCTTCTTGCCGAGCTGTCCGGCACGGATCGCCGCCACATAGCCGGCGGGACCGCCGCCGATGATGACCAAGTCGTAGATTGCGTCTGACATAGTGGAAGGTTGTGAACGGTAAAAGTCAGGCCGCCGGGTCGAACCGTCAAACGGAATCTCCGCCTCAATCTGCGTGCGAAATCACAAACACCAGACTCGTCCTGATCTGGCGTTCCGGAATGTGGCTCCAGCCCGTCCTCAAATATCAATCACATCTTCCCGCTTCCCCCGGCCGGAAGGCGGACCCGGCGGCTTGGGCGGAGGCGTCAGCAGGCGGTTGATGACGATATTGGTCACGCTCACGATGAGCGCACCGAGCAGCGCCGATCCGAAACCCGCCACGTAAAACCCATCCACGAGCCGGCCCACCAGGTAGAAGAGCACCGCATTGATCAGCCAGATGCCGAGCCCCATCGAGAGAATGATGAACGGCAGCGTGAAGAGCAGCAACAGCGGCTTGAGCACCACGTTGAAGAAACTCAGCAGCAACACGACCACCACGAGTGTGAGTCCGCTGTCGCAACGAATACCCGGCAACAAACGCTCGGCCAGCAGGACCCCAAGGGCGAGGACCAGCCACCGCAGCAGCAGGTTGACGAACGCGTTGTTCATTGAATGATGCCGACTTTCGCCGCGACCTCCTGCGGAGCAATGAAAATCCTAATCGTCCAAGACTACCTCCGCAGCGGCGGCACCGAGCGCCATTCCGTGTTCATGGCGACCGCCTTCGCCAAGGCCGGCCACGAGGTGACTCTCCTCACCTTCCGTCCGCGCGGCGTGCTCGATCTCGACGGCGAGCAGCAGCCTTTCGCGTTCCGATCGTTGCAGTTCTTCGACACCGGCCTCGACTGGTTCGCCCCCGGCCTTCTCCGCACCGCCGCCGAAGCCGCGCCCGACCTCGTGATCTGCATGGGGCGCATGGCCAACTGCTACGCCGGTTTCATCCAATCCCGCCTGCCCCGAGCCGCCGTCATCTGCACCATGCGCACCGGCAAGGCCCTGCCTACGCTTTTCGTGCGCTCCCTTCGCAAGTGCCGGCACATTGTCGCCAACAGCCATGTGGCCAAACGCGTCCTCACCGACAGCTACGAGATCCATCCGTCCAAGGTCACCGTCATCCACAACCCCGTGTTGCGTTTCACCGACGAATCCGCCGCGCGCAATCTCTCGCTTCGCCGCTACCACGGCGCCAATCCCAGCACGGTGGTGTTCCTCAACGTGGCGATGTTCCGCCCCGAGAAAAACCAGCGCGAACTCATCGAAATCTGCTCGCGTCTGCCAAACTATGTGGACTGGCAGCTCTGGCTCGCCGGCGAAGGTCCGGCCCGCAAAAAATGCGAGCGCCTCGCCCACGATCTCGGTCTCGCGGGCCGCGTGAAATTCCTCGGCTACCACGCCGAACCCGTGCCGCTCTACCTCGCCGCCGACGTCGCGGTGCTCGCTTCGCAAAGCGAATCCCTCTCGAACTTCCTCATCGAAGCCCAACTCCACGGACTGCCCGCCGTGGCCTACGACATCGTCGGCGTCGGCGAGTGCTTCGCTCCCGAGCGGTCCGGCATTCTGCTGAAGAATCAGGATCAGACCGGCTTCGTCGCCGCGCTCGACCGCCTCATCCGCGAGCCCGCCCTGCGACGCCGCTACGCCGAGCACGCCCGCCGACACGCACAGGCGCACTTCGTTCCCGAGCGACAAGTTCAGGCTCATCTGAATCTTTTCCGCGAGCTGACCAAGGGCTGAACCGCCGTCCACCCCCGCCAGAACGAGGTATCCGGCAAATCATTTGAACCCATGATGCACCCGCGACATTGCCTCCCCGGACTCCTGGTTGCCGTTCTTTGCGCGGGCTGCGCCAGCACTACTGAATCCACCTCCTACGCCGAGTGGCAGCAGGAGCAGAAGGCCCGCTGGGAAGCCAAGCAGGCCGGGATCGAATACAAGACCAAGGAGCAGTTGCGCCAGGAGGCTGCGGAGCTACAGGCAATTGCCGCCGAGGTCATGAATGCGAACGTCCGGAAAACTCCGTCCGACGCTGTGCCGGCGAAATCCTCTCGCGAGTGATTCGGACAACCCCGGGCCGACAATTGCCTTTGTCGCGATCGAGCTAGATATGACAGATGCCATCGTGACCACCACGCCCGCCAGCCCCGCCGCCGTCGTCCAACACCAGCTCGACGCCTACAACGCCAAGGACCTCGATGCGCTCGTCGCAATCTATGCAGACGACGCCGAACTCTACGAATTTCCCTCCACCTTGTTGGCACGCGGCTCGGGCGCGCTGCGCGAGCGTTTTGCCATCCGTTTTCAGGAACCGAATCTCCATGCCGAACTGCTCCATCGCATTGTGGCCGGCGACAAGGTCATCGATCACGAACGCATCACCCGCGACTTTCCCGAAGGCCCAGGCACGCTGGAACTGACGATGATCTACGAAGTGAAAGCCGGCCGCATCGCGCGTGCCTGGAGTTTCGCCGGACCGAAGACACTCCGCGCCTGAGCAACTGGCTATGCCAGACTTTCTTCTTTCGGTTGGCGGGAGCCTGCGCACGCTCGGCCCCAGTGCAGCCCGACGACGTCACTCCCCTCCTCCACCGAATCGGTCAGGGCGACCCGTCGGCCGCTGACCAGCTGCTGCCACTGGTCTACGACGAGCTGCGCCGGCTCGCCGCTGCGCGCATGGCGCGTGAATCTTCCGGGCAAACCCTGCAAGCGACCGCGCTCGTTCACGAAGCGTGGCTGCGGCTGGGCGGCGACCGCCAGCCGGCATGGGCCAATCGAGCCCACTTCTTCGCAGCCGCAGCCGAAGCGATGCGCCGCATCCTGATCGATCGCGCACGTCGAAAACTGGCGGAAAAACACGGCGGCGGTTTGGAAAAGCTCAGCGCCAGCGACACAGGGTTCGACCTGCCCGCCGGCGCGCCTGACGACGCGGAACTGCTCCTGCTCAACGAAGCGCTCGAAGCCCTCGCCGCGCACGACCCGCGCAAAGCGGAACTCGTTAAGCAAAAATATTTCATCGGCTTGACGCTGGAGGAATCCGCCGAGGTGCTCGGCATCTCTGTGCGCACCGCCAAGCGCGACTGGGTTTACGCGCGCACCTGGCTTTACAACGAAGTCAATCGCTTGCGGGCCTGAAATCAGGTGAATTCATGGCCCGCCGACGCCGAAAATTTCGCATTAGGCTGTGAACACCTGATTTGAACCGCGAAGACGACATCTTTGCCGAAGCCTTGGAGCTGCCTCCCGCCGAACGCGGAGCTTTCCTCGACCGGGTCTGCGGCCAAGATCCCATCCTGCGCGCCCGCATCGAAGCCCTGCTGCTCGGCCACGAAGCCGCCAAGAGTTTCCTGGAAGAACCGCTGGCGATGCGTCCGTCACCGACCATTGAGGAAAAGGCCGGCATGCGCATCGGCGCTTACACGTTGGTGAAGCGCCTCGGCGAGGGCGGCTGCGGTGTCGTCTGGCTCGCCGAGCAAACCGGACCGCTGCAACGCAAGGTCGCTCTCAAAGTCATCAAGCTCGGCATGGATACGCAGGGCGTGATCGCCCGCTTCCAAGCCGAACGCCAGGCCCTCGCGCTGATGACGCATCCCGACATCGCACGCGTCTATGATGCCGGTGCGACGGATGCCGGACGCCCCTACTTCGTGATGGAATACGTCGACGGCGTGCCCATCACGCGCTTCTGCGACGAACACAGTCTCGCCATGGAGGCGCGCCTCGAACTGTTCGCCCGCGTCTGCCTCGCGCTCCAGCACGCGCACCAGAAAGGCATCATCCACCGCGATCTCAAGCCGTCCAACATCCTCGTCTCGATGCGCGACGGCGTGCCTGCACCCAAGATCATCGACTTCGGCATCGCCAAAGCCACCACGGGGCGCCTGACGCCGGAAACCGTTTTCACCGAGCTCGGACAATTTCTCGGCACTCCGGCCTACATGAGTCCCGAGCAGGCCGAGCAACGCGAGACCGACCTGGACACCCGCAGCGATGTTTACGCGCTCGGCGTGCTGCTCTACGAATTGCTCACGGGCCGCCCGCCCTACGATCCCAAGGAACTCGTGCAGGCGGGTCTGCTTGAGATTCGTCGCATCATCCGCGAAGTGGATCCGCCGCGTCCCTCGACCGTGATTTCCACGCTCGCCGAGGCGGATCGCGACACGGTCGCCCGGCTCCGGGGCGCCGCCGCCCCACGCCTCACCGCCGCGTTGCGCGGCGACCTCGACTGGATTGTGATGCGCTGCCTCGAAAAGGACCGCGACCGTCGCTACGGCACCGCCGCCGCCCTTGCCGAAGATGTGCGCCGACACCTGCGCCAGGAACCCGTCGAGGCACGTCCGCCGCACGCCCTTTACCGCCTCAAGAAATTCATCAACCGCAATCGCCTCGCCTGCGCGAGCGCCGCCGCTGTGACCATCGCCCTTGTGGCCGGCACGATCGTCAGCACGCGCCAGGCAATTCGCGCGACGCGGGCCGAGCGACTTGCCGCTACCGAACGTGATACGGCCCAAGCCGCCGAAAAGGCCGAGGCCCTCGCTCGCGCGGATGCCCAGCGCCGACAGGAACAGGCGGAGGATTTGCTCACCTTCATGCTCGGTGATTTTCGCACTGAGCTGCAAAAAATCGGACGGCTCAACCTGCTCGACGCCGTGGGCGAAAAAGCGATGGCCTACTTCGCCGCCCTCGATCTGCGCGATCTCACTGACACCGCCCTCACGCGACAGGCCAAAGCCCTGACCCAAATCGGCGAGGTGCGAATGGAGCAGGCTCGCTACGCCGAAGCCGAAGAAGCGTTCACCGCCGCCTACGAACGTGCCGCGACACTCGTCACCCGCCATCCCGCCAACGGCGACATGCTCTTCGAGCGCGGCCAAGCCGAATTCTGGATCGGCTACGTGGCCCGTCGCCGGGGAAAACGCACCGCTGAACGAGAATGGCTGGTCCGTTATCGAGATACTGCACTGACTTTGGCGGCGGTAGAAACCACGAGTGCCAGGGCGCAACTCGAAGTCGTTTATGGTCATCACAACCTTGCGGTTCTCGACGCCGAAGATGGCAATCTCGACACCGCTCGCGATGGTTTCATCGCAGAATTAGCCGGCCTCGAACCTCTGATAGCGGCGCAACCAACGGACATCAACCTGCGCTACAGCCGGGCCGAAGCCACTTCATGGCTGGGCACCCTTGCTGAACGCGACGGACGCTATGACGATGCCATTTCTCACTTCGCGGACATGGGCCGCTACTACGACGAACTGGCCCACCTCGAACCCGATGTAGCACGGTGGCAGTTCCAACAGGCACAAAGCCTAACCTTCGCTGGTAATGTCAACCTGATCACCGGCCGACGGGAACAAGCAGCCAACCAATTCGCCTCAGCAGAATCCCTGTTGCATCAACTCACAAAACGGGATCCCGAAAACAAGCACTGGCTCTCCACATTGCTTAACCTTCAGTTGATGCAGGCCAGTCTTGGCATCGACAATCCTGTTGCCGCTCGCCCGAAAATCACCGTCGCGCGAAACGGTTTGGAAGCGCTTTACGCCGCCGAGCCCACCTCAATGACACTCGCACGCATGCTGCTGATCGCCAGAACCATGGATGCGCGCTCCATATTGCTCGACGGAAACCTCAAGCAAGTCGAGGACGCCGTCCCTGGAATCAAGAGCTTGGTGGACGCGGTGCTTCAAACCACGCCGGAGCATCCGTGGTCGCGCCATCTGGCCAGCCACGCTCTGATTCTTCTCGGACGCATCGCACAGGCCCGCGGCTCGCTCACCGAAGCCCGCACAATCTGGGCGCAAGCTCTCGCGGTGAGCGGCGCCGAACCCGCTGAATCACGCGATTGGCGCGTGCTTGAGCCAGCCGCGCTGGCTGCCTCTTTGGGTGACCAAGCGGAAATCGCCGGACCACTCATAGCCCGACTTAAGACTTTTGGCTTCCACCCTGCCGATCCGCTCGATGCGGCGACGCTGGGTTTGGCCAAATAACAACAACCGCAACTACGATATGCAATCCACCTCAAACATGATTACCGCTACCATCAACGTTACCATCACCCAATTCCGTCCCGTGGGCGGCGTTTTCCCCATCAGCACGGTCATGGCCCTCGCAGAGCCCACGCCCGGTGTCACGATTCGTGATGGCACGATTGTCGTGAAGTGCACGGATCCCGTCACATTGGTTTTCAGGCTCGGCACCGCCAACTACGTCTTCGTGGGCGCAGCCTTTGATGCCAACACTGCCGGAGCCGATGTGGGCGCGCTGGAATTCCCCACAATCACCATCAATCGCAGTCCGGGGGCAAACCAACCGGCAAACAGCCTTTCCGTCGTGGATGCCAATCTGAAGCGAAGCCAAAACAAAGGCTACAGCTACGTGCTCTTGGTCCAAAATGTCGCGACCGCGGAAATTGGCATTATCGATCCCATGATCATCAACGAGCCGCGTCCCTGATTTTCTGAAAAATCATGGCCCCTGACGGGGGGTGATTGCGCATTGGGAGTAGCCGGTCGTTCCAAGCCGGACCTTGCCATGCCAAAGACCATTCCCCCCGTCAGTTTCGGCGCCACCGGCGCGCTTCAGCTTTACGTCGTGCCCGAGTCGGGCCGATACGCCATCGAAGCCGCTGGCGCCCAAGGAGGCGGCCATCCCGCCGCGCGCGGTGGCAAGGGAGCACGCTTGCGCGGTGTTTTCCAACTACGGGCCGGCGATCTCCTCAACGTGGTCGTCGGCCAGCAAGGTCTGCCCGGTCTGAATGTCGTGCCGCTCGATGAGGGTGAATGGTCGTTTATCAAAACCCACCACGCCAATGCCGCGCAAACCCAGTCGCGCGGGGGCGGTGGTGGCGGCGGCACTTTTGTATGGAAGAACACACTCACCGGCGGCCGGCCCGACTGGCCGTTGCTTGCAGCCGGTGGTGGTGGCGGCGGTGGAATCGAGCCCGGTGGTGAAGCTGTCGTGACGTCCGATGCCACACGTGGCCGCGGCCCGGGCAGCCGCAATGGTCACGGTGGCGGCAGTGACGTCGGCGTGTTTTATTATGGCGGAGGCGGCGGCACAGGCTGGCTCACGCCGGGAGTGCGCGGTGCGGGTCCCACTTATTGCCAAGGCGGCACACAGTGGGAAGGCGGAGCCGGCGCCAGCTTTGGCGGCTACATGGGGGGCCATGGCGGCTATGGCGGCGGGGGCGGCGGATGTTTTTTCCGCGCGGGAGCCGGCGGCGGCGGCGGCTATAGCGGAGGCAGCGGTGGCGGCGGACGACTGAGTCTCAGCGGTGGCGGCGGCTCATCCTACAATGCCGGCGCTGAGTCGTTCAACGTTCCCGGCGTCCAAAGCGGCGACGGCTGGGTGAAAATCAGTTGCCTGTCTCTCGGCGTGACTATCTCGGTGCCGGAAATCACCTGGCTACGCCCGGAACCGATCGCTCATCCACGCGATCCACGACTGACCTCATTCGTGCAGAACTTCCGGTTGCCCGAAGATGAGGATTCACAAAATTTTCCCGGCTGACTGGTCTGTGCCCTACTTTTTCTTCCACTGACCGCGCTCGTCCTGCACCCACACACCGGGACGGCTGTTCGCAGCAATCTGTCGAGCGCGGGCGCGTCCGACTGATTCAGCGTTGGCGCCGGTTTCCTTGGCGATGAGTGCGTAAACGGCTTCGCGATCGCGATTCTCCTCAGCCGCGACCGCCGCAGCCTGGGCGTCGCCACTTCCTCGCACTTCTAGCAGGCCGCGGTTGTTTTCGCCGACGGCCTCGGCCGTCTTCAGGCGGTCAATCGCGGGGAGGCGCTGCTCCATCCGGCGACGGATTTCGCCGGCACTCTCAGCCGCAAAGGCGGAGACGGCGACGACACAAAGGGTGAGAAGCACGGAGATAAAACGGAAACGGGTCATGGCGCTCATGATTTGGAGGGTTCAATTGTCACGGACTGCTTGTCGAGGTCACCGAAGAAATCGTCCAACGCCCTTTCGACGCGCACGTTCACGTCCACGGTGATGTGGATCGGCTTCACCTCGATCGGGGCGGTCTTCACATTGACGCAGCCGGCGAGAAGCAGCGGCGTGAATGAGGCGGCAAAAAGCAGGCGGCAATTCATATCAGAAAGTTTGACCACGGATTGGGCCGGACGGCACGGCTAAATTCAGGTTTTCGGGCATACGGTGACTGCTTGCGCTTTGGTCACTTGATTCACGGTTTGGTTCCGATGCTCAGGCGCGAGTCCATGCCCATATTGATGAGCTTTTCCAGCGGGCCGTTCACATTCAAATCGAGAATCACCGGCGCCTTGATCTGCGGGTCCACCGGCTCGCCTTTCAGGTGCAACCGGGCGGAGCGGCCTTCAGGCGCATCGGTCGGACGTATATCGAGCCGCAACTCGCCGATGCGCAGCTTGAGCAACCCGGACTCGACCCTTTGGAGGAGCGTGTAACTGGAACTATTGGGTGACACGCCGCCCGTGAGCAGACCCTTGGCGTGAAATTCGATCTCGGCCGGCACTCCCGGACTCAGAGCCAGCCAGCCCGTGCCAAACTTTAACCCCGAGTCATCGATTCGCACCGGCACGCGGCCGTTGACGCGTCCCGTCGCCTTGGCGGGCAAATCCTCCGTCAACGCCATCACTTGCTCAATGCTGATGTTCTCGGCCTGCAACACCGCGTCAAATTCGGCGCGGCTCGGCGCGAAAACAAAGGGTTCGGCGCTCAAGTTGCCGCCGAGTGCTTGAAGCGACACCTCCTCAACTGCCACCCGATCGGCGCCTTCGAGGGTAAATTTCGCCGCCACATCGGTCAGCGTGAGCTTGCCCGTGCGCAGCTCGCGAATGCGCAGGGTGCCCGGCTTACTCGTGAGCGCGGCGAAATCAGTGAACTCCAACTCGGCCTCGATTCCTTCGGCGGCGATCGCCTGCGCCGTGGAAACCAACCGACCTTCCTGCAAGCGCACGCGACCCGCCGCGATCAACTTCTCGTCTGCCCAGCGACCCTCGACACTGCCACTGAATTTCCCGGCCGTTTCCCAGTCGCCGGTTGGGACATTAGCCAACAGGCGCACGAAATCGTTCCATGGCTCCAAATCGACCGAGAACTCCGGCAACTTGAAATCAAGCGCACCACTTCCGAGATCGTAGCGGCCCTCGCCCTTCAGCCCCAACCCCGGACCATGAATCTGCGTGCTACCTTCCCAAACGCCGGCGGCCGTCGGACGCGTGGCAATTTGCACATTCAGCGCCTGATCCGGCAATCCACCCGCTTGGACGACGAGTTGGCCATCGATTGAAATTTCGTCGAAGGGTAACGCCACCGACCCACCGGCACGTGCGCTCGATTGAGCGTCATCGGCGGACGGCGGTTCCACCAAGTCGTCCCATTTCACCGGCACCTGCGCCGCCTCGACGCGCAGCGTGCCCAGCGAAGGCGTCCACCAGCGCGCCCGCTCCAAAGTAATCCGTCCGGCGGAAAACGGCTGCAGCCGCAGCAGGAACTTCACGTCGTCCACGACGATCCGCCAGAGCGAAACCTGCGTAATCTGAAACCGCACATCCGTGGCGCCCGCATTCTTCAGCACGGCACCGAGCGTCATTCCTGCAAGATACGTTCGCGCCGCAAACATGACCAGCGCCAGCGCCGCAAGTGCGGCCACGAAACCCAAAAACAGGCGGCGTTTGGTCAAAGCGGTGCTCATTCCTAGTTGGGACAAGCGGACAGCGAACCGGGTCCCAAGTCCAAACCAAACCGCACGCCTTTCCTGCGCCCTTGCGAGCGCATCGCCGCAGCCTGGTGACAGATTTAGTGCTAGCTCAGGCCTTCCGTCCGCGCTACGTCTTCCCGTCTATGACCTGGGACCGTTTCAAGTCGCTTTACTACACCAACCCGAAGCTCGGCCTGTCGCTCGACATCAGCCGCATGCCCTTCCCCGACGATTTCTTCGCCTCCATGCAGCCGAAGCTGCAACAGGCCTTCGCCGACATGGCCGCCCTCGAAGGTGGCGCCATCGCGAATCCCGACGAGAACCGCATGGTCGGCCATTACTGGCTCCGCAACGCCGAACTCGCTCCCACACCCGAGCTGAAACAAGCCATCACCTCAACGCTCGACGCCATCAAGGATTTCACCGCCAAGGTCCACAAGGGCGAGATCGCCGCACCCGCCGGCAAATTCAAGGAAGTGCTGGTCATCGGCATCGGCGGTTCCGCCCTCGGACCGCAACTCGTCAACCACGCCCTCGGTCGCCTCAAGGGCGGACGCGACAAGTTGCGTGTGTCGTTCTTCGACAACACCGATCCCGACGGCATGGACTACGTGCTCAAGGAACTCGGCAGCCGGCTCAAGCAGACGCTCGTCATCGTTATTTCCAAATCCGGCGGCACCGTCGAAACGCGCAACGGCATGCTCGAAGCCGCCGCCGCCTTCCGCGCAGCCGGGCTTGATCCGGCGAAACACTTCGTCGCCGTCACTGGCGAAGGTTCCAAGCTCGACCAAGTCGCCCTGCAGGAAGGCTGGCTGGCTCGTTTTCCGATGTGGGATTGGGTTGGCGGACGCACCTCCGAACTCTGCGCCGTGGGCCTGTTGCCCGCCGCGCTTCAGGGCATCAAGATCGACCAGATGCTCGCCGGCGCCGCCGCGATGGACGAGGTCACGCGGAAAAAGTCGCTCAGCGAAAATCCTGCCGCGCTGCTCGCGCTCATGTGGTATTGGGCCACCGACGGCAAGGGTGCCAAGGACATGGTCGTGCTTCCCTACAAGGACCGCCTGCTGCTCTTCTCACGCTACCTCCAACAGCTCGTGATGGAATCGCTCGGCAAGGAGCTCGACCTGCAGGGCAACGTCGTGAACCAAGGCATCGCCGTTTACGGCAACAAGGGTTCGACCGACCAGCATGCTTACGTCCAACAGCTCCGCGAAGGCGTGAACAACTTCTTCGCGACCTTCATCGAAGTGCTCAAGGACCGCAACGACGCCTCCATGGAAGTCGAGCCCGGCGTGACCACGGGCGATTACCTGCAGGGCTTCTTCCTCGGCACCCGTGACGCCCTCAGCGAGAAGAACCGCCACTCGATCACCATCACGGTCAACGAGGTGTCGCCCCGTTCCCTCGGCCAGCTCATCGCCCTCTACGAACGCGCCACCGGCCTCTACGCCTCGCTCGTCGGCATCAACGCCTATCACCAGCCCGGCGTCGAAGCCGGCAAGAAGGCCGCGACCGGCGTCATCGCTCTTCGTCTCAAGATCGCCGAAGCCCTCAAGGCCGCCGGCGGACGCGAGTTCACGGCCGAAACTCTCGCTGCCCAGCTCAACCAGCCCGAGAAGACCGAGCTCGTCTTCAAGGTCCTGGAGCACCTCGCCGCCAACCCCGCCGGACACGTAAAAAAGACTGTCCGCAAACCCTGGCACGAATCCACCTACGCCTGGCAGGAGTGAGTGCCTGCCAAAGGTGAGGCCCGCGCTCCGCGCGGGCTTCTTTCGATGGCACATAGAACCCGCCCAGAGGTCAGGTTCCACCACCCTTATCAACCCGCCTCAAACGACAGTTGCAGACCGGTCCGATAATCCTAAGTTCGCTTCCAGACATGCCCTCCTCCCGCAAAACCCTCTTTGCTTTGCTGCTGCTCGCCTTCTCGCTCCTCGGCTTCTCCGGCTGCGTGGATCCCAAACAGGATTCCTCCATTCCGTGGAACCGTCCGGCCAATTGGGAAGGCCGCATCCCCGGCATGGGCCAGTAAAGCGGTCCTGATCGCGGCCGCTCCGCGCCAGCATGACCGCCCCGGCCGCCAACGCGTCGCTGACGCCCCAACCCGGTCACCTTTACGTGGTGGCCACGCCCATCGGCAATCTCGCCGATCTCACCGAGCGCGCCCACGCGATTCTGGGCACTGTTGATCTCGTTGCCTGCGAAGATACTCGCACGACCGGCGCGATGCTCACGCGCCTTGGTCTGCATCGCGAACTCGTTCCTTATCACGAACACAACGAGACCGAGGCTGCCGAACGCCTGGCCGATGCCATCGCCGCCGGCAGATCCGTGGCCGTGGTCAGCGATGCCGGCACGCCCGGCCTGAGCGACCCGGGCTTCCGCCTCGCCCGCGCCTGCCGTCGTCGTGGACTGCCTGTCGTGCCCGTGCCCGGCGCCAGCGCGCTCACCGCCGTGCTTTCCGCCGCCGGTCTGCCTACCAACGGCTTTCTGTTCGCCGGTTTCCTGCCGCCCAAGTCTGCCGCGCGCATCGCGTTCCTGAACAAATACCGCGACTTCGACTACACGCTCGCGCTCTACGAAAGCTGCCACCGCATCGACAAATTCGCCGCCGAGATTGTCGAAACCCTCGGCCCCGACCGCGTCGTCTGTATCGCCAAGGAAGTCACCAAGCTCCACGAAACCTTCCACATCGGCCTCGCCGCCGACGTGCTCGCCAAGCTCACCGCCGGCAGCCTGAAAGGCGAATTTGTCGTCCTCATCGCCCCTAAGGACTTCACGTTGTGATTTTGCCACGGATTACACGGATGAGCACGGATAAGAAAACCAGACTGGAGTCTCAATTTCTTCAGTCATGTGCCCGACGGCACGTGCCTATCGAGACAATAGAAACGGACGCTTTCCCAGATGGCCGGTATATGGATGTCTATAGCCTTGGACGCCGGTTTCACTTCGGAACTGATACTCGCGATGGATATTCGTTCTGTGAACGAGTTGGTCCTGAATATCTGCCTTACGTGTTGGATTTAAGTGAGCCGTATTTCGCCCAGGACAATCGGTCAGTCGATTTCTCCATAAGTCCTATTGAAGCTGCCTTGGCAGATCCTGAATTTCGTGGGTTCAAACCGCGAATTATCTAGCAAAGCATCTGTTCTAAAATTTCATCCGTGCCCATCCGTGTCATCCGTGGTTAAAAAACCCGCCCTCGTCGCCGTCATCGATATCGGCAGTAATTCCATCAAGAGCCTCATCGCGGCCCGCGGGCCCGATGGACAGCTCCATGCCCTCCGGCAGCGCACGCTCGACGCCCGCATCAGCGCGGGACTCGGCAAGGAGAAGCCGGCCCTCAGCGAGGAGGGCATGACCCGCGGCCTCGGCGCGATCCGCGAACTCATCGAGGAAGTCAGCCAGCGCCGTCCGGCGAAGATCCAACTCGTCGCCACCAGCGCCGTGCGCGACGCCTCCAACGGCGCGGCCTTCCGCGAGCGCGTGAAGAAGGCCACCAAGCACGACATCCGCATTCTCTCGGGCGACGAGGAGGCCAATCTCATTGGCCGCGGCCTCACCTGCGACCCGGCGTTGGCGGAATTGAAAAACTTCTACGTCTTCGACCTCGGCGGCGGCAGCCTCGAGTGCCTCGCCTTCAAGAATCGCAAGACTCAACAAGCCGCGAGTCTCCAACTGGGCTGCGTCCGCCTCACCGAGAAATTCGTGAAGGATTCCGCCGCGTCGGTGCCGCCTGAAGTGCTGGCCGAAATCGCCGCCCACGTGACGACCACGGTAAAGGAAGCCGGCCTGAGCTTCGATCTGCCCGAGTCGGTCGGCATTGCGACCGGTGGCACGGTTACGACCGTGCGCGCCATTCTCGGCGCCCGTGAACAGCTCCGCGCCGAGGAAACTTCGCCGGCGGTTGCGACCGACCAATTGCGCGAGCTGCTGGCCACCCTCGCCGCCCTGCCCCTCGATCAGCGCAAACGTGTCCCCGGCATGCCGTCGGCCCGCGCCGATGTTTTTCCCGCCGCGCTCGCCACGATTATCGCCATCGCCGAACTCGGCGGCTTCGCCGGCTTCATCCATTCATTCTACAATCTCCGCTGGGGCCTCGCCGCGGAGCTGCTGGATCAGGTGTGAGCGACGCGCAGAGACGCGTGCCATCCGAAGAACCAAGCGTTCAACCGTCTGGCATTTGGAGGGCCCAGCTCCAGCTGGGCCGCGGCTCAACTGGAGTTGAGCCCTCCACACCCCATCCCGGCGGCAGACGTTGCCACCTACACCTTCCGCAGCGCCGCCAGCATCTGTTTGAAATCTTTCGGCAGCGGCGCGCGCAAATCGAGCACCTTGGCGCTCACGGGATGCGCAAACACCAAGTGCTCTGCATGCAGCATCACGCGAGGCGGCACGGGCAGCGCGGAATTCTGCTTCCACCCGTAAGTCTCGTCACCGAGCACGGGGTGGCCGATGGACTTCAAATGCACGCGGATCTGATGCGTCCGGCCGGTATGAATGCGGCAGCGCAGGTAAGCCGAGTGCACGCCAAAGCTCTCCAGCACTTCCCAATCCGTTCGTGACGGACGACCGCCCTCGCCGACCGTCATGCGATGCCGGTGCACGGGGTGGCGGCTGATGGCGCGATTGATCGTGCCGCTGCTTTCCTTCGGCACACCGCTGACCAACGTCACGTATTCCTTCTGCAGCGAGCGAGAAGCAAATTGGTCGGCCAGCGCGCGGTGCGCGGCGTCATTTTTCGCAACAACCAGCAGGCCGGTCGTCTCCTTGTCGAGGCGGTGAACAATACCCGGTCGCTCCACGCCGCCAATGCCACTGAGTTCACCCGCACAGTGCGCCAGCAACGCATGCACCATCGTGTCCTCGCCCGTGCCCACGCCGGGGTGCACAACCATGCCCGAAGGCTTGTTAAGCACGATCAGGTGCTTGTCCTCGAAAATCACTTCCAGCGGAATATCCACCGGTTTGAGTTCCGCGGGCTTTACGTTGGGAAAGCTGAATTCGACCACCTGTCCCGCGCGCACATCGTCGGCCTGCGCGATGACCTTGCCATCAGCTTTGACCAAACCCGCCTCCAGCGCGCGCTGGAACGCCGCGCGGCTGTGCTCGGGAAACGCCGCCGCCAGCACCTTGTCGGCGCGTTCGCGGCGCGAGCCCTCGGGGACGGTATAGGTGGTGATCACTCGCCGTTCATGTCATTCTGAGCGAAGCGAAGAATCCAGAACGATATTAGCGACCAGGCCGGAAAATGGATCCTTCGCTTCGCTCAGGATGACGGTGGTGAAACTCACGCGCGCACCGCGTCGAGTTGCCCGATCCATGGCTGCTTCTGCGCCTCCGGCATCAGCGCCACCTCGAAACCGTTGCGGGCAATGCGCACGAGTTCGCGACGCTCGAAACCGCTGCGCTCGGCGAGCGCTACGTATTCGTCGTTGATGCGATTGCCGAATGAGATCGGGTCGTCCGTGCTGACGGTCACTTTTACCCCCGCGTCGAACAGCCGGCGGATGGGATGATTGAAGAGGCTGATGCCGGGCATGAGCTTGTGGTTGCTGATCGGGCACATGTCCAAGGCGATGCCGCGATTGATCAGCTCCCGCACCAAGGCCGCATCTTCGATTGCGCGCACGCCGTGCTCGATGCGTTGCGGTTGGAGCTCATCGAGCACCCGCCATACGAAATCCGCGCCCATAAACTCGCCCGCGTGGGCCTTGGTGTATTTGCCGGCCTTGCGCGCCGCGGCCCAATACTCCGCCGTCCACGGCTCCAGCGGGAAACTTTCCGTGCCGTGCAGATCCACGCCGGCCAGATCCTTCCAGCCGAGCGCCTCCTCCAGCACCGGCATCATCTTCGCACTCGCGCCATTGTGGTGGATGCCCATGAAAACGCGCACCTCCAGTCCGTCCGGCACAGCAGTTTGAATGGCCGCGAGGACCTCCCGTCCGTTCAGCCCGCCAAACTCGATCACGCCCGAGGCGAAGCTCGTCTCGACGTATTTCACGTTCTGCGCCACGAGTCGCGCAAAGATCACCTTGGCCGCTTCGTGATAGCGCTCCGGCGACGTGAACCAGGAAAAAGCCATGTCGAGCAGGTCCTTCTCGAAGTGCTCGAAGTCGCGAAATTTGAAATTATGCGCCCACGACGGCGGGGGCTGCGCAAACTCCCGCCGCACACGCCGCAGCAATTCGAGCGGCAACGCGCCTTCTATGTGCAGGTGCGTTTCCGTCTTCGGGAGCGACTGAACGAAATCAAAGTGCGGGGAGTGAGCAGAGGCGGACATGGTGAGTGAAATTGGCAGGGTGAGTCGTCTCGACGAACCGGCGGCTCATCCGGAGGATTCGCCCTGTTCCGGTAATTCCTCAGGTTGACGGGCGTTCATTCCACACCCCGCCCTACGGGCACCCCTCTCCAGAGGGGATCTCCTGCAACGTTGCCTTGGGTCGCCTCCATGAAGAGGGGTGGCGCGCAGCGACGGGGTGTGTCGGGAGTGCATCTAAGAGCGCGAAATGCACGGACTAACCCTTCTTCAACAACTGGTCGGGGTTGAGTTTTTTCAGCGCGGGCGTGGTGAACAGGCCGTCCTTGCGGATGAGCTTGCCGTCGAACCAAATTTCGCCGCCGCCGTATTCGGGGCGCTGGATGCTGACCATGTCCCAATGCACCGCCGATTCGTTACCGTTGCCGGCGTGTTCGTAAGCCTTGCCCGGCGTGAAATGGAAGGAACCGGCGATCTTCTCGTCGAAGAGAATGTCGCGCATCGGCTCCGTGATGTGCGGATTGAAACCGATGGCGAATTCGCCGATGTAGCGCGATCCGGCGTCGGTATCCAGAATCTCGTTCAGGCGTTTCGTGTTGTTCGCCGTGGCCTCGACGATCTTGCCCTTCTTGAAAACGAGCCGGATGTTGTCGAACGCCGTGCCGAGATAGACGGTGGGCGCGTTGTATTGGATGACGCCTTCGACACTGTCCTTCACGGGACAGGAGAACACCTCGCCATCGGGGATGTTGCGCAGGCCGCCGCACGCCTCGGCGCCGATGCCCTTGATGGAAAAGGTCAGGTCCGTGCCCGGCCCTTTCAGGTGCACACGGTCGGTCTTGTTCATCAAGTCCTCCAGCGCGGCCATGCCGGGGCCGTAGCGCCGGTAGTCGAACGTGCAGACCTTGAAATAAAAGTCCTCGAACGCCTCCGTGCTCATGCCCGCCTGCTGCGCCATGGCGCTCGACGGCCAGCGGATGACGACCCACTTGGTCTTGTTCACCCGGTAATCGAGCACGGGCTTCATGAGCTTCGACACGAGTTGCACGCGCTCGGCCGGCACATCGGATGTCTCGAAGATATTCTCCGAGCCGCGCGCAGCGATGTAGGCGTGCATCTTCTGCATGCGGGCCAGTTCGACGTCGGCGATGACCTGGTATTGCTCCTTGCTTGCGCCTTTCAGGAGTTCGCGCGTGATGCGCGCCTTCTGCAGGTTGACGTAAGGAATCGCCCCGCGTTCGCGCGCGGCACGGACCAGCGCGATGACGAACATCTCGGGCACGTCGAAGGCGTCGATCAGAACTCGCTCGCCTTTTTTCAGGTCACAGGAAAAACCGGTCAGCACTTCGGCCAGCCGGACATAACGGGGATCACTCATGCGCTGACATTCCCACGGCATGGCGGGAACGTTCAATCACAAAGGCAATTGCAGGGCGGGGTTCGGAGACCCTGCCCTAAAAAATACACTCACCCCGTCGGCGCCGAGACCACCGCGGGCTGACCGTTGGGGAAGCATATCTTGCCCACCGCTTCGTCGAAGTCGGCCGCGCCGCGCAGGATGTCGATTTCCAAGCGCAGATAGTAGCATGGCAGCGGAATCTTGCCCGTGGGATCAATGCGCACCGCGTCCTTTTCGGTTGTGATGACCATGTCCACGCGGGCCTGCAGCGCCTCGTTGAAAACCGTCTGGAGCTCGTCGGTGCTGAAGCGGTGGTGGTCGAGGAAACGCTTCGTGTAATCGAGTTTCGCGCCCGTCTCGCGCAGGAACGCCTCGAAGCTTTCCGGCGCGGCGATGCCGCTGAACGCGCCGATGCGCTTCCCGGCCAGGGCGGTCAGCGGCAGGCGCTCGTCGCCGTCGATACGTTGCAGATATTGCGGCTTGTGCGCGCACTCGATGATTTCCGCGTCGGGATTGAAACGGCGGATCATCGCCTCGAGTTCCTCGTCGCGCACACCCTTGGACTTGGTGAGAAACACGTAGGAGGCGCGCTTCAGGTGCTTGATGGGCTCGCGCAGGATGCCGCGTGGGAGCAGGAAGCCGTTGCCGAAGGGGTTTGTCTTGTCCACCAGCAGCAGGTTGAGCCGGCCCTTGAGCGGAAGGTATTGGAAGCCGTCGTCGAGCACGAGCGTGTCGCAGCCGAAGTGCTTGATCGCATACGCGCCCGCCTTCACGCGGTCCTTGTCCACCAGCACCACGACGCCGGGCAGGTTGCGCGCGAGCATGAACGGTTCGTCGCCCGCCAGTTCGGAATCGAGCAACACGGTGCGGCCATCGCTCACGATGCGCGGCGGGGCGTCCTCGGTGTGATTGAGCCAGAACCACCATTTTTTCCAGAACGGCGGGGCCTTGCTCTTGTAGCCGCGGCTCAGGATGGCGACCTTTCGACCGCGATCGCGGAGTGCGCGGGCAAATTTTTCAACCACCGGGGTCTTACCGGTCCCGCCGACAGTCAGGTTTCCCACCACGACAACGAGGCAGCCGAGCGGCTGGTCGCGCAGAATGCGATTGCGGTAGAGCCACAGGCGCAGCTGCACAATCCCGCTGAACAGATACGAGCACACCTGCAAAAAGCCCCCGAAAAGCACAGCCGGCATGTCTTCGCGCCGGCCCATGATCACGTCTATGGCGAATTGCTCGAATTCATCGGCCTTATGACGGAACCAGCGGTTGGGCATGAGCAAAATTGGCTTTGACGCTTGAGAGAGGTGATTGGGAAAGTAGGTTTACCGCCGCTGTCTGCACATGCAACACCGGCGTCACCAAATCACATGAGCTACAAACTTTTCATTCCCGGACCGATTGCGGTCTCCGAGAAAACACTGCAGGCGATGGCCCAGCCGATGATCGGCCATCGCAGCACCGACTTCGTCGCGCTCTACCAGTCCATCCAACCCGAGCTGCAGGCCCTGTTCTACACCCAGGACCCGGTCTACATTTCGACGAGCAGCGCCTGGGGCGTGATGGAAGGCGCCATCCGCAACCTCACGCAGAAAAAGGTGCTCTGCTGCATGAACGGCGCGTTTTCCGACAAGTGGCTCGATGTCGCCCAGCGCAGCGGCCTCGCCGCCGGCGCCCTCAAGTTTGAATGGGGCCAGCCCGTGGACCCCGAGGCTCTCCGCAAGGAACTCGCCACCGGCCAATACGACACCGTCACCCTCATTCATAACGAGACCTCCTGCGGCTGCATGAGCGACCTGCCCGCGCTCGCCGCCGTGTTGAAGCAGTTCCCCGATGTCATCAGCATCGTGGACACGGTCAGCTCGTTCAGCGCGCTCCCCATCAAGAAGGACGAACTCGGCATCGACGTCATCATCACCGGTTCGCAGAAGGCCCTCGCCCTGCCCCCCGGCCTGTCGTTGCTCACGCCTTCGAAGCGCGCCCTCGCCCGCGCCGCCCAGTGCAAGACCCGCGGCTACTACTTCGACCTGCTCGAATTCCAGAAGAATCACGAGGCCGGCATGACCCCGAGCACGCCCGTCATTCCGCTGATCTACGCGCTCAAGTCCAAGCTCGCCGACATCAAGGCCGAGGGCGCCGAGGTCCGTTATGCCCGCCATGCACGCCTGAACAAGACCGTGCGTGATCACGTCCTCGCGAAGGGCTTCAAGCTTTTCCCCAAGGAGGGCCACGGCTCCGTCTCGCTCAACTGCTTCGCCAACACGCTCAACGTGGACCTGCCCGCGTTGAACAAGATACTGAAGTCGAAACACGGTCTCGTGATCGACGGCGGCTACGGCAAGCTCAAGGGCCAGACCTTCCGCATCTCCAACATGGGCGACGAAACCGACGAGACCATCGCCGCGATGCTCAAGTCCCTCGACGCCGCGCTGGCGGAGCTGGGCGTGAAGTAAGTCATCACGACCGTCATCATCTCACCAAGGCGCGCTACCCGGCGCGCCTTTTTGTTATTGGATCATCTCCCACACGCAAAACAGCCGATCTAAATACCAACGTCCGCCACTGTCATCCTGAGCCGTGCGAAGGATCCAAGCCTCGCTCGAACCAGTTTGCAGCCAGATCATCCCAATCGGCGTTTGCCGATTCGATCAGCTCGATTTTTCGTTTTCGCGTCCAGCCTTTGATCTCCTTCTCGCGTGCAATAGCATCGCGCACGTCCTGAAACTCCTCGAAATGCACCAGCATCGTCACCCGGTATTGCTTGGTAAATCCCTCCATCACTCCTACCCGATGCTGCCCAACCCGAGTGCGCCGGTCGGTTGTTACCCCAATGTAGAGTGTGCGGTTTTCCGGCTGGCGAGAACATAAGTCCGGGCACGACGTGATGCCGGCATGACGGGGCGTATTCCCTTGGATCCTTCGCACGGCTCAGGATGACGCGACGCCAGAAACCCGCTTTATTCGCACGCCATTTTCCTCGCGCGCACGCGCGTGCGCGCGGCTCACGGAAAAAAGTATTGCTTGTAATTCCTGCTCGCGCCGCCTAACCGCTCGGCCCCACATGAAGACACTGGTCATCGCCGAGAAGCCTTCCGTCGCCGCCGATTTGGCGCGCGCGCTCGGCAAAGTTCCCAAGAAAGGCGACCACTACGAGAACGACGAATACGTGATTTCGTCGGCGGTCGGCCATTTGGTGGGACTCCAGATGCCGGAGGACATCGACAAGAAGAAATACGGTTTCTGGCGGCTCGAGACCCTCCCGATCATTCCCGACGAGTTCGAGCTCATGCCCCTGCCCGAGGGCAAGGAACGCTTCGGCCAGCTCAAGAAACTCCTCGCGCGCAAGGACGTCACCAAGGTCATCAACGCCTGCGACGCCGGCCGGGAGGGCGAGCTGATCTTCACTTATATATACCAGCTCACGAAGTGCAAAAAGCCGTTCCAGCGGCTTTGGATGTCCTCGATGACCAACGAGGGCATTCGCGAGGCGTTCTCGCGCCTGCGTTCCGCCGAGCAGATGCAGGGCCTGGCCGACGCCGCCCGCTGCCGCAGCGAGGCCGACTGGCTCATCGGCATCAACGGCACGCGCGCCATCACCAAGCGCATGTTTGGCTCCCGCGCGGGCAATGTCGCCTCCGTCGGCCGCGTGCAGACCCCGACCCTCGCCATCGTTTTCAACCGCGAACTGGAAATCCGCAATTTCAAGCCGCGGGGCTACTGGCGCGTCACCGCCAAGTTCGGCGTTGCCAAGGGCGAATACGAGGGCGTCTACCAGCGCCCCGACTTCAAGAAATCCGACGACGAACACGATCGCGTAGACCGCGTGTGGGACGAGGCGATGGCCAAGGCCGTCCACGCCGCCTGTGCGGGCCAGCCCGTCGCGAGCGTCACCGAGGAGAAAAAACCGGCCACGCAAATCGCGCCGCGTCTCTACGACCTCACCACGCTTCAACGCGAGGCGAACAGCCGCTTCGGCTTCCCCGCCAAGCGCACGCTCCAGATCGCCCAGGCCCTCTACGAGCGCCACAAGATGATCACCTATCCCCGCACCGACTCGCGCGCGTTGCCGGAGGATTACATCCCGCTCGTCCGCCAGACTCTCGCCAACTTGCATGGCGACCTCAAGGTCCACGCCGAGCGCGTGCTCGAAAACGGCTGGGTGCAGCCCAACAAGCGCATCTTCAACAACGCTCAGGTCTCCGACCACTTTGCCATCATCCCGACCCAACACGAGGCCAAGCACCTCGACGAAGCCGAGGCCAAGCTGTTCGACATGATCGCCCGTCGCTTCGTGGCCACGTTCCATCCGGTCGCTGAATTCGACGTCACCACGCGTATCAGCACGGTCGCCACGCACGCCTTCAAGACCGAGGGCAAGGTCCTCACCGCCGCCGGCTGGCTCGCCGTGTATGGCAAGACCACGGTGGAAGATGACGCCACCGGTTCGAAGGCCCTGCCCGCTCTCTCGCCCGAAGACCAGGCCAAGGCGAAAACCCTTTCCGCCGAACTGCACGCCGAGACCACCAAGCCGCCGCCGCGCTACTCGGAAGCCACGCTGCTCTCCGCCATGGAAGGCGCCGGCAAACTCGTGGACGATGAGGAACTCGCCGAAGCCATGAAGGAGCGCGGCCTGGGCACACCCGCCACGCGCGCCGACACCATCGAAGGTCTCGTCAACCAGAAGTATCTCGACCGCAACCAGCGCGAACTCGTCCCCACCGCCAAGGCCGAGCAACTCCTCCAGTTCCTCACCGCCGTGAAGGCAGAGAACATCACCAGCCCGGCCATGACCGGCGAATGGGAGTTCCACCTCCGCGAGATGGAGCACGGCAAGTTCGCCCGCGAGAAATTCATGGCCGAGATCGTCAAGGAGACGAAAGGCATCGTGGAACGCGTGAAGGGCTTCGAGGAGGACGACTCCGTCGCCCGCGAGACCGAAATCATCTCCCCCACCGACGGCCGTCCCATGCTCGAAACGCTCCGCGGCTACAAATCGCGCGACGGCGAATTGATGGTCTACAAGATCGTCGGCGGCCGCCGCATGGAGGAGACCGAGGTGAAGCAGCTCGTTGAAACCCGCCAGGTCGGTCCACTCGACGGCTTCATTTCCAACAAGACGCGCAACCGTTTCTCCGCCGTGCTCAAGCTCGCCCTCGTCGAGGAGGAGAAGAAGGGCGAGGTCGTGAAGAAGTGGAAGACCGAGTTCGATTTCGGCGACAAGGTGGACATCGGGACCCTGACCCCGATCTGGACCGACCCGAAAACCGGCGCCGACCTCTGCGAGAGCGGCAGCAGCTTCATCGTCCGCGAAAAGAAGCCCGACGGCTCGTGGGAGCAGACCTTCCGCATCGGCCGCATCATGTGCCAGAAGCCGATTCCCGCCGAGCAGGTCATCAAGCTCGTGGGCGAAGGGAAAACCGACCTCATCGAGAATTTCATTTCCAAGAAAGGCCGGCCCTTCAGCGCGTTCCTGAAAAAGGAAGGCGGCAAGTTCTCGTGGGAGTTTCCCCCGCGCGCTCCGAAGCTCGACAAGGACGGCAAGCCCATCGAGCGCAAAGCCCGCGCCAAAGCCGATCTCTCGAAGGCCACCGTGCTTGGCGAGAGCAAGACGCATGCCGGCGGCCAGCTCGTCGAACTCGGCGACGCCTACTACGTGCGCAAACCCGACCAGGATAACCGCCAGGTCTTCAAACTCTCCAAGAAACTCTGCGAGGTCGAACTCCCCGTTGAGCAGGTGCAGAAGCTCCTCACCGACGGCCGCAGCGACCTCATCGAGGGTTTCGTCTCGAAGCGCGGCAACAAGTTCAGCGCCTACCTCGTCCTCTCCCAAAAACAGGACAAAGCCGATTTCGAGTTCCCGCCTCGGTGAGGCGGGAACATGGCGAACCCGCCAAGGTGAGTCCCGCAGGGATGACTGGAGCGGGTGCCCTCCGGGCAGCGACAGTCACAATTCCCGCCTCGCTAAGGCCTAACCCGATAGGGTTTGCAGGACGAAAGACCCCGGCTTGCACTTCCGGGAAACCTGTGGAAGCTTTGCGCGTCTAACCACCCGTGATGCCCGCGCAAAAACTGGCCGTTCCCGTCCTGAGCCTGCTGGTCCTTGGGCTCGGCGTTTTTGGTTACAGCGAATACACCGCCCGCATGGTCGCCGAAGAACGCCTGCGCGCTTTCCAGCAACAAGCCGCAACCGCCGACGCACCGGTTTCACTTCCCGCCCCCGAACCTGCCACCGGCCCAGTTCCCCTTCCGACCGACAATGCCGACGAGCCCATGGCCGTCACCTTCGCGGAGGCCCGGCCCCTGCCCGCCGCGCCACTTCCCGGCCCGCCCAGAAATTACGCGGCGATGATGGATACGCCGGAAATGCAGCAGCTCGTCGGCCTGCGTGCACGCGGCGCGCTCGATGCTCGCTATGCCGATCTCTTCGCCAGGCTCCGCCTTTCCCCCGCCCAATTGGAGCGCCTGCAGCAGTTGCTGGTGGACAAGCAAAACACCTCGCGCGACGTGATGGCAGCCATGCGCAGCCAGGGGCTCTCGGTCCGTCGCGATAACGCCGACCAAACGCGCGCGCTCATCCAAGACGCCAACGCCGAGATCGACGCCCAAATCCGCGCAGAACTGGGCGAGGCGGTTTTCGCCCAATATCAGGAATACGAACACACCCAACCGCAACGCTCGCTGGTCAACCGCGTGCAGCAACGCCTGAGCTATTCCGGCGAACCTCTCAGCGAGCAACAGGCCGAGCGGCTGATTTCCCTTTTTGCCGAAACCGCGCCCGAACCTGCCTCGCGTGGTTCCGGCCCGCCGGGAATGCCTTTCTCCCGACCGGCAGGCATCACTGACGAGGCGCTCGCCCGGGCCAGCGCCGTTCTCTCGCCGTCCCAACTGGCCGCGCTCCAGCAATTGCACCAGGAGCAGGAAGCCCAAAACCAGCTGATGCGCCGCACCCGCCAAGGCATGAATGCCTCCGGCGCTCCGCGCTAAAGAGCGGCTGGGCCGCCGTGGCGACTTGTCTCCGCATCACTTGGCGAAGATTTGCCGATTCAGGCGGGAAATTTTGACACGTTTCGCCCGGGAATAGGCTTGTGGCTACTCCGGCGCAGAGGCTAACTGGTCGATTGTCATGATCGTCACGACCGCCCAACTCTTCAAACACGCTTACGGCAAGTATGCCGTCGGTGCCTACAACATCAACAACGCGGAGCAGGCCATGGGCCTCTTCAAGGGTGCCATCCAATCCAAGGCCCCCTTCATCATCCAGATTTCCAAGGGCGCGCGCAAATACACCGACAAGCGCATGCTCGAGGCCATCATCCGCGCCGCCAGCGAGATTTTCCCGGAGGCCATCTTCGCGGTGCACCTGGACCATGGTGACGAGGAGACCTGCTACGACTGCATCAACTCGGGCTTCTTCAGCTCCGTGATGATCGATGCCTCCCACGACCCCTTCGAGAAGAACGTCGAGATCACCAAGCGCGTCGTGGACGCCGCCCACAAGAAGGGCATCTCCGTCGAGGCCGAGCTCGGCATGCTCGGCGGCGTCGAGGAAGACATCAAGGTCGAGGAAGGCAACGCGTGCCTCACCGATCCCGCCGAGGCCGAGGATTTCGTCAAGAAGACCGGCTGCGACTCCCTCGCCTGCGCCATCGGCACCTCCCACGGCGCGTTCAAGTTCAAGGGCAAGCAGTCCCTCCACTTCGACGTGCTCGAGAAGATCAAGGCCCGCCTCCCCGGCTTCCCGCTCGTCATGCACGGTTCTTCCTCCGTCCCGCAAGACGAGGTCGCCCGCATCAATGCCGCCGGCGGCACGATCGCCGGCTCCATGGGCGTTGATGTCAACGAATACCTTCCCGCCGCCAAACTCGGCGTCACCAAGATCAACATCGATACCGACGGCCGCCTCGTCTGGACCCGCGTGCACCGCGAGTTCTTCCGCGACAAGCCCGCTGAGTTCGACTTCCGCCCGCCGGGCAAGATCTTCATCGAGGAATACGCGAAGTTCATCGCCAGCCGCAACAAGCTGCTCGGCTCCGAGAACCAGCTCGACGACCTTCGCAAGAGCCTCGGCAAGTAAGCCACCGCCCGTTTAGCCATAGTCCAACGCCGCCCCACCCGGGCGGCGTTTTTGTTGTAGGGCGGGGTTTCCAAACCCCGCCTTCTGCAGGTGCCTTATGCGCACCAGCGCAGCATCTCCAAAATGAAACTGCGCGGCGAAAGCGTGGCCAGTCAGCAACCACATTGGCGCTGCGCTCCAATGCGGCTACAGTTCAGTTTAATCCGCTCTGCCTTGCAGCTCTCGTTCCAGAAACTCCAGAAACACCGCCCAGTCCGACGGCAGCGAACCATGACCGCCGGCGTGCATGAAATAACTCAACGTGCCACCTGTCATCTGCCCGGCCGCCGGCATCATCGGCGTCTCCAAGCCGGTTCGTCCGAGCAATTCATACACCGGCGTGGCCGCCAACGCCGCGAGAAACTCGCCCTTCGGATCCGACCAGATATCGGTGTCGCCGGTTTGCAGGAGCAGCGGACGCGGCGCCACGAGCGCCACGAGCTGGTGCGCGTCAACTGGCGACTGACTGGGATCCGGGCCCCATTTCGCGTAGTTGCCCGCGAACTGATAATGGTAGCGCGTCGGGTGCCCCATGTGCGCCGCGGTCTCACCGTAATTCCGCCGCGCAATCGCCGCGCCACCTTCGCCGGAACAGCTGGCAATGATCGCGGCAAAGCGTGTGTCGCGCGCGCCCGCCCAAAGCACAGTCTTCCCGAGACGTGACACCCCGAACAACGCCACCCGCTTCGCGTCCACTTGTGGATCGGTTTCGAAATAATCGAGCACGCAGCTCAGGCCCCAACTCCACGCCGAGATCGTGCCCCACTCGTCCGGCGCGGGCACCGTCTGTCCCGGCTTGAGATAAGTCTGCCGCACGCCGTGCGCGATGGCACCGGGCACATCGGGATCGAAATCCGCGTAGTTCACCGTGGCTACGCCGAAACCGCGCTCGATCGTCGCTTCGACTTGCAGCCGTCCGAAGCGGCGTCCTTCGGTTGCAGGCACACGACGGTTCTCCTCGCGACTCCAAATCCGTCCCGGTTTCACGTCGGGGTCGTCCACCGCCAGATTGTTGGCCGTGAAGCTCGCCTGCAGGATCAACGGCACCGGTCCTTTCACCGTGGCGGGTAGATAGATCAATACGTCGGCGTAAGGCCCGGCTGCCTTGTCCTTGGTGAAATGAATCCTCACCTGCCGTCGCCGCGCCTTGCCGTCAAACGCCGGCGCGTCCGCTTCCAACACCTCAAAGCTCAGGTCGGCCGGCCGGTCGGGCACCTTGCCATATTGGTTTTCCGCGAACAATCGCACCAGCTCCGGACGGCGTTTCTCGATCCAAGTCTTCGCGTCCGTCACAGGCTCCCCGGTGGACAGCTTGAACATTTCCGGCAGCGTATATGAACCCACGTTCGCCTCTGTGTAGTTGACGGCGATGCCCGCGACATTGCCGTCAGGCGAGTCCGCCACGCGCAGCATCGACCGGCTGATCAACCTCACGGGACCGAGCAGGCCCGACTCCGCGAGCCCCGGTATCGGTGCACCCGGCCGCGCAGGACCCGGGTCAGCGAGAATTTTCTTTTCCAGCGGCAAGGCTCGATCGCCGGTCAGGCGGTTCGTCCATTGGTTGGTAACCTTGATTTCCAAGACATTCTGCCCCGGGCGTAGCACGCCGGAAACGTCCACGTGCCACGGCGCCTTCCAGAGCAGGCCCAGGTTGCGGCCGTTCAACGTGACCTCCGCGAGATCGCCCACGCGCCCCAAATCGAGAAACAAACCGGCATCGGCTTGGAACCACTCGCGTGCCGCGGTGAATCCGCGTCGATAGGTCGCTGTGCCAGAGAAATGCTTCACGCCTTCGTCGGGGTGTTCCGTCCACGACTTGAGTTCGTCCATGCGCAGCGACGCTGGGGCACCAAGTCCCGACGGAAAGGCGACTTCCCACGCGCCGTCCAATCGCACCACCGTCGTCAGCCCGTCGCGCAATGGCGCCGGCTTTTGCGTGACGGCGGGTTTGCGGAACACCACGAACACCGCTTCACGCTCTGCCAGCCGCAGCGGCACGGTCGTGCGGTCTCCATCGATTTCGTAAGCCGTGTGTCGGATCACGCCGGTATCGGGATGCCAGATTTCCGCTTCGCGTCCGGCAATGCGGAAACGCGCGTCGAATTCCCGCGCCTTGTCGGTCGAGTTGACCACGTAGTAAACGTCGGCCTTGTCTGTGCGTCGGTGCAGCCAGTTCACCTCCGCATCCAATCCCTTCGCATATTCAAAATCCTTCGCCACGCCCGCCATGCTCATCACCTCAGCCAGCGGCAGGCCCCAGATCACGCGCCCCTTGCCGACATGACGCACCGTGCGACTCACGCCGTCGAGATCGCCCCAGAGTTCCATCGCGAGGGACTGCACCTCCGCATCCGCCGCGGGAAATCTTGCCAAGCTCGGTGAAGCAACGGGCTTCCGCCCCGTGATAACTGCCCCTCCAAGGACCAGTTCGCGCAGCTTGCGCAGCAGTTCCGGACGCATCTTGTCCGTCTCCGGCAACACGAGCACACGATAGCTCATACCGCTCGTCGTGGGCTCGGTCGAATCGGCGGGCAACACCAACCGTCCGTCCTCGGCGACATTGAGTCGGTTGAGCAATACGTCGGCGTTGATGAAATCATAGTCGTAGCCCTCCGGAGGCGCCGGCTGCGTGCCCGCACCCCAAATCGGCGGCGTGGAGGGCGCGCCTTCATTCAACAGGTAGGCGATGTCCGCGACGAAATGCCCCTGCTGCAACAAATGGCTCGTGCGTGCGAGATAAGTAACGAACGGCTCTGCCTGCTCCGCCCAAGTGATGTTGCGGTGCAGATGCGTGCCGACCATCAGATTGCCCGGCTTCGTGTCGAGCGGCTGATGCGCCGACGTGTGGAAGACCAGGCGGTTCACGCCCTGCGCGAACCAATAATCGGCGACTTTTTTCAACGTGAAGGGCGATTCGAATCCGCCACCCGTAAACGCCTCGGCTGCGACGATCGACTTGCCATAAACATGCGCCGCCGAAGCCGCCCCGCGGATGTCCTGAAAATACATCAGCCGCGGATGCAGGTCGCGCACCCAAAACTCGCCCATCGGGATCTCGACCTTGCTCTTGTTGAGCAGTGTGTCCTCCGGCATCTCGAGCGACACGCCCGCCGCCTCCGCGTAGATGCCGATGCCATGCTCGCGCAACCTGTCAGCCATCGTGCCGTAGTGCGCATCCGCCCACAAATCGGCGAGCGTGCGCCGAAAATCCCACAGAAAACGATCGCTGCGATCTGCATCGCCCACGATGCGACCGGTCAGCACCGGCAGCCACGGCGTGGAATCGTAGCCGCGTCGCTTCCGAAACTCGGCGGCAATCTCCTCCGTCCAGTTGTTCGTGCCGGCCTCCCAGCTGTCCATCATCACATAACGCAGGCTCTTTCCGAACAGCGGACCAAGCGCCTCGCGCAACGGATCGAAATAGCCGTGGAAATACGCCTCCATGTGTCGCCGGCTGAGCTTGTCGGCCTCAAGTCCCGATCCGGCTGGCGTGGCCGGACGATTCCGTGCGCCCGTCAACGATTGTCCCAACCGCAACACTGTCCAACGCCCGGGCGGCACATCCCATTCCAGCGAACCGTCGGGTTTCATTTTGCCCGTGAGATCGATCACTTCACCCGATGCCACGGTCTGCGACGCGGGCACAGCGGGTGTCGGCACGGTTTCGTATTCAAAAAGGAAACTGAATCCGGCCTTTTCCTCCCAGCGATGCACACGTGCACCGGTGTGCAGGATCGCTTCGCTGAGCACGTAGGTGGCTGCGGGCTTGGACGGCGCCTGACTCATGGTGATCGCCGGCCCGAGCGGCGCGGCACTGAGTTCGATGCGGAAAATCCGCGCCGTGGTCTCAGGAATCGCGTAGGTGCGCACCATGCCCTGGCGGTAAAGCTGCGCGCCGGGTGTCGTCACGAGCGTGCGAAAGCTCACGCCATCATCGCTCGCCAACACGCGACCGACCGGGATGCCGTTGGCGCTGCCGCCCTTGCCGCCGAGGGTCACGGCCCGCACGGTGACGGGTTCGGCGTATTCATACTGAATCCACGCCGGACCGCCATCGGCTGGCGCAGCGAGCGTGAGCTGTGTATTCAGGTCATCGTCGAGCAGTGCACTGCCATCGATCGGTCCGCTGTGTGCCGTGACCGTGGGACGCGCGATTGGCGCGACGGCGTCGCCTTCGGGCGCGCGGTAGGCGACAACGGCGCTGTCGGCGTAGTAAAGCTCTTCCTTCGTCTCTTCGCCGTAGTAGCGCGCGCCGGTGTTGCGAATCTGCCCGATGGTCGAAGGCGGTGAGGGCAATTTGCCGGCAAACTTCACCGGACCGGTCACCTGCATTTCGCTCCACACAAGTTTCTTCATCGCCTGTTCCGGTTTCACCCACGGGCCGCCGGTTTCGCTCCAACCGGGTGAACTGAAAATCGCCATCTCCAGTCCGAGTCGGTCCGCCTCGGCAGCCGCATGCCGCACGGCCTCGAACCACTCCGGCGCGCCGAAGGGCGTCTTCGGGTCCACGTCCTGCCCGCGCCCAAAATTCACATCCGCGAGCATGAAACCGCCGATGCCCACGCGCTTCATCCATTCCAGATCCTTCGTGATGCCATCCTTCGTCACGTTGCTCATTGTCCAGTGCCACCACGTGCGCGGCTTGGCCGACTCGGGCGGCACGCGGAAGCCCGTCTCCATCGGGTCGGGCGCCTGCGCGCGGAGCGTGATCCCGGGCCAAAAACCCGAAAAACAGACAATGAAAGCGAGACCCAGGCGGACGATTGGGTTCATAGACGGGGTAACTGCGGCAAAGGTCCTTGTTCTCTTTCGCGACACAAGCCCGCTCCTGCCTGACGGTCCGTTTCAGATTCACCGCAGTCCAAGCTCCCATCGGTGCGATAATCCGCCTTTTTGCAGTATTTCGACACGGCGCGCATTTCATGTCATATCCGGGTGTTAAGCGGCTCGCATCGCCGATTGACGACGGCCCCCGGGAAGGTAGTTTCGGCATCTGCACGAATGGCACCCGATTTCGACCAACGCCTGCAAACCCTGGCCCAGTTAATCCTGCGCGTAGGGTTGAATCTGCAATCTGGCCAATCGCTGCTCATCACCGATCCCTACGATCTGCAGGGCGTCCATCCCGAGGCCGGGCCGCTCGTCGAAGCCATCCGAGCCGCCGCCGCTCCCGCCAAAGTCGAGACCATCGCCGCCGACATTCCCCGCCTGCAACAACTGGTGCAGGCCGAGGATTTCCGCGCATTCGAGGATCTCGTCGCGGGCAGTCTCCGGCGCATGCAACGCCATCTCGCCGCTGGCGGCGCCTTTCTGTTCCTGCCCGGCACGCATCCGCGGCTCTTCAGCAACCAGCCGACCAACCGCCTCAGCGACTTCGACACCATTAAATGGCGTCACCTCGGGCCGCTTATCCAGCGTCTCATCCGCGGCGCCACCCAATGGACGCTCTTCCCGTTGCCCAATTCCGACTGGGCTGAGCTCTCCGGTGCCGCCCTGGCCAAGGAACAACGCGTGCCCGCACTCTGGGACACGGTTTTCCAGGTCATGCGCATCACCACCGGCGCCAACGGCAGTGCGCAAACGCTTCCCGCCGACGCCGTCATTGCCGCCTGGCAAACCCATCTTGCCGCCCTCGCCCGCCGTCGCGACGAGCTCAACGCGTCGAAGCACCGCCGCATTCGCTACACCGGCCCCGGCACCGAACTCACGCTCGAACTGCCGCGCTCGCGCCTCTGGTGCACGGCCCAGTTGAAGACACGCGCCGGCGTGCCGTTTGTCGTCAACCTGCCGACCGAGGAAATCTTCACCGCACCCAAACGCCGCTCCGCCACCGGCCGCGTGCGCGTCATTCGTCCTGTTTCCCATGGCGGCTGCGTCATCGAAGGCATCGAACTGGAATTCCGTCGCGGCCGCGTGGCCACGGCCGTCGCCGCGACCAATGTCGATCTCCTCCAACGTCTGCTCGCGACCGACGACGGCGCCGACCGCATCGGCGAGGTCGCCATTGTGCCCGGCCGCGACACCCTGCCTTGGGCCGGCCGCTTTCATCATCACACCTTGCTCGACGAAAACGCCGCGCCGCACATCGCGCTCGGTGATTCCTACCGTTTTTGCAGCCGCGCACTGCTGCCGCTGACAATCAACACGAGCCAGATCCACATCGACCTCCCCCTCGACGCCAAAGCCGAATTGCTGTGAGGCGCAACCGGCAGGGCGAGTCGTCCCGACGAGCCGCCGCGAAGCTATTATATGTATTTAGTGGATGCTCCCCGACACACCCCGTCGCTTTGCGCCACCCCTCTTGATCCCGAACTATGCAGTGGGATGTGGGTCAGCGCGCTTGCGCGCGCCCTGGAAATGCGCCCGCAAGCGGGCTGCCCACAGCACCACCATAGAGATTCTCGCCACCGAGTGTGATCACGTTCAACTGCATGGGTCGGACTTCATAGAGGGGATTCAAACCCACGCTAACGAAATTCCCCTCTATCAAGAGGGGTGCCCGTCAGGGCGGGGTGTGTGCTCGATCTGCGAATACGGTGAAAGACACGCTGCCAATTTGATTGGCGAATCCTACCCTGTCATCGCGAGGCTGGTTCCACCAGCCGTGGCGATCCCTCTATCTGGGCTGCCTCCATTTTTGTGTCCCTTCGTGCCTTTTTGTGGCCAACCCTGTCTTGGCTTCCGTGTCTTCTGTGTATTCCGTGGGTAATCCTGCTTGAGCGACTCCGTCCCAGAACTTGATCCCGAACTCCTGCGCCGCGCACAAGAAGGCGACCAGGCCGCCTTCGGCAGCATCATGCGCACGCATCACGAGCGCACATTCCGCCTCGCCTACGCCATCGTGCACAACGAGGCCGATGCCCGCGACATCGCCCAGGAGGTCTGGCTCACGGTTTGGAAGCAGCTCGGCACCTTCCGCGGCGACTCGCGTTTCACCACTTGGCTGCACCCCATCGTCACCCGCAAAGCCCTGGACCATCTCCGCAAGCGCCGGCGTTGGTTCGACCGCTTCCTGCCTTTCAACACCGGCGAAGCCGATGCCGTCGAAGTTCCCGAACCCGCCACGACGGACGACGCTCGCTCGCTCCACGAAGGCAACGAGACTGTCGCGCGCGTCCGCGACGCCATCGCCGCCCTTCCCCCCAAGCAGCGCGTTGTCCTCGCCCTGCGCGAACTCGAGGGCCTCAGCTACGAGGAGATTGCCGCCTCCACCGGCGTCCCGGTTGGCACCGTCATGTCCCGCCTCTTCCACGCCCGCAAACTCCTCGCCGAGAAGCTGGGCAAGGGTTCCCCACGCGAATAGACGCCCAGCCACTTTCGTCTCACTCACAACGGATCAACCACGAATGGACACCAATAGACACGAATCAATCTCATCAAACTTGGACGCGATTCCATTCGTGTTCCTTCGTGTCTATACGTGGTTGAATCTTGCCTTGGTCATCCATGCCCATCCGTGAAATCCGTGGTTAAAATCTTCCGTGCCTTCCGTGTATTCCGCGGTTAACTCCCTTCAGGAGCCCTCCTCATGAAAACCATCCTCCGCTTCGCCCTGCTGCTCGCCGCCTGCACCGCCCTCCTCGGCACCGCGCGCGCCGAACGCGCCACCATCGAGGGAATCCTCATCACCGCATCCAACGAGGCCGGCCAGAGCGACCGCCGTCTCGCCCCCTACGAAGCCACTCTCCGTCGCATCCTGCGCTTCGAAACCTTCCGCCGCGTCGGTTCCGATCGCACCAGCCTCGACGTGCCCGCCACCGGCCGACTCTCCATCGGCGAAGGCCATGAGCTCACGCTCACCACCGAGCCCGGCGACGGCAAATCCGTCCACGTCAAGGTTCGCTGGAGCGCCGGCGGACGCACTCTGATGAACACCGGCCTTTCCCTCCGCCCCGGCGTCCCCGCCGTCCTCGGCGGCCCCTCCACCGGCAAGAAAGGGGAGGTCTATGCGGTGATTTTGGTCGGACGGTAGCGTCGCACCGTTGAGCCCCGAAATGTAAACCGTAGGAAATTCTCCAGTATTCCTAGATCGGAGAATTGCCCACGCTTGAGAATCAGATGTTGAAATCGAACGGTTTAGCCTCCTTCCTGCCCGTAACGGGCCAACCTAAACGTAGGCAATACGCGTAGGCTGAATAACACTGTTCGCCGGAAGAAGTCTGCTCTCATGATGCTACCGAGAGAACGTGCAAAAGTTTCCCTCCTTCTTTTCGGAGCCGTCCTGGGACTTTATGGTTTGTTCCTGCTCAGCCCGTTTCGAAGCAAAGCAAGCAATGGTCCCACATATCAGAAGGGGATGTATGCCGAAGTTGTCTCCAGTGGCGTAGCGGAAGATTTCGCCCCGTGGATGATTGGGATCGGAGGAGTTGCCCTATTCGGAGCCTATCTCTTGCGCGAGCGGTGAGAAGCGCCGAACTCAGAGCAGCGTTCTGCTGCGCCGTAGCGCGCAGCGGGACGCCGGTTGAACAAGCCCCGCCATCGCTGAAGCCACGCGCGGCAAGCCGTAGTTGGTTTGGTGAGTGCCTATGCGCTTTGTATTTGGCGCGAGAGCGAGGCAGGCGGTGCGGGCTGCGCGGATGACGTGCGACGGTCCGCAATCCAGTCGCAGGCAACCTTTAGACCATCTGGAAATTTGACGCGGGGGCGGGTGTGAACAGGTTCCGTCGAGCTTTCACACCCCATGCCCACCTATACCCTCAAAGTTAACGGGCAGGCCCATACTCTCAACGTGGCGGCGGACACGCCGTTGCTCTGGGCGCTGCGTGACAATATCGGCCTCGTCGGCACCAAATACGGCTGCGGCATGGGCCTTTGCGGCGCCTGCACCGTGCATCTCAACGGCGTGCCGGTGCGTTCCTGCCAGACCCCCGTTTCCGCCGTCGGCAACACACCTGTAACCACGATCGAAGGCCTCGATCCCGCAGGCGCACACCCCCTGCAGAAAGCGTGGTGCGATCACGACGTGCCCCAGTGCGGCTACTGTCAGGCCGGGCAGATCATGACTGCGGCCGCGCTGCTCAAACAGACGCCCTCGCCTTCCGACGCCGATATTGACGCCGCGATGGCCGGCAATCTCTGCCGGTGCGGCACCTATGTGCGCATCCGCGCCGCGATCAAGGATGCGGCAACGATGAGGGTTTCCCTGGAAGGACAGTCTCACGAACCACGGTCGGTGCGGAGACCGACCCTCCACGAAAACACGGAGGCCGTGTCATGAAACCTTCCTCCTCACCTTCACTTTCACCCTCACTTTCTCCTCGTGAGGTCTCTCGCCGGAATTTCATCCGCATCTCCGCGCTCGCGGGCGGCGGTTTCGCCATCGGCTACGTGCTGCCCGGCCAAACCTTTGCCCAAGCGGCGGCCAATCTGCTCGACGACACCGCAAAGCAGTTCACGCCGAATCCCTTTATCCGGATCACACCGGAAAACATCATCACCATTCTCGCGAAGAATCCCGAAACCGGCCAGGGCGTGAAAACCCACCTGCCGATGATCGTCGCCGAGGAACTCGACGTGGATTTCAACACCATCGTCGTCGAACAGGCCGGGCTGCGCGGCGATGTCGGCGCGCAGTTCGCCGGCGGCAGCCGCTCCACGCCCGACAATTACATGCGCCTGCGTGTCGCGGGTGCCACGGCCCGCGTGATGCTCATCGAAGCCGCCGCCCAAACGTGGGGCGTGCCCGCCGACCAGCTCACGACCGAAAACGGCAAGGTCATCCACTCCGCTTCCGGACGCAGCGCCACTTACGGCCAGCTCGCCACCAAGGCCGCCACGTTGCCCATTCCCGACGAGAAAACCGTGCGCCTCAAACGCGAGGGCGAGTTCCGCGTCATGGGCTCGCGCGTCGGCGGCGTGGACAATCCCGCCATCGTCACGGGTCGCCCGCTCTTCGGCATCGACCAGGTGCTTCCGGGTATGGTCTATGCCGCCTACGAAAAGTGTCCCGTTTACGGCGGCAAGGTCATCTCGGCCAACACCGAGCGCATCAAGAAACTCCCCGGCGTGCTCGACTGCTTCGTGATCGAAGGCACCGACAATCCCAACGGTCTCAAGCCCGGCGTGGCCATCGTGGCGACGTCCACCTGGGCCGCATTTTCCGCGAAGCAAAAGCTCAACGTCGAGTGGGACGAGAGCGCCGGCGCCGGAAACTCTACCGAAGCTTTCGTCGCGAAGGCCGCCGAGGCGGCCAAGGCCGGCGGCAAGAACGTGCGCTCCGACGGCGACGTCGCTGCGGCTTTTGCCTCCGCCGCCAAGGTCGTCGAGGCAGAATACGTTTACCCCTACCTGAATCACGCCACGCTCGAACCGCAGGGTTGCACCGCTTGGGCACACGCGGACGGCACCATGGAGCTCTGGACCACGTCGCAAACGCCCGGCTCGGGCCGCGATCTCGTGGCCGGCAGCTTCAATATTCCCAAGGAAAACCTGAAGCTTCACTTCGTGCGCGGCGGTGGCGGATTCGGCCGCCGTTTGGCCAACGACTACATGGCCGAGGCCGCGGCGATCGCGCTGCGCACCGGGGGCAAGCCCGTGAAACTCACCTGGACGCGCGAGGACGACATGCGCCACGACTGCTATCACCGCCCCGGTGGTTTCCATTTCCTCAAGGGCGCGGTGGACGCCGCAGGCAAAATCAGCGCGTGGCAAAATCATTTTGTCACCTACGGTTTCAAAAACACCGAGCGCACGGCTTCCGGCGCCGACCTGAGCCCTGACGAACTGCCGGCGCGCTTCGTGTCCAATTTCCGTCTCGATCAGACCATCCTCTCCACGATGATCCCGAGCGGCCCGATGCGCGCCCCGCGCAGCAATGCCCTCGCCTGGGTGTTCCAGAGCTTCATCGACGAACTCGCGCACGCCGCCGGTCGCGATCCGGTCGAAATCCGGCTCGAACTGCTCGGTGAAGACCGCATGGTGCCGCCGGATGGCGGTCGCCAAGGGGTGCCTTACGACACCGGTCGCATGAAAGGTGTGATCCGCCTCGCCGCCGAGAAATCCAACTGGAAATCTCCACTGCCGAAAGGTGAAGGCCGCGGCATCGCGTTCCATTTCTCGCATTCCGGCTACGTCGCGATGGTCGCACACGTCGCGGTCGCGCAGGACGGCACGCTCACCGTAAAGGAGTTCACCACCGTCGCCGACGTCGGACCGATCATCAACCTGAGCGGCGCCGAAAACCAAATGGAAGGCTCCGTCATGGACGGCCTCGGCGCAATCTGGCTGCAGGAAATGACCTTCGACGAAGGCCGCGCCGTGCAGAGCAACTTCCACGACTTTCCACTGCTGCGCATCAACGCCGCGCCGAAGGTCACGGTGCACTTCATCCAGAGCAACAACCCGCCCACCGGTCTCGGCGAACCGCCCTACCCGGTCGTCATGCCTGCGGTCTGCAACGCGATCTTCGCCGCCTGTGGCAAACGCGTCCGCCACTGGCCGATCCTCAAAACCGACCTGAGCTGGTCATGAAGTGGAGGGCCCATCTCCTGATGGGCCGCGGCTGAGCTGGGGCTGAGCCAGTAGGGCCGGTCTCCGACCGGCCGAGCACATCTCCGGAGTGTTACGCCCACCCACACACCCCTGCGCTCTGCGCCGCCCCTCTTCATCCCGAACTATGCAGTGGGATGTGGGTCAGCGCGCTTGCGCGCGCCCTGGAAATGCGCCCGCAAGCGGGCTGCCCACAGCATCACCATAGAGATTCTCGCCACCGAGTGTGATCAGGTTCAACTGCATGAGTTGGGCTTCATAGAGGGGATATCAAACCCGCGTTGCCTGGAATCCCCTCTATCAAGAGGGGTGCCCGTCAGGGCGGGGTGTCTTGATTGATCCGCGAATCTCGCGCAGCGCCCAGCTTCGCCACCGCGTCTCAGCTCAGATCCCGGAATGATCCGAATTCCGGATCGAACAACCGCCGGTAGGTCCGAACGATCATGCCGTCGGTCTGGCCGGCGATGAAATCGCAGATGCGGCGGGCTTTGCCGTCCTGGGTTTTCTCGGCTTCGATCAAACGGCTGACATTGGCGGGAAGGATGCGGATGACGCGCTCGTTGCGTTCGGCGTAATTTTCCCAGATGGCGGTGTAGAGCGCGTTGATGATAACCCGGGCCTTGTGCTCCAGCTGCTCCAGTTGCGGACTCTCGAAAATTATGTCGTTGGCCATTTTCTTGAAGAAGGCCGCCTCACCCAACGCGTCCTCCTCGACCGCGAGCTCGTATTTATAGCGGTTGGTTTTTTCCGCCATGAAATTGTCGCGCGCCTTGAGCCGGCACGACTGGATGAAAACACCGATCTTGTGGGAGAACGTGTTTTCCAAGCGATCGCGTCGAATGGCATCGAAAAATGAATCGAGGTGCTTCTGTTCCAGAGGCCCGATGGTCTCGCCGCCCGCCCATTTCTCGACGCGCTCGACGGTGAGGAAACCCGCGCGCACGCCATCCACGATGTCGTTGAGCGAATAGGCTGCATCGTCGGCCCAATCCATGATCTGGCATTCGACGCTCTTGAACTCATTGAGTGCGCCGCCGCGCATCAAGGGACCGGGAATGCGTGCGCCACCGAAAACCCAATCGCGAATCCCCGTCTGGCCGTCGTAGATGAAGTGGTTGAGCGGAGGCGTGGCGAACTCGGTGTAGAGCTTCTTGTATTTGAGCACGCCATCGAGCAACGCGCGCGTGGGCTGCATGCCCTTCACGCCGGATTCGTTCTGGTAGATGGTTTCGCAGAGCAGGTGCAGGGTCTGGGCGTTGCCCTCGAAGCCACCCCGTCGCTTCATGAGTTCCTGCAACGTGCGCTCGCCGCTGTGTCCAAACGGCGGATGTCCCATGTCGTGCGACAAACAGCTCGCCTCGACCAGATCCGGATCAATGTAGAAATCCTCCGTCAGCGGGTCGCCGCGGCTGAGCAGCCAGGCGCAAATAGAGCGGCCGATCTGGGCAACCTCCATGGAATGCGTCAGCCGCGTGCGGTAGAAGTCGTATTCTCCGCTGAGAAAAACCTGGGTCTTCGACTGGAGCTTGCGGAAAGCGTGCGCGTGGATGATGCGGTCGCGGTCGATCTGAAACGGCGTGCGGTAGTCCGGCTTGCGGCCGGCACTCCAGCACTGCGTGTCAAAGTCGTTGTAGAACCGGTTGGTCGGCATGGATGTGAAGATGAACGAAAACAGGACGCCCTCGCCGAGGCGAGCCGAATGGCAACGGAGGACCAAGGGCAATCGCGCCGGAATTCCCTGTCCGTTTTCCGTCCTTGTCCGATCACCCGTCTCTGAGAGCTTGCCCGGGTGCACGTCTCCGCTAGCTTACGAATCACCATGCCTCACACGCTTTTTCCCACGGCCTTCGGCACGTGCGGTATTGCGTGGAACGACACCGGGCTGAGCGGTTTTCAACTGCCGGAGGCAAGCGAGACGCTCACCGAACAACGCATTGCAGCGAAGGATCGTCAGCCGGTCGAAACGGCCACGATCCCTGACTGGGTGCAGGCTACCATCCATCGCGTGCAACAGCACCTGGAGGGCAAGCTGGAGGATTTCACGGATGCGCGATTGGACTGGTCGCGCGTGAGCGACTTTCAGCAAGCGGTGTATCGCCATGCGCTCGCGATCAAACCCGGTTACAAGAAAAGCTACGGCGAAATCGCGAAACTCATGGCACTCGGCAACGAGGCCGCGCGGGCTGTCGGCGTGGCGTTGGCGACGAATCCGTGGCCGCTCATCGTGCCCTGCCATCGCGTGGTGTCGGCCAGCGACAAGATGACGGGCTTCTCCGCTCCCGGCGGCGTGCGCACGAAGACCCGCCTGCTCGTGCTCGAAGGAGCGGAGTTGTTGTCAGAATGAAGGTCGGCACCCCGCCTTTCTCAATGTGGGAGGGGCTTTACGCCCCGACGGGATTGCCCCCACTCACAAACTAGTCGCGGGCATAAAACCCCTCCCACACCATGAAAGCCCGATTCGCATTCGAACCCGCCGGGGCTGTTGCGCACTTGCGCACGGTGGACCCGGTGATGGCGGCACTCATCGAGCGCGTGGGTCCGTTTGCTTTGGAGCTCAAGCCGACGCGCAGCCTCTTCGAAGCGTTGCTGCAATCCATCGTTTATCAGCAATTGCACGGCAGGGCCGCAGCCACGATCCATGCTCGCGTGCTCACGGAGCTGCGGCAGCACGGCGGGCCTACGCCGGAAGCGCTGGCTCGCACTTCAGACGAAGCCCTGCGCGCGGCCGGCCTCTCGCGCGGCAAACTTCTCGCAGTCCGCGATCTTGCGGCTCGGTGTCTCGACGGCACGGTGCCGACGCTGACGGCGGCTCGAAAGCTCACCGATGCGGAACTTGAAGAACGCCTGACCGAGGTTCGCGGCATCGGTCCTTGGACCGTGCACATGTTGCTGATCTTCTATCTGGGCCGGCCCGATGTGATGCCGACCGGCGACTTCGCCATCCGACTCGCTTTCCAGCAACTTTATCGCAAGCGCCGCGATCCGTCTCCTGCGATCATCCTGCGACATGCACGCTGTTGGCAGCCGTGGCGTTCCGTCGCCAGTTGGTATCTGTGGCGTCACCTTGATACGCCCTAGTCATTTTTGCGTGGCGCGCATACGGCCAAATTCGTGCGCGGATGTGTTACGCAGCCTTGCCCCTTAGCAGTTGTGTCATAAGCAACCTAAGCTAGGCTGGTGGCACCCTATTCGCCATGACTGCTACCATGCGCGCCCTCGTGAAGCCCGCTCCGCGACCCGGTCTTGAGATGACCGAGGTGCCGGTGCCGCGACCCGGCCTCAATGAGGTGCTCATCAAGGTGCGCAAAACCGCCATCTGCGGCACCGATGTTCATATCAACCGTTGGGACGCCTGGGCGGCCCGCACGATCAAACCGCCGCTGGTCATCGGACACGAATACGTCGGCACGGTCGAAGACTGCGGCAACGCAGTGACCGGATTCACCAAGGGTCAACTCGTAACCGGCGAAGGCCACATCGTGTGCGGACATTGTCGAAACTGCCTCGCCGGGCGGCGGCACCTCTGTCCCAACACGATCGGCGTCGGCGTAAACCGCGACGGCGCTTTTGCGGAATACGTTTCCATTCCAGCCACCAATGTCTGGAAAGTGCCCGCCGGCCTTGATCCCGACGTCGTCGCCTGCTTCGACCCGCTCGGCAATGCCGTGCACACCACGCTTTCATTCGACATGGTTGGCGAGGACGTGCTTATCACCGGCGCCGGACCAATCGGCTGCATGGCCATCGCTGTTGCCCAACATGCCGGCGCGCGACACATCGTCATCACCGACGTAAACGATGCGCGTCTCGAACTCGCCAAGAAACTCGGCCCCATCCGCGCCGTAAACGTGGCCCGCGAAAATCTCTCCGAGGTCTGGCACAACGAACTCGGTATGAGCGAGGGCTTTGATGTCGGCTTGGAGATGTCAGGCAATCCCACCGCGCTGAACCAGATGATCGATAACATGGTCATGGGCGGACGCATCGCGTTGCTCGGCGTGCATCCGGCCGAGGCGAAGGTGGACTGGAACAAAATCGTTTTCAAAATGCTCCACCTGAAGGGCATTTATGGCCGCGAGATGTTCGAGACGTGGTATAAAATGACCGCGCTCGTGCTCGGCGGCATGGATATCACGCCCATCATCACGCACCGCCTGCCGATCGCTGATTTTCAAGAGGGTTTCGAACTCATGGGCTCGGGCCGCTCGGGCAAAATCGTGCTCAGCTGGGAATAACCTCCGACCTTTTGAACCGCTAATATTCACCAATCAGCCACAAAATTCAGCCTGTTTCCCAACCGGAATATTAGTGAACCACCAGTGTGGATTAGTGGTGCTCTTTCTCATGAATCCCGCCTTCACCACTCACCTGAAGAAGACCCTCGCTGAAATCGACAGTGCCGGACTGACCAAGCGCGAACGGATCATCACCACGCGTCAATCCGCGCACATCGCCGTCGCCACCGGGAAGAACGTCCTAAACCTCTGCGCGAACAATTATCTTGGCCTCGCCGATCATCCGGAACTGATTGCCGCCGCACACGCCGCGCTTGACCGCTGGGGCTACGGCCTCGCCTCGGTGCGTTTCATCTGCGGCACGCAGACAATCCACCGCGACCTCGAAACCGCCCTCGCACACTTTCTCAGCACCGATGACAGCATCCTCTACTCCTCATGCTTCGATGCCAACGGCGGTCTGTTCGAGACTTTGCTCGGCGCGGAGGACGCGGTCATCTCCGACGAACTCAATCACGCTTCGATCATCGACGGCATCCGCCTGTGCAAAGCGCAGCGTTACCGCTACCAGAACAACAATCTCGCCGACCTCGAAACGAAGCTCAAGGAGGCTGACGCCGCCGGCGCGCGCTTCAAACTCATCGCCACCGACGGCGTGTTCTCGATGGACGGCACCATCGCCGACTTGCGCGGTATCTGCGACCTCGCCGACAAATATCAGGCGCTCGTGATGGTGGACGACAGCCACGCCGCCGGCTTCATGGGCGCGACCGGACGCGGCACGCACGAGCATTGCGGCGTCATGGGGCGCGTGGACGTGATCACTGGCACGCTTGGCAAAGCGCTCGGCGGCGCGAGTGGCGGCTACACGAGCGGGCGCAAGGAAATCATCGACCTGCTGCGTCAACGGTCGCGGCCCTATTTGTTCTCCAACACGATTCCTCCCGCCGTCGCCGGTGCGGTGCTCAAATGCCTGGAGATGCTGTCCGTCTCGACGGCGCTGCGCGACAAGCTGCATGAGAACACCCGCTTCTACCGCGAAGGCCTGATGCAGGCCGGCCTGACGATCAAACCCGGCACTCATCCCATCGTGCCCATCATGCTCGGCGACGCCGTGCTTGCGCAGAAAGTCTCGGCACGCCTGCTGGAGAAAGGCATCTACGCCATCGGTTTCTTTTTTCCCGTCGTCGCACAGGGGCAGGCGCGCATTCGCACGCAGGTTTCCGCCGCCCACAGTCGCGAGGATCTCGCGTTCGCGATTAACGCGTTTGCCGAAATCAAACGGGAGTTTGGCTTGTAGAACCGATCCGGCAATTTGTCTTTGCGAGGAGTCGCGCGAAGTCCGCGACGAAGCAATCCGGCCAGATCGATCGCAATGGCCGGCCACCCGCCTGGCGATCACAGGACAAATTAGGACACTGCAAATTGTAGGGCCGGCTTGCGTGAGCGGTGTAAATCCCTACGCTATCCGTCGCCTGCCCGCAGGCATCCCCTGATGCCCTCGCCCGCCAAACTGGAGAAACTGAAAGCCGCTGCCAAGACTGCGGCTGGCAAGGCCTACGCACCGTATTCCAAGTTCAAGGTGGGCGCCGCGGTGCTGGCCGAGAGCGGTAAGATCTATCGCGGCTGCAATGTTGAGAATGCCTCCTATGGGCTTTGCAATTGCGCCGAGCGCACGGCGATCTTCAGCGCAGTTGCTGCGGGCGAGCGGAAATTAGAATGCGTGGTTGTCTACACGCCCACTAAAACCGCCACGGCTCCTTGCGGCGCATGCCGGCAGGTCATCTACGAATTCGGACCGAAAATTCGCGTGCATTCCTTCTGCAACGGTCTGGATCGCATCGATACTTCGATTCGCGCACTCCTGCCCGCCGCGTTTGGTCCGGAATATCTGAAGTGATCCCTTGTAGGGTCGCTGCTTGCGGCGACCTCGCGCGGAAGGTCGGCCCAAGGACCGCCCCTACAACATCGTAACCGCGTTTGATTCCTGCATTCGCGGGACGAAACCGTGGTCGCTCGGATTCAGCCTTACAGCGAGTCAGTGAACTTCTTGAGTTCTTCCCAATAGCGCGGACCGGTGAAATCAGCCAGGCCGCTGTGCGGGCCACCTTCGACAAAGAGCGAGCTCTTCCGACCCGGAATCGCCGCAAGCAGCTTTTGCCCATGCCACACAGGCACCGTCCGGTCAGCCGTGCCGTGGATGATCATCACGGGACAGCGCACTTCGGGCAGTTTCTTGAGATTCTCAAACTTGTCGGCCGGAAACACCGGGATGTGAGTCATCACGCGATACGCGCTGACAAACGTGCCTTGCAGAACGACCCCAGCGACGGGTTGCGTTCGCACCAATTCCACGGCCGGTCCGCCGCCAAGCGAGTAGCCAAATACCACAATGCGGTCCGCGGGCACGTCCAGCTTCGTGCGCAGATAATCATAGGCCAGTTTCGTGTCGGCATAGAGCGTCGCCTCATCCGGCGTGCCGCCGCTGTGTCCGTAGCCCCGATAATCGATGGCAAAGACCGCATAGTCCGCCTTCACATATTCCGGGATGTATTCGCCGAGGCCGCCCAGTTCCTCGTAGTTACCGTGGAGATAGAGCAACGTGTGCTTTGCTGATGGATTCGGCCAGTGGCGCGCCATCACTTTCATGCCGTCGGGAGCGGTGAGCTCGATGTAATCCGGCCCCGGTGCATATTTCAGCGGCGGCCGCGGAAACATCATGCTGAGCGAAAGGTAATGCGCGCCGACCGCGCAAACAACATAAACGCCCGCCAGCAGGAGCAGGATGCGACCGAGACTGAGGAACACGTCGGACATTTTCGGCATGGCATTCTGAACCTTCAACCCGGACGAAGCATACCCCACACACCCCGCCCTAACGGGCACCCCTCTTCATAGAGGGGAATCTCCGTAGCGCAGACTTGGGTCCCCTCTATCAAGAGGGGTGGTGCGAAGCGCCGGGGTGGGTCTTGGCGAGCGCTCATACGGCTGGATCCTTCGCTGCGCTCAGGATGACACATTACATGGAATATCTGCGGCGCAGAGACTCCCGCGCAGCCGTCAGCACGTCAGCACGCGGCACTTCACTTTCGCTGCGGTCGGTCAGATTCCGGATCTTGACGACGCCCTTGGCCAGTTCGTCGCCGCCGTAGATGAGAGCCAGCTTCGCGCCGCACTCGGAGGCGGCCTTGAACTGTTTGCCGAAAGCCAAATCCTTGAACGGATACTCGACCCGCAGGCCGGCCGATCGCAGCGCCTGAATGTCAGCGAACGCCACCTTCCGCTCCGCCTCGCCACCGATGACTACGTAGATTTCGGGGCCACCTACGTAGGCAGGCGTAAGTTTGCGCTGTTCCAGCAGCAGGCCGGTCGTGACATCGCCAATGGCGAAACCCACCGCCGGCAGGTCGGCGTAGCCGAGTTTCTTGATCAAATCGTTGTAGCGGCCCCCACCCGCCAGCGCACGCAGGTCGCCTTTGCGGTCGAAAGCTTCGAACACAAAGCCTGTGTAGTAGGCCAGCCCGCGCACGACGCCGAGATCCACGGAAATAAAGTCCGCCAATCCCATCGCAGCCACGCCATCGAGCACCTTCCGCCAATCCGTGAGACGGGCGGCCAGTTTCTCCGAACCGTAGGGAGCAAGCGCCGCTTCGAGTTCCGGCAGGCTCTTGATCTTCAAGAAGGCCAGAACCTTCTCCTTCCGGTCAGCCGCGAGTTCGCCATGCGTCTCGACGTAGCCCTTGAAGGCATCGTCGCCCATCTTCTCATAGCGATCCACCGCCGAGAGAATGCCGCGCGTCTGGGCGTCATCAAAGCCCAACGCTTCGAGATAATAAAACCACAGATTCCGATCACTCAGCCGGACGTAGAAATCGTCCTTCGTCAGGCCAAAACCCGCCAAACACTGGATGAGCAACGCAATGAGCTCGATTTCCGCCTCGGGGCCGGGCTCACCGAAGATGTCGGCGTTGAATTGGTTGAAGGCGCGAAGACGGCCTTTTTGCGCGCGCTCGTAACGATAGAATTCCGCGATGCTGAACCACTTGATCGGACGCTTCAGCGCGCCGGCCTTGGCGCCAACCATGCGGCAGACCGTGGGCGTCATTTCCGGACGCAGCGAGACCTGGCGGTCGCCTTTGTCGGTGAAGCTGAAAAGTTGTCCTTCGATCTCGTCGCCCGACTTGGTCGTGTAGAGCTCGAGTGGTTCGAGCACGGGCGCGTCGTATTCCTGAAAGCCGAACGCTTGGGCAGCAGTGCGCCAACCGTTGAAGATGTGCTGACGACGGGAGAAATCCTCCGGGTAGAATTCCCGGAAGCCTGGAAGCGACTGAAAACCGGCCATTGCGGGCTACTGCGAAACGACGCGGGCTCAGGCCTCGTCGTCGTCACCATCAGCCGAGGCAGGTGCCGGAGGGTTGGCCTTCAGCTTTTCCAAGCTCAGCGCCTTGATCTTCTGCTTCAAAATCTTGCCGGACTTGAACTTCACGACGGCGCGCTCGGGGATGACGACTTCGGTCTCGGGCTTGTTCGGATTGCGACCGACACGAGCCTTGCGCACTTGCACTTCGAGAACGCCGAAATTCCGGAGCTCGACATTGCGGCCCGCGGCCAACGCATCCATCACGATATCAAGGGTCATCTGCACCGTGTCTTGGATTTGTTTCTGCGGAAACCCGGTCTTCTCGTAGATTTCCAGGACGATCTCGCGTTTGGTCAGGTTGGTGGACATGGCGGGCTGGGGTTAAAGTTTAGTTCGTAGATTCTTACGGCACAAATAATTCACTACCCAGTGCTTGCGTCAATCGCAAAGCCGCACAAAGCCTAACCCCCTCCCATGCCCGATCCAAAGGCCGTCAACAGCATGTTTGCCCGTATTGCCGGGCGTTATGACATCGCCAACCACCTCCTGAGCGGCGGGGTGGACTTTTGGTGGCGTCAACGACTTGTGCGGACGGTCCATGATACCCACCCGGCCGCGGTTTTGGACCTCGCCACCGGGAGCGGAGACGTGGCTTTTGCCCTCGCTGACGGCCTGTCCCCGGGGGTCCGGGTCGTGGGAATGGATTTTTGCCAGCCGATGCTGGACGAAGCTGTAAAAAAGCGCGTCGGCAGCCCTCGCTGGCAGGCCATCGAGTTCAAACAGGGTGACGGCATGGCTCTTCCCCTGCCCGACCAAACCTTTGACGCCGTGACGATATCCTTTGGCCTGCGTAACATGGCCGACCGCCACAAGGCCCTGAGCGAGATGCGTCGCGTGCTCCGGCCCGGCGGACGACTGTTCGTCTTGGAGTTTTCCCAGCCCATTTTCTGGTTTCGGCCGGTTTACTACACCTATCTGAAGTTCGTGCTGCCCATCGTAGCTGGCATCGTGACCGGCGATCGCTCGGCCTACGAATACTTGTGCGGTTCAATCGAGAGTTTCCCCGGCCGCGAGGCCATGAGTGCGGAGATCCGGCGCGCAGGCTTCAGCTCAGTCCGAGCCACGCCGATGACCTTTGGCATCGTGGCCCTGCACGAAGCGATCAATTAAGCGGGGCACGTTTCTGCGCTTCAGAAAACGGGGCGACGTAAGCGTCAGGTGTTCAGTTAAACGACTTGCCGCAACCGCAGGTGCTCTGCGCGTTGGGATTGCGGATCTCAAAACCCTTCCCCTGCAGACCGTCGTCGAAATCGATGCTCGTGCCACTCAGGTAGGCGAAGCTCGTAGGATCCACCAGCACCTGCACGCCCTCGCTCTCACAGATTTGGTCATCAGGCTTGGGCAGGTCGAAGGACATCCCGTATTGAAAACCCGAGCAGCCGCCACCTTCGACGAAGACGCGGAGCTTTTTCTGGGCATCGCCTTGCGCGGCATGCATCGTCTGCACTTGGCGCGCGGCACGTGATGTGAGCGTGATCATGCGCGCAACCTACGAGCCGGTTTTCCGCTGTCAACCGGCCCTTCCGAAGCCAAAGCAAGCTTGAAGCAGGAAGCGTGCAATATTCGTGTAGAGTTCTTGCCACGCGCCATCCCGCCCGCTTTTGTAACCCCGTGTCCGCGCTAAAGCACATCTTTAACGAAATCCAATACGAGCTCACCCGCAAGATCGCCGAGGGTGGCATGGGCTTGGTTTATGAGGCGGTGCAGCGCGGTTCCGGTAATTTTCGCAAGGTCGTGGCCATCAAATTGATTCGGGAGGAATACTCCAGCATCCCCGAATTCCAGAAAAATTTCATCGGCGAGGCCCGTCTCGTGGCCGACCTCATCCACACCAACATCGTGCAAACCTACCACCTTGGACAGGTGGGCGGACAGTATTTCATGACGATGGAATTCGTGCGCGGCGTGAACTTGGAGCAGTTCATCGAGCGCCACGCCGAACTCGGCCGGCAGCTGCCGGTGGATATCGCCGCCTTCATCGCCTCCCGTGTGTGCCGCGGTCTCAATTACGCCCATAGCAAACGCGACAGCGAAGGCCGCCTGCTCAACATCGTCCACCGCGACGTCAATCCGAAGAACGTCATGCTCGCCATCGAGGGTGACGTGAAGCTCACGGACTTCGGCATCGCGAAGGCCTTGGACCTCATGTATAACGAGGAAGGCAAGGTCATCCCGGGCAAGGACGAGTATCTCTCCACCGAAGGCGCCAGCTACGCCGTGACTGACGGTCGCTCCGATCTGTTTTCCCTTGGCATCGTGTTGAGCGAAATGCTGCTCGGCCGGAACATCTTCCGCGGCACCAGCCGCCTCGAATCGCGTCGCAACATCCTCACGATGCCACTTCCGAAGTTCGGCACCCTGCGCGCCGACATCGATCCCAAGCTCGAAGCCATCCTTCACAAGGCGCTGCAACGCGATCGCGACAAGCGTTACCAAAACGCCTACGAGATGCTCACCGATCTCGAACTTTATCTCTACAGCGATCGTTACGGCCCCACCAACGAGAAACTGGCGGTGTATCTCGCCGAGGTATTCCCGCCGGACAAGCCCGACACCACCCCCTCTGTCCCGGCGACCTACCAAACCCGCGGCTAACAGGGCTCATCCGTTGTCCTCATGAGCGGCCCCGGACTCAACCAGAGCTTCCAGCAGCGGCAAACCCAGCAGCTCATGCTGGCGCCGCAGATGCGGCAGTCGCTCAAGATTCTGCAGGTCGCCGCCCTCGACCTGCGCGCCACCATCCAGGAGGAACTGCAAGCCAATCCCACCCTCGAAGAGCTGCCGATGGACGATGTCAGCCTCGAGAAGTCCGCCGCCAGCGGCGATGCCAACTCCGGGCCCGATGATGATCCGCGCGAGGAGATGAATTTCACCAAGGATCTCCAGATGCTTGAACGCATCGGGCAGGACTGGCGCGACCACATGTCCGACACCGGCGGCATCCGTCAGACCAGCAGTGAGGAGGATGAACGCCGCCAGCACTTCTACGACTCGCTTACCGCCGAGACCTCACTTCAGCAGCACCTCATGCAACAGGCCGAACTGGCCGATTGCCCTCCACCGGTGCTCGAAGCGCTGCACTACCTCGTCGGCAGCCTCGACGACCGCGGCTACCTCACGTCCAGCCTCGCCGACCTCGCCCTGCTGAGCAACCTGCCGCTCGAGACCGTGCAAGCCGCGTCCAAGCTCCTCAAGAGTTTCGACCCGCCCGGCATCGGCGCCGAAAACCTTGGCGACTGCCTCCAGATCCAGCTCAACCACCAGGGCCGCGGCAAGTCCGTCGCCGCGCGGATCGTGCGCGATCACTTCGACCTGCTCGTGCGCCGGCGCATCCCCGACCTTTCCCGGAAAATGGGTCTTTCGCCCGAAATCATCCAGGAAGCTGTCGAAATTATCGGCACGCTCGACCCTGCCCCGGGCCGCCGTTTTGCCGATGATTCCAACCGGGTGGTCGTCGCGGATGTCTCCGTCGAAAAGGACAACGACGAATGGCAGGTCATCCTGAACCAGGATTACATTCCGCGGCTGCGCCTGAGCAGCACCTACAAGGACCTCATCGCCAAGGGCAAACTCTCAAAGCAGGAAGGCGACTATCTTCGGGAAAAACTTCGTTCGGGGAAATTCATCATCAACGCCATCGAGCAGCGGCAACGCACGATCGAGCGCATCACCCGCGAAATCATCAAACACCAGAGCGAGTTCTTCGAGGAAGGCGTCTCGAAGCTGAAACCTCTCACGATGACCCAGATCGCCGACATCATCGGCGTGCACGAGACCACCGTCAGCCGCGCCCTGGCCAACAAATACATCAAGACTCCGCACGGCGTGTTTGAGATGAAGTTCTTCTTCACGTCGGGCTACCAGTCGCAGGACGGTGCCGCCGTGGCCAACACCAGCGTGAAGGAAATGATCGCCGACATCATCGCCGGCGAGGATCCCGGCCAGCCGCGCAGCGACCAGGAGATCGTCGGGCTGCTCCAGGAAAAAGGCCTCAAGATTGCCCGGCGCACCGTGGCAAAGTATCGTGAAGAACTCGGCCTGCTGCCGAGCAATCTCCGACGCCGTTACGACTGAGCGCCGCGTGCAGCGCTCAGCTGCCCAACGCGCGACGAATCTCCTGCTTGAG
>JBIQJF010000067.1:0-13042 GCA_044507675.1 Opitutales bacterium | reverse complement strand
ATTCGACGGGCTCAGGGCAGGCCAGGGAAGCGCTGCGCTGGTTTTACCGGGCGGCCAAGAGCCAGTCACGCAGTTCGCAGACCGAAGATTGGAGTTCGGGAGATGCCAGCCGGCGCGGGGAGAACAGCGGAGGCAGAGCGGATAATTCCGGGGTGAGGGCGCCCCGGCTCCAAGGGGAGGAAGTCCGGGATGAGTCAGGGCAGGGCGAGGTGACAACCTCGAGGCCTGAGCGGGAGGAGGGCGTCCCGGCTTCTGCGCCACGTGCAGGGAACAGGAGGCCGCAGTCCTGGCGCAAGAATCACCCGCCGACCGCGGCGGACGACCTGGGGCGAACCCCTTGGGAGCGCGATCTGATCAAGGCCAGCCGGGAGCGCGGTTTCTTGTGGCGGACGGAGGAGACTTACCGCGAGTGGGCGGTGCGTTTTGCGGGATTCCTGGCTCCGCGCACCCCTTACGTGGCCGAGGGAAAGGACGTGGCGGAGTTCCTATCCGCGCTCGCTGTCCGGGAGAGAGCCAGCCAGGCCACCCAGAAACAGGCCCTGAATGCCTTGGTCTTCTTCATGCAGGAGGGGCTGCATCGGAGTCTCGGAGAGTTTGAGTTTCAGCGGGCCAAGCGGGGGCAGAAGACTCCGACGGTGCTGAGTCAGGAGGAGTGCGGGCAGCTTTTTGCCGGTCTGAGCGGCACGCCGCGGCTCATGGCGGAAGTGATGTATGGCGGCGGATTGCGGCTGATGGAGCTCCTGCGGTTGCGCATCCATCACCTCGATCTCGCCCGGGGTCGCATCCAGGTTTTCGCCGGCAAGGGCGACAAGGACCGGATCACGATGCTGCCGGACGGGCTGAAGCCGCAGATTGAGCGTCATCTGGAGCGGCTGCGTCTGCTGCATCAGGAGGACCGGGCGAACAAGCTGCTCGGCGTGTGGTTGCCCGAGGGTTTGGCCAGAAAATATCCGCAGGCCGGAGTGCAGTGGATCTGGCAGTGGGTGTTTCCTGCGCGCCAGCCGTCCCTTGATCCGGTGAGCGGAATGACACGCCGACATCATGTGACGGACAGCACGTTTCAGAGCGACATACGCCGTGCGGCCAACTTGGCGGGATTCGACAAGCGCGTGACGCCGCACGTGCTGCGGCACAGCTTCGCCACGCATTTGCTGGAGCACGGCACGGACATCCGCACCGTGCAGGAGCTGATGGGACACAGCGATATCCGCACGACCCAAATCTATCTGCATTGCATGAAGAAACCGGGAATCGGGGTGAAGAGTCCGTTTGACCAACTCGGGCAGTGGGCACCGCTGGCCGGGCCGTAAAGGCGGCTCGCAGGGATCAAGCCGTCGCCAAGCTCGGCTCGCAGGGACGCGAGCCCTCCCACGCAAGCCAACCCGTCCGGCCCGTCCGCCGTAGCCTTGGCGAAGGCGGAAGGCCGGGTTCCACCGGCAATCCAAAATTCGAAATCGAAAATCCAAAATAGCCGGGCGCGGCGCGCCGGGCTCAGTGCCCGCCGTCGAGGTCGCCGGGTTTGAGGAGGGGGGCGAAGAGGGCTTTGTTGCTGCCCTTCATATAGGCTTCCTTGGCTTCGACGGTGCCATCCTTCACGCGGGCCATGAGACTGTTGTCCATCGTGATCATGCCGTCGGCGGAGCCGCTCTCGATGATGCTGCGAATGTTGGCGATCTGGCCGGAGCGAATCGTGTTGGGCAGGGCCTCGTGCTGGAGCAAAATCTCGTGCACGGCGACGCGTCCCTTGGGCACTTTCTTGCAGAGGAGCTGGGCGACGACGCCGGCGAGCGAGCCGGCGAGCATGACGCGCACCTGGTTTTGTTCCTCGGCGGGAAAGGTGTTGATGATGCGGTCCACCGTCTTGGGCGCGTTGTTGGTGTGCAGCGTGCCGAAGACGAGCATGCCCATCGAGGCGCAGGAGAGCGCGAGCTTGATGGTCTCCATCTCGCGCATTTCGCCGAGGAGGAGGATGTCGGGGTCGTGGCGCATGGCGCCCTTTAGCGCGGCGGCGAAAGTCTCGGTGTGCTCGCCGACCTCGCGGTGGACGATGGTGGACTTCTTGCAGGGGTGCACGAACTCGATCGGGTCCTCGATCGTGATGATGTGCTTCGCCATGTTGTCGTTGATGTAGTCGATCATCGCGGCGAGCGTGGTGGACTTGCCGGAGCCGGTGGGGCCGGTGACAACAACGAGGCCCTGGTCGAGGTGACAGAGTTTCTTCAGCGCCTCGGGGAGATTGAGCTGCGAGAACGAGAGGATCTTGGCCGGAATCTGGCGGAGAACGGCGGCCTGGCCCCAGTGGTTGTAGAGGTAGTTGGCGCGGAAACGCGCGAGGCCGGGCACCTCGTGGGCGAGGTCGAGGTCCTTCTTCTCGAGGAATTCCTTCCAGCGTTTCTCGGGGCAGATTTCCTTGAGCAGCGCCTCCATGTGCTGGGCATCGATGGCGTGATCGGCGATGGGTTGGAGCGAGCCGGAGATGCGGGACTTGGGGGGCAGGCCGACGGTGAGGTGCAGGTCGGAGCCGCCCTTTTCGAGCATGGTGCGGAGGAGTGCGTCGATGGCGGCCATGGGTCAGGAAAGGCGGAGGGATGAAGGAAGAAGGAAGAGTCCCGAAGGTTTTAGCCACGAAGAGGCGCGAAAAGAGTTTGTCCCGCAGCTGAAGGTTTTCCGCGCGCCTATAGGCGCCTTGAGAGCTGCATACGCCGCTGGATTCTTGTGCCTTTTTGTGGCCATAAACATCAGGCTTTGCCGGCGGGCGGGGTGCTGGGGGGTGCGGCGGGTTCGATTTTCTGGCGGACGTTGCGCGTGGAGACGTTGGCGAGGGCGGTCTCTTTGGTGATCTTCTTCTGCTGATAGAGGTCGAAGACGACGTTCTCCATGATGCACATGCCTTCCTTCACACCGGTTTCCATCGTGTTGCGGAGGCCGGCGGTTTTTCCCTCGCGGATGAGAGCCTGGATGGCCGTGTTGGAAATCATGATCTCGCAAGCGACGACGAGTCCGCCGCTGGTCGAGGGCAGGAGGCGTTGGCAGACGACGCCGCGGAGCGACTCGGCCACGGAGGCGCGAATCTGGGTTTGCTGTGCGGGCGGGAAAACGTCGAGCAGGCGGTTGAGCGTGGTGGCGGCGTCGCTCGTGTGCATCGTGCCGATGACAAGGTGGCCGGTCTCGGAGGCGCTGATGGCCATCTCAATGGTTTCGAGATCGCGGAGTTCGCCGATGACGATGACGTCGGGATCCTCGCGGAGGGCGCCCTTGAGCGCGGTGAAGAAAGACTTCGTGTGCGGGCCGACCTCGCGCTGCGTGACGTTGCAGCCCTTGGGTGTTTGCACGACTTCGATGGGGTCCTCGACGGTGATGATGTGGTCGGAGCGCTGCTCGTTGAGCTCGGCGACCATCGCGGCGAGCGTGGTGGTCTTGCCGGCGCCGACGGGACCCGTGATGAGGATGAGGCCGTTGTGGTAGGAGAGGAGCTTGCGAATGGCGTCGAGGTTGCGCAGGCCGAGCTCGTCGAGCTTCGGAATACCGGCGGGCACCATGCGGTAGGAACCCGACGCGCCCCACTTGTGGAACATCAGGTTGACGCGGTAGCGGTTGGTCGCATCGAGCGCCAAGGCGAAGTCGTAATCCTTTCGCTCGAGGAAAATGGCCTTCTGGTGCTCGGCGAGCAGGATGGTGTTGAGGCGCAGCGATTCACGATCGGTGAGGACGTGCTCGGTGATCGGCATCAGCGAACGGTGCTTGCGCACGAAGGGCTTTGAGCCAGCGGAGAGGTGGAGATCGCTCGCGCCGTATTTGCCGGAGTCGATGAGCAGCTTGCGCATGCCGGCGGCGAGGGCGTCGTCATCCATTTCGCCGACCTGCGCGAAGGCGAACGACGGCATGCCGGCGGGAGCGGCAGAAACGGCGGCTGGCGCGGTCGGGGCGCCATCCTTGGAAGCAAGGCGGAGTTTCGGCGCGGAGTCGGCGAGAAGCGGATTGGGCTCGGGCGGACCGGAGGCGGCGCGGCCCATGGCGTCGCCGGCGAGAGCTTCGAGTTTTTCGACATCGGTCACGATGCCGTCGTCGATGAGCTTCTGGGCGTAGCCCATGAGGTCGGCTTCGGGGCCGAGGGCCTTCAGCGTGTCGAGCGCCTGCTCGCGGGTGAACAACTTTGCATCAAGACCGAGTCGGATGAGCCAGAGGACTTCGTTGTTCATGCCGTGGAATGGGGAAATGCTCTTCAGCACTGGAAAGTTGGCAAGGCAAGATAGTGCGGACGCAAAATCTCAAACTCCAAAGGTCCAAACGCCAAACAGGGGAAAACGCCAAACGCCAGACGCCAAAGTCCAAAACATTTGGGCTGTTTGGAGTCTGGAGTTTGAGATTTTCCGCCACAGGCGGCGGTCACTCTTCGCTGTTCACCAGCTTGAAGGCGGTGGCGGCGACGATGCCGCCGGCGGTGCAGGCGACGAGATAGATCCACAGGCTGCCCCAGCCGACGATACCCATCGTGCACAAGCCGAGCGCGACGGCGGGATTGAAGGCTCCGCCGGAAATGCCGCCGACGGCGTAGGCGCCGGTCAGCACGGTGAAGCCGATGGCAAAACCGTAGAACGAGTTGCCGCTCGTGCCCTTGGCGGTGGCGGTGTTCAGCACGACCCAGACGAGTGCGAAGGTGAACAGAAACTCCGCGAGCAGCGCGGGCAGAATCTCGGGCGTCATGGCCCCGCCGAGGCTGGCGGCCTTGGCGACGAGGCCGGTCTTCAGGGCTTTGACGGCGAAGGAGGCGACGACACCGGCGGCGAATTGCGCGGCGAGATAAGGCACGACGTCGGACACCGGGCATTTGCCACGCAGCCACACGCCGAGCGTGACGGCCGGGTTGAAGTGTCCGCCAGAAATATGGCCGCCCGCGAAAATCATCACGGCGAGACAGCTGCCGATGGCGAGCGGCGCCATGTCGCCCGCGCCGGGCGCGATCACGGTCATGCCGATGGTGAACACGAGGAAGAAGGTGCCGATGAACTCAACGAGGTATTTTTTCATGGGGTGGGTGGGGTGCGCGGGCATTTCAACCCAACGGCTCGCGAGGGTCGAGGGCGGAAAAGGGTGGGCACGCCAGCGAAAGCGCGGGTTGGATTTCATCCGTGCAACTTTCGCCGGATTGGTGAGTCTTGTGATCATGCCCTTGTTGCGACTCATGCTGGCCGGCCTTATGGCGCTCTTCGCCATGGTGGCGGTGTTGTTCACCGCCTTGGTCGTGCTGTTCACGGGAATGTTGGGCTGGGTGGGCTCGCTGTTCCGGCCGAAGAGCGTGCGCCCGGCGCCGGGGCCGGGCCGGGCCGCCAGGCCTGCCGCGGGCCGGCGCAGTTCGATGAACACCGGCGACGTGATCGACATCGAGGCGACGAACGTGTCCGACGAACCTCCTCCGCGTTGATACCGGCGGGGGCACGGGTGGCGATCTATCGCAGCGGCTTGCGCGGCTTGAAGTTATCGTCGCTGGTCTTTCTGGCGAAAGCAGTCCAGTGCGCGGCTTGTTTGGCGTCGGGGGCGACGCCGGGCGCGCCGGTGGTGTAGAGTTGGGCGAGGAATTCGGCGGCAGCGGTTTCGCCGAGTTCGGCGGCGTAGGTGAGCCAGCGGATACCGGCGGCGGGATCGGACGGAGCGGCGGGGATTTCCAAGGCGTAGAGGCCGACGTGGTAGGCCGCGAAGGCGTCGCCATACTCGGCGTCGGTCTGCAGTTGTTTCACCGCGAGGGCGTGAAGGCGGCGGGCGAGCGCGTGGTCGGGCTCAACGCCGTGGCGGCCGGTGGCGAGGATCCGGGCGGCGGTGAAGGCGGCTTCGCGGCTGCCGGCCGCGGCGACCTTGGTGAGGGCGAGCAGTCCGGCGGCGGGGTTTTCCTTGAGGCGCTGCCGGGCTTCGTCGTTGGCTGATTGGAATGCGGCAATTTGGGCGTCGGTGAGTCGGGAGGCCTGCGCGTGGTTTCGTTCGGCGTTGGCAAGAATGGCTTCCAGTTCGGCGCGGACCGGAGCAAGTGGCGCCAAGTCCGCGGGAGGGCGTCGTGGCGGGGAGGGAAGATGCTCCAGGTTTTCGATGGCTTCGATCACGACGGACCAGTGACGAGCGGCGGCGGGATCAGCCGGTGCGGCGAGTGCGCGGTCGCGGAGGGCGGTGGCCGCGGTGAGTTCGCCGAGTTCGGCGGCGTAGCGCAGCCACGCGAGGCCGGTAGTGTGGTCCGCGACATCGCCGCTTCTCAGGAAATGTTTCGCCATCTGCTCGGCGGCGGCGCTGTCGCCGACCTCGGCGTCGGCCTGGATCATTTTCAGTTCGGCGTCGGCGAGGGCGCTGGCGAGTTCGTAGGAGCGAGGGAGTTCGCCGAGCCCGAGCCGGATGTGGTTGGCGAGCATTTCCAAGGCGCTCCGATCGCCGGAAATGGCGGCTTGGAGAAAGAGTCCCAGCGATTCGAGGCCGTCGGTCGGTGCGAGGTCTTCGGCGGCGGCGCGGAATTGGGATGCTTGGTCGAGCAGCTCGGTATGGCGCGGGTCTTGGTGGTCGATGCCGGGCCAGGCGGCCAACGTGGCGAGGACGGCGTCGACTTGCGGTTGGACGGCACGAACGAGTTCAGCGTCGGCGAGGCGGACGAGCCGATCGGCTTCCCAGATTCCTGCGGGATGGAACCAACCCCGGGCCTGGTTGGTGTCATCGAAGCTGAGCACGGTGCTCGCAAATTCCCATTCGGTGCTGAAGGCGGGCGTGTCCCAGACGGCGATGCTGGCGTCGAGTTCGGCGATGAGCGGGGCGGAAAGTTCCCACGAGGGCGGTCGGTCGGCTTCGCGCGACATGGATTTCTCGATCCGATGCGCAGTGAGGAGACGGGCGGCCAGGGCGCTGCCGGCGTCGGCGGCCTCAGCGAGCAGCGGCTCGAAGTGTTCCTGGCGAAGCCGGGCCTCGATGGCGCGGATGAGGAGGGCACGGGGATTTTTCGCGGCAATATCGCGAGCGCGGCGGTCGGCGCTGAGTTGGCGCAATTGTTGAAGCGCGCTGGAGGCACCGGACGTTTCCTGGAGTTCAGCGGTAATCATAGCGGGAGCGAAGGCGTCGCCGAGTCGGAGCGCGTCGAACAGTTTTTGGCGGCGGAGCGCGGCGGGTGTTCCGAGCTTGAATGCCTCGTCGTAAAGCGCGGCGGCCTTCGTCAGGTCGAAGGACCCGTCGGTGACGGCGAACGTGCTGGGAAACATGGGTTGGCCGGCGGCGAAGAGCGCGAGTTGATCGCGCGCGTCTTGCCACTGTTCGCCGGCCTTGATCGAGGCGAGGAGTGCGGGCACGGCGGCGATCTTCGGAGCGTTGGCGTCGCGCCGGGCGAACGCGGCGAGGGCGCGTGGGCGGGCGGGGTTTTCATCGGTGCCGGACTCGCGCACGGCACTTTGGTAAAGGGCAACCTCGACGAGCAGCGGCGGTTTCCATCGGCGGGGCGAAGCGGCCTCGATGGCCAGGCCCTCGAGGGCGAGACGAGCACGGGTGCCGAGGACATCATCGCGCGAGGCCCAGCGGGTGAGCGCGGCGAGCGTGCGGGCGTCGTCCGGGTCGTCACTCCAGGCAATTTGGAAAGGGCCGAGATCGTCGATGCCGAGCAGGTGGAAACGATGCAGCGCGGCGAGGCCGTCCACGGCGCCGATGCGGGCTTCGCGGGCATGATCGAGGAGGTAGTCGAAAGCGTAGTAGTTAAATTTTTGGCCGGGCGTGAGCGGCACGGCGCGTTCGGCGATGGCCTCGACGTAGAGCGTCATCGCCTCGGTGCGGAGAGGCTCAGGGAGGGAAGGGAGGAGGCGGTTAAAGGTTTCGAATTCCGCCATCGGCAGCTCGCGGATGAGCGTCGGGAGGTGGGCGCGTTGTTTCTCCATGATCGAGCGGGTGATCGCGTTGATGTATTCGTCAACCGGGCCCCGCGCCGCCGGGATCACGTTGATCGAGCCTGCAAAAAAAGTGTTGGCCCAGGCCCTGCCGGGCGCGATGAGCTGGAGGGCACGTTTCTGGTCGGCGGGCGATGTGGAGTTGTTCAGGAATCGCGCGAGATACCATTTGCCGAGGTCCGATTTCTCGGCGGCGGCTTCCAAGTCATCGCGCGCGCGGGCGGGGTCGGCTTCGAAGCCGGCGGCTTTCACCGCGTCGGGCCGCGTCAGCTGGAGATACGCGAAAAGTGCGCGGGTTTCGGGGTGGCGCCGGCCGGCCTTTTTTGCGGTGGGACCGGTGGGGTCGAGCAGACGGAGAGCGGCGGGGATGTCTTGAGGCGTGCCCACGCCTTCGATGAGGATCGCGGCGGCCTGGTTGGCGGCCCACTCGTTCTGGGTCTCACGGTTGTGCCGGAGAAACCAGGCGAGGGACTCGCTCGGAGAGGAGAAACCGGGCGGACGAGATTCGGCCGCGTAGCCGTCGCGGGAAGCGCGGACGCGGGCCCAGTCGGAGGCTTCCTGCTGCGCGAGCTCGGCGGCATGGCGTTCGCGCATGGCGCGCCGGGCGGCGGCCGCCTCCTGTCTTTGTCGGCGTTCCTCGCGGGCCGCGGCGGCTTCCTCGCGATCGATGCGGGCGAAGTATTGCTGACGCGTTTCGTTGGGATGATCGCGGCGCCACTCGGCGTCGAGGCGGGCTTGTTCGGCGCGGGCGGCGGCTTCGCGGTTGCGGCGGCTGGTGACTTCAAGTTCCCACGGCGATGGACCGGCTGGCGCGCGGGAGCGAGAGGACGCGTTGCGCTGGCTGCGGTGCGAATCGATGAGCTGGTTGGTATCGCGCTCGAGGCGACGCTGGAGTTCCTGCGGCGAGGTGCTGCTGTATTGCGCGGCGAACAGCGGAAAGGAAAGCAGCGCGAGCGCGAGGCTGGTAGAAAGTGCGCGGCGGGGCGGCGGAAAACGCATCGGGTGACGCTGGAGGCGGGATGACTGGGGTGGAAGCGCGAAGGGAATGTTCGAGCGGAATGCGGTGAGGAGGGACGAAGGCGTGGGCGGGGAGTCAGCGCTTCAGGGGCCGGCGGGGCTTGAAGGAGTCGCTGGCGATTTTTTCTTCGAGAGCGGACCAGTGCGCGGCTTGTTGGGCGTCGGGAGCGAGGCCGGGGACGCCTTCGGTGTAGAGGCGGGCGAGGTAGGACGCGGACATGTCGTTGCCGAGTTCGGCCGCGTAGGTGAGCCAGCGGAGCCCGGTGGGGAGGTCGGGCGCGCCATGGAGGCCGCCGAGGTGGTAGCGGCCGAGGCGGTCGGCGGAGAAGCTGTCGCCGTATTCGGCGGAACGTTCGACGTCGCCGAGGGCGAGCGCGTGGAAGCGGCGGGCGAGGGCGGGGTCGGGTTGGAGGTTGTAGTCGCCGCGCGCGAGAATGCGGGCGAGATCGCGGGCGGCGTGGGCGTTGTCCTCGGCGGCGACTTTCGCGAGCAGGACGAGCCCGTTGAGCGGATTCTTTTTAAGTTCATCCTTCGCGGCGCGTTCGCGGGCGGCTCGTTTTTCGGCGGCGGAGTCGGAGAGCTCGACCGGTTTCTTATTGCGGAAGGAGGCGAGGGTGGCGGCGGCGGATTCGAGTTGGGCGCGAATGGGCGCGAGGTCGATGCGCTGGCCGGTGAGGCGGAGCGGGGGTTGGAGGAGATAGTCGGAAAACTCCAGCGCCTGGCTGATGGTTTCCCAACGGAGGATTTCGTCCGGCGAGCGGCTGAGGCCTTCGAAGCGGCCGCTCGCGAGGGTGCGGGCGGCGTTCACGCTGCCGAGGGAGGCGGCGTAGGTGAGCCATTCCCTGGCTTTGGCGAGATCGGTGGGGACGTGGCGGCCTTCGGCGTAGCTGTGGCCAATGTAATGGGCGGCGAAAGCGTCGCCGATCTCGGCGTCGGTCATCGTCATGCGGAACGAGGCGGCTTGGATTTGGTCGGCGATTGCGGTGGAGCGGGGGAGTCCGCCCGCGCCGCTGCGGATGTGGCGGCTGAGAAGTTCGAGCGCGGCGCGATCGCCGCGGCCGGCGGCAGCGAGGAAAAGACGGAGCGCGGCGAGGCCGTCGTTGTTGCGGATGGCTTCCTGGGCTTGCGCGACGTCGCGTTCGGCGGCGGCGGACCATTCGGCGTGGAGCGGATCGTCCTGATTGATGCCGGGCCATTCGGCGAGGGTGGTGAGAACGGCGTCGATTTGCGGCTGGATGGCTTGGGCGAGGGCAGCATCGGCGAGGCGTTCCTGGCGGTCGAGGTCCCAGAGGGCGAGGGTGCCGAACCAGCGTTGGGCGGCGTTCTGAACTTCGGGCGGGGAGGCGAGGGCATGGACGAGAGTCCAATCGGCGAAAGTGTCGGGTTGGGCGTGCAGCGCCGTGACGGCGGCGTCCAATTCGGCGATGAGCGTGGGATCGAGATTCCAGCTCGGCGGCTGGTCGGTTTCGCGGGCCATGTCGCGGCCGATGCGCTGGTCGAGTTGCAGCGCGGCGGCGAGCGGGCTGCCGGCGCGGGCGGCGGCGGCGAGAAGTTCGGTGGCGTCCTGGGAGCGGAGGAGGGCGTCGATGGCTTGGGCGAGCAAGGCGCGCGGCAGGCCGGCGGCCTCGTCGCGAGCGCGGCGTTGCTCGGAGATTTTTTGGAGGGCGTGGCGGGCGGCCGGTTCGCCGGGGTAACTCGTTTGGATCGAGAGAGCGTAGGGCGCGTAAGCGTCGCCGAGGCGGGCGGCGGCGTAGAGGTAGCGGTTGCGAACGGGGCCGGTGGGGATGCCGGGAGCAAAGGCGGCGTCGAGGAGCGCGGCGGCCTGGGCGAGATCGAACGACGGATCGTCGATGGCGAGGGGCGGGAGCGTCGCGCCGTCGAGCGAAGGTTGGAGGGCGGCGAGGTCGTGTTGCCACGCGGCGGCGGCTTCAATGTTGGCGAGCAGGCGCGGGATGGCGGCGACGGGAGGGGCGGTGCGTTCGCGACGTTCGAAGGCGGCGAGTGCGGCGGTTTGCGCGGCGGTGAGGCGGGCTTTCGCGGCCTCGGTGGCGGCGGAGGGACGGACGAAGTTTTTGTTTTTCTGCCACGCGGCGTAGTCGGCGTTTTCGGCGGCGGTGAAGGCGGTGCGAGCTTTGGCCAGCTCCTGGCCTTCGGGCGAATCGGGCAGGAGGTATTCGGGGCTGCGGGCGGCCGGTTGGGCGAGTTCGACGAGCGCGAGGCGGGCGCGGGCGCCGAGGGGGTCTTCCCGGTCGGCCCAGCGGGTGAGCGCGGGCAGGGCCAGGCTCATGTCGGCCAGCGGGCGAAAGGGCGGAGGCGACATCGCGGGCGACGTGCCGGTTTCGAGGAGCCGGAAGCGATCGAGCGTGGCGAGGGCGTGGGCGCTGCCGGAGCCGGCGCGGCCGGCGGCGGCGATGAGTTCGCCGAAGCTGTAGTAGTCGAACCAGTCGCCGAGGGTGCCGGCGCCGAGGCGTTCGGCGATCGCGTCGGTATACGGGACAAGCAGATCGGCGGGCGCGGGTTTGGTGGACGCGAGCAGGCGGGCGACGACTTGAAATGTCTTTGCGGACCAGGACTGAAGGGATTGGGCGAGGTGAACCTGGTGGCGCTGAAGGGTGGCGATCAGCGTGCGATCAAGATGCTGTTGGACGCTTTTGGCGGAGGGCGTTTCGTAGCCAAAAAAATGTTCGTAATTGCCGCTGGCCCATTCGTAGCCGGCACCGAGATGGACGAGGGCGCGTTCTTGATCGGCGGGATCGGCCGACTCGGCGAGGAGGCGGGCGAGGAGCCATTGGGCCAGGCCGGAGGTTTCGGCGATTTCTTCCAGCTCGCGGCGGGCTTGGGCGCGATCGGGTGCCATCCCGGAGGAGGCGTAGAGCTCGGGATGCGCGGCGCTGAGGTAAGCATGAAGGGCGAGGGATTCGGGGCGGATCGGGTCGTCGTCGGGGCGTGGGCGTTGCGGGCGTGGATCGACAAGGCGGGCGGCGGTGGCGAGGTCGCGTTTCGCGCCGTTGACGCCGTCGATCAGGAGGAGGGCGGCTTGCACGGCGGCCCATTGATTCGGGAGTTCGCGGTCGTGAGCGACGAGCCAGTCGGCGGCTTCCGGGCCGCTTTTGAAAACCGGCGGGCGCTCGCGGGAGGCGTAGCCGTTGGCAGCGCGGCGGACCTCGGCCCATTGCGCGCTTTCGAGGCGGGCGTTTTGCAGCGCGATGAATCCGGCGATCTGGGCGGCGCGTTGGGTGGCGAGGCGTTCCTGGCGTTCGGCGTTGCGGGCGGCGGTTTCGCGGTTGGTGCGCTCGTAGTATTGTTCGCGGGTTTCGCCGGGGTGATCGCGGCGCCACTGGGCGTCGAGGCGTTGTTGTTCCAGCCAGGCGTCGCGGGCGGCTTTTTTCCGCTCTTCGCGGGCGCGGAGCTCCTGTGCCCAGGTGCTGTTGTGGACGTCGAAGCTGATGTTGGGGAGCGGCGTGTTGCGGCGGCTGCGGAGCTCGTTGACGAGCGCGTCGGTGTCGCGTTCGAGGCGGCGCTGGACCTCGCCAGCGGACATGGAGTCGTAGCGCTGGGCGAAAAGCGCGCCGGTCAGGGCGCACGTTGCGGCGAAGGCCAGGACGGGGCGAAGCAGCGGAAGATGCACCGCGGAAGCGTGGCGGGCGGACGAGTCGGGCCAAGGGGAAATGCACCCCATACGGGAGTATACGTAGATTTGCCCGCAGGTTGATTGACCGGTCGGGGCGACCGTGCATGAGGCGGGACCAAGCCGGGAAAACGCGGGTTTGCCAGAAGGAGCCGGAAATGTCTTCATGGCCCGTTACACACATGAAGCTCATCGACCTCAATCGTCAGGGTGGCATCGGCGCCAACTGTCTCCTGCTCATGATCGGTGACCTGAACATCCTCGTGGATTGCGGGCTCAACCCCAAGACCCCCGGCCTCGGCGCGCTGCCGGACCTCGCGCAGCTGCGCGACATCGAGCTGGACCTGATCATCATCACGCACTGCCACCTCGACCACATCGGCGGCCTGCCCGTCTTGATGCGTCAGCACCCGAAGACTCCCGTGCTGCTCACGCAGTCCAGCCGCATGCTCATCGAGAAGATGCTGCACAATTCCGCCAACGTGATGCAGAAGCAGAAGGA
>JBIQJF010000066.1:0-13487 GCA_044507675.1 Opitutales bacterium | reverse complement strand
CGCGCCGCCTCTCTCCTCATCTCGCGCGAACAAGACTTTTCCGACAGTCTCAACGCTCCGGAAGAGAACTTGCTTGCCACTGACGCCGTGGCGAAGGGAAATCTGGCAACTCATGAGTTCCGCGCCCGCGCCCACTTCCGCCTACAGCAAAGACCATCCCTTTCAGGCCCGAGTGACGGAGAACCGCCTGCTCAGCAAGCCCGGCTCCGGCAAGGAGACCCGGCATTTCGTGGTGAGCCTCGCGGGCAGCGGCCTGCACTACAAGGCGGGCGACTCGCTCGGAGTTTTCCCGACCAACCGACCTGAGGACGTGGCCGAAATCCTCGCGCGCCTCGGCGCCACCGGCGACGAACCGGTGTCACCAGTCATGCTCAAGCTGCCGGCTCCGCTGCCGTTGCGCGAGGTTCTGTCCTCTCGGCTCGCGCTGGCCGGTCCCACTGCGAAGATCGTCAACACGCTCGCTGCCAAGGCCACTGAACCTGCGGAGAAAGCGAAGCTCGCCGCACTGCTCGCGCCCGAAGCCAAGGAGCAGCTCACGGCTTTTCTCGCCGAACACGAATACGCCGACCTGCTGGCCGAATTTTCGAGCGCAAAACTGACACCGCAGGAACTCGTGGACCACATGCGCAAGCTGATGCCGCGCCTTTACTCGGTGGCGTCCTCATCGCGCGTTTATCCCGAGGAAGTTCATCTCACCGTTGCGATTGTGCGTTACCAGACCAATGGCCGCCAGCGTGCCGGTGTGTGCTCGACCTTCCTGGCCGATCGCGTGCAGGTCGGGGTCACGCCGACGCCCGTGTTTGTGTCGGATTCGCACTTCGGTCCGCCCGAGGATGGCGCCAAAGACGCCATCATGGTTGGTCCCGGCACGGGCATCGCGCCGTTCCGCGCTTTTGTGCAGGACCGCATCGCCAGCGGCGCCACCGGACGCAACTGGGTGTTTTTCGGCGACCAGCGCCGCGCCACCGATTATCTTTACGAAGAGGAGTGGGAAGCCTGGCTCAAGACCGGTCAGGTCGCTCGCGTGGATCTCGCGTTCTCGCGCGACCAGGCGAACAAGATCTACGTGCAGGACCGCATGCGCGAGAACGCCGCGGAACTCTGGGCGTGGATCAAGGCCGGCGGCCATTTCTATGTGTGCGGCGATGCCAAGCGCATGGCCAAGGATGTGGATCTCGCATTGCACGAAATCATCGCGCAGCAGGGTGACATGGATGCGACCGGCGCGGCGGATTACGTGAAGCAAATGAAGAAGGACAAACGCTACCAGCGCGACGTGTATTGACGCGCGACGGTAGGGCAAAGTCTCCCCGGATCAGCCGCGGTCTGCGGGAACAGCTCGCACCTATCGGAGAAACTTCGCGCTTGCGGCACGGAAGGGGAGTGCGTGCCATGGCGCTTCATCCCTCCCACCATGAGCCTCACCTACAACAATCGTGTGGCCCTTGTCACCGGCGCCGGCCGGGGCATCGGCAAAGCCATCGCCGAGTTGCTCGCCAAGAACGGCGTCAATGTCATCTGCGTGAGCAAGTCCGCCGACAGCTGCGGAGCGACCGCCGCCGCCATCACGGCGGCGGGCGGCAAGGCGAAGGCCCTTGCGGTGGACGTAGCCGACGGCGCCGCCGTCGCCAAGGCCAGTGCCGACTTGCTCGCCGAATACGGTCAGATCGACATTCTCGTGAACAATGCCGGCATCACGAAGGACGGCCTGCTGTTTCGCATGTCGGAGGAGGACTGGAACAGCGTCATCACGACTAATCTCACCAGCTGCTACCACTGGACGAAGCACATCGGCCGTTCGATGACCCAGAAGCGTTGGGGCCGTATCGTGAACATCACCTCGGTGGTCGGCATCATGGGCAACGCCGGTCAGGCTAATTACTGTGCCGCCAAGGCCGGTCTCATCGGTTTCACCAAATCCATCGCCAAGGAATTTGCCGCCCGCGGCGTGACCTCCAACGCCGTCGCTCCCGGTTTCATCAAGACCGACATGACCGCCGTGCTCCCCGCCGATGCGGCCGAGAAGGTCACTTCAGTCATTCCGCTCAAGCGCCTCGGCGAAGCCGCCGACATCGCGCACATGACGGCGTTCCTCTGTTCTGAGGAAGCGGGTTACATTACCGGCCAAGTTTTTACCGTTGACGGCGGCATGGTGATGTGATGCCTCATTCCACAGTCGAATTTCACCTCTTTTACTCACATGGCCGACCAGAAAACCATCGAACAGCGCGTCAAGGAAATCATCGTTAACCAATTGAATGTTAACGAAGAGCAAATCACGCCCACGGCGTCATTCCTCGACGACCTTGGCGCCGATTCGCTCGACACCGTCGAGCTGATCATGGCTTTTGAGGAAGAGTTTAAAGACGAGATCAAGGGCGAGATTCCGGAGTCCGATGCGGAGAAGCTCCAGACCGTCGGCGACGTGATCGGCTACATCCAGCAGAAGGCTGGTAAGAAATAACCTTTTGGCTTTTGAACTGATCGCTCTACCGTCTGGCCCATCGTTGGCCCGGTAGGGCGATTTTATTTTTCCACCCGCACACACGATGGAAACTGCTGCATCATCTTCCCGACGCGTCGTCGTCACCGGCATGGGCGTCATCGCCTCACTCGGCCACAACGTGCCCGATTTCTGGAACAATATTCTGGCCGGCAAATGCGGAGTGGACCGCATCTCCTTGTTCGATCCCAAGGATTACGCCTGCCAGATCGGCGCCGAGGTGCGCGGCTTTGAGCCGGCACAACACGGCATGGATCCGAAGGAAGTCCGTCGTAACGACCGTTACACGCATTTCGGTTTTTGCGCCGCCAAGCAGGCGGTCGCCGACGCCAAGCTCGACATGACCAAGGAAGACTTGGATCGCGTCGGTGTCATCATCGGTTCGGGTATCGGTGGCATGTGGACGATCGAGACGCAGCACAAGGTGCTCCTTGAAAAAGGTCCGCGCAGGGTGTCGCCGTTCATGATTCCCGCGCTGATCAGCAACATGTGCTCCGGTCTTGTGGCCATCGAACTGGGCGCGCGTGGTCCGAATTTCTCTGTCGTGAGCGCGTGTGCGACCGCGACGCACGCCATCGGCGAGTCGTTTCGCATGGTGCGCAGCGGCGAAGCCGACGTGATGGTGTGTGGCGGCGCCGAGGCTTCGATCACCCCGCTGGCTTACGCCGGGTTCTGCTCGATGAAAGCCATGAGCACGAACAACGAGAATCCCCAGAAGGCCAGTCGTCCGTTCGATCTGAACCGCGACGGTTTCATCATGGGCGAGGGCTCGGGCGTGCTCGTCATCGAGAGCCTTGAACACGCCCAAGCGCGCGGTGCCCATATCTACTGCGAACTCGCCGGCTATGCGGCGACGTGCGACGCTTTCCACATCACGCAGCCCGATCCCGAGGGCAAGGGCCTCTCGCAAGCCATGGCCCGCGCGCTCAAAGATGCGAAGGTCACACCGGAGCAGATCGACTACATCAACGCGCACGGCACCTCCACGCCCTATAACGACAAATTTGAGACGCTCGCCATCAAGAAGGTCTTCGGCGAGGCGGCGAAGAAGGTGATGGTCAGCTCCACCAAGTCCATGACCGGACACTTGCTCGGTGCAGCCGGCGGCATTGAGGCCGTCATCAGCGTGAAAACCATCGAAACCGGCGAGATCGCGCCGACCATCAACCTCGATACGCCCGATCCGGATTGCGACCTCGACTACGTGCCGAACGTCAAGCGCAGTGCCAAGGTGAACACCGTGCTCACCAACAATCTGGGCTTTGGCGGGCAGAACGCCGCGTTGGTTTTCCGTCGGCTCTGAGACGGGTTTGACGAGGCCGGCAATTTCCCAAATTACCCGTTGACGCGTCCAGAGCCCGGCCTTTTATCTCGCGCTCTTTCGTTTGGGGCAAGTTAGCTCAGTTGGTAGAGCAGAGGACTGAAAATCCTTGTGTCCTCGGTTCGATTCCGAGACTTGCCACCACTTTCAGATAAGCACTTACCTGATTTTCGGGTAAGTGCTTATTTTTTGTCTGTCCGGTTTTTGTCCGGCTTTTGGAGTTCTGACAAAATGCGCCGGTGGGCCGCTTGAATAGCCGATGCTACCGCTGCTTAGCGCGGCGACTCGGGTGCCGGCTTGTAGCGGGCGTAGGCGAAGTCGAAAGCCACGAATTCCTCCACCTGCTCGGGCATGGTTTCGTAGGCCAGCTTGCCCGCCACGACCGGAATCGTCCGAAAAGGAGTGCGCAGCTTCAGGGTATCGGAACGAATCTCGGCGCGATATTGGAAGTCCTTGGTCAGCTTGTTCTCGATGCGCAGCTTCAGCTGCGGCTTGGCCTCGTCGCGAGCGAGGCTGAAAATGACTTGGGCGGCCGCGTCGGGTTCGGTGCTGAAAGCGACGAGGGTGAGTTTCTTGGGCGTGGTATCGAACCGCGCGTAAACGGTCTCCCCGGGTTTGACGATGAGCTGCTTGAGCTTTTCGGCGCCTGAGGCGAACGGGGTCAACAGCGCGAGGAACAGGGGAATAAGGCAGCGACGTATCATCGATATGGGAAGAGTTGGTCCCGAAGGGATTTGAAGACAAGGAGGCGTCTTAAACCATGGTCTTCAATAGCGAAGTTGGCCTGTGTCACCTCGTCTCATTTACACGTTGACCGGGGCGGAGGCGGCCGACTTCATCAACGGGCATGGTGCCCAGCGTTCTGATTGTTGACGACGAAAAGCACACCCGGGAGGGCCTGCAGCAAGCCCTGCAGGAGAACTACGATGTGACCGTCGCTTCGAACGCCGACGAGGCCTTCAACCTCATGGATGCCCAGGAGTTCGAGGTCATCGTGACCGACCTGCGCATGCCCGGCAAAAGCGGCCTCAAGGTTATCGACAAGGCCCTGGCTCTGCCCAACCGCCCGGCGGTGATCATGATGACGGCCTACGGCAGCATCGATTCGGCGGTCGAAGCCATGAAGCGCGGCGCCGTGGATTTTCTCACCAAACCGGTGCAGATCGAACGGCTGGAAATCCTCATCCAACGCGCGCTCAAGACCAAGACCCTCGAGGTCGAGGTGAAGCAGCTGCACGAGCGCCTCGATGAGAAGTTCAACGTCGGTGCCATCGTCGGGCATTCGCCGCGGCTTGCCGAGGTCATCGAGCGGGTGAAGCTCGTGGCCCCGTCCAAGGCGACCATTCTCATCGAGGGCGAGACCGGCACGGGCAAGGAGCTCATCGCGCAGGCCATCCACCAGGCCAGCCCGCGGGCGCGCGCGGCCTTCATCCCGGTGCATTGCGCGGCGCTGCCGGCCACGCTGCTCGAGAGCGAGCTCTTCGGCCACGAGCGCGGCGCGTTCACCGGAGCCACCGAGCGCCGCGAGGGCCGCTTCGAGCTGGCCGACGGCGGCACGGTCTTTCTCGACGAGATCGGCGAGATCGGCCCCGAGATCCAGGTGAAGCTCCTGCGCTTCCTGGAGACGAAGAGCTTCGAGCGCATCGGCGGCACCAAGACCCTCAACGTGGACGTGCGCCTCGTGGCCGCCACGAACCGCAACCTCGAGCAGATGGTGAAGGAGGGGAAGTTTCGCGAGGACCTGTTTTTCCGGCTCAACGTCGTGCGCATCACCACGCCCGCGCTGCGCGAGCGCACCGAGGACATTCCCGTGCTGCTGGAGCATTTCATCAAGGTTTACGCGAAGGAAAACGCCTACGAGCCCGTGCAGATCGAGCCCGGTGCGATGCGGCACCTGCAGGCCTATCCGTGGCCGGGCAACATTCGCGAGCTGCGCAATTTCGCCGAGAATGCCGTGGTGCTGCGCCGCGGCGGCAAGATGAGCGAGTTCGACCTCGAGCCCAAGTTCCGCGGCGAGACCGCGCCGCCGCCCTCGATGGTCACGCCCACGCCGGCGAATCCGCTGTCGGTCGAGGAAAACGAAAAGCGCCTGCTGCGCGAGGCGCTCATGAAGGCGCGTGGCAACCGCACGCGCGCGGCCACGCTGCTCGGCATCAGCCGCCGCACGCTGCACCGCAAGATCGCGCAGTGGCCCGAGCTGGACGTGGTGGATCGCGGATGAACGAGGCGTTCAATTGCAGGGACAGCGGCCAACCATGAGTTCGCCGCAACAACTCATCCACTGGATGGAGCACGGGCGCGGCGCGCGCGTGATGCGGCTGGCGGTGCTGGTCGTGGGCGCGCTGCTGCTCTCGACCATCTATTCGTGGAAGCAGTTTCACGGCATCCCCACGGAGTTCGTGATGCAGCAGGCCGTGCTGGGCCGGCAGATCGCCCGGGGCGAGGGCTTCACGACACCCGTGAATTATCCTCAGACCTACGCCGTGCTCGATGCGCGCGGCGCGGCCTTTGACGGGCGCAAACTCTATCCCGAGCTGTATCATGCGCCGCTTTATCCGCTCGTGATGGCGGGCGCCTTTGCGCTGCTGCCGGACTCGGTGTGGGTCGGCCGGCCGCAACCGCCAGACGGATGGACGCCTGACTACGTCGTGCTGGTCGTGAACGTGCTGCTCTTCTGGCTGGCGGTGTGGCTCGTGTGGCGGCTGGCGCGCCGGCTGTTCGACAGCCGGGCCGCGTGGCTGGCGATGCTGGCCACGGCCGTCTCGGTCACGCTGTGGGAGCAGACGGTCACGCTCACCGGCCTGCCCGTGTTTCTCGTGCTGCTGGCGGCGCTCTTCAACGTGCTGGCCGGCATCGAGGAGCGGTTGACCGAATCGCCCGCGTGGTCGCGTTCGCTCGGCTGGCGTGCCGCGGCGCTGGGCGGGCTCGGCGCCTTGCTTTTTCTGACGGAATATTCCGGCGGGCTTGTGGCGCTCGTGGTGGTGGGGTGCCTGACGTGGCGCATCCCCGGTCGCGCCCGCTGGCCGGTGCTCGGGGTGTTTGCCGCGGCGTTTCTGCTGCTGGTGTCGCCCTGGTTGGTGCGCAATGTCGTGGTCAGCGGCCATCCGCTCGGTCTGGCCTGGCAGAATCTCGCGCTGAAGGCCGGCGATCCCACGGCCGAGCCGGCGGCGCAGCGCAATCTGGCGGCGACCGAGGCGCCGGGACTGGACCTCAACAAGCTCGGCAACAAGGGGCTCACGGGCCTCGAACTCAATCTCAAGGAGCGGATCTGGTCGGGTGGGGGACTGATGCTCACCGCATTCTTTGTGGCCGGGCTCGCCTACCGATTCCGGCACGGGCCGGTGAATCGCGTGCGTTGGTATTTCGCGGTGGTGTTGCTCGTTTTGTTGGCGGGGCAGGCCTTTTTCAATTCCGGCGAAAGCCCCCGGTTGCCGGCCTATTATCTCGCGCCGCTCATCATCGTTTTTGGCGTGGGCTTTTTCCTGGTGCTGGTGGACAGCCAGTCCGGCCTCAGCCAGCATTGGAAGTGGGTGGCGGCTGCGCTGCTGTTGCTTCAAGGCCTGCCGCTGACGCGCGATTGTCTGGAGCCACGGAAGATCCATTTTCACTACCCGCCGTATTTCCCCAACCTGTTTATGGAGCTGCAAAGCGACTTGAGGGCGCGCTTCCTGCCGGGCACGGGTGTGGCGACCGACGTTCCCGCCGGCACGGCGTGGTATGGGCAGGTCCGCGTATGGTCCAAGCCCGAGAGGCTGCGCGACTTTTCGCAGATCCTTGTTGAGCAGAACATCGGGGCCATGCTGCTCACTCCGGTGACGCTCGACCGACCGTTTTTTACCGAGTTGGCCGCGCGTAAGGACGACACCATCAGCCTGACCGACACCGGTGGGTGGGGCGGGGTTTATGCAGGATTGGTCACGCGCCGGATGCCCCCGGGGTTTCCGCTCAACATGCCCCCGCAGAAACTGACCGAAAACATGGTTTTGCTGGTCAATCCCCAGACTGTGGTTCGCTAGGCAAATTGAATTGCATGGGGCCGGATTATCAGCCTTAAGTCTGCAACGACTAACGCCTTGGCCCTTCTCCTATGAAAACGTTTCTACGCCCGTTTCTGGCCGCCGCCGCTTTGCCCGCACTCGCTTTCGCCGTTTATGCTCCCATCCCCGAGCAGGAACAGGGCAAGGCTCTTAGCTATCGCCTCGGCGCTTCCACCTACTACGACAGCAATATTTTCGGTGGCGCGGTCAATGAGATCGACAGCATGGTTTACAACATCTCGGGCGCGATTTCCTACAACGGTTCGGTCACCGACCAGACTTTCGCCTCGGCCTCCTACGAGTTGAGCAACGACCACGTTGCCGATCGCCCCGGAAAGAAGAACCTCACCAGCCACAATCTCAACGGTCGTATCGCCCACGCTTTCGCGCAGGATACCACCCTCGACGTCAGCGCTGCCTACAACGTTGCGAAAAACCCGCAGTCGTTGCTCTCCGGCCAGCCGTTGAACACCGATCAATCGTTCAAGCGTGCGCAGCTCGACGGTCGCTTCACGACCTCCGCTGGCGCGAAGACCGCGGTCGTCGCGAAATATCGCTTCATCAACTACGCCTACGACACCGCTTCGCTGGCGACCGACCTCGATCGCTCCGAGAACCTGCTCGGCTTCGAGTTCAGCTACGCTTACCTGCCTGAGACAAAGCTCGTCGCCGAATATCGCTATCAGAATATCGCCTACGACTCCTTCACCGCGTTGAAGGACAAGAGCTCGAACTTCCTCATGGCGGGCTTTGACCACAATGCTGGCAAACAGCTGATGTTCTCCGGTCGCGCGGGTTTCGAAGACCGCAACCGTGATTCCGGTTCCGATACCACTGTGCCCTACGTCGAACTCAGTTCGCGTTACGCCTACAATGAGGGTTCCTTCCTCGCCGCCGGTTACGTCCATACCATTGAGGAACCTTCCGATGTGGACCGCTTCACCGATACGCAGGTCAACCGCCTCTTTGTGAACCTGCAGCACCAGCTCAGCGGCGCCTTCACTTTTTCGGGTTCGTTGACCTATGAACCCTCCGAGTTGCAGGGCCGTCCCGGCGTGCAGGCGGATGCTGATGAGAAGGTCACCCGCCTCGGCCTCGCTCTTTCATGGCGCCCCACCAAGAACTGGACCGTCATCGGCAGCTACGATCACGACAACGTGAATTCCGACCTCGCCGACCGCGAACAGAACCGCAACCGCCTCGGCGTCTCGGCGCGCTTCACGTTCTGACCCGGCCTCCTGGCAGGCACTCATGGCATTTTCCCCGGCCAGCAAGGACAGCGCGACGCTTGGTGACTTCGTCGGCCTGCTGCGCCTGCGCAAGGGTCTCGTATTTCTCATCCTCGCCCTCGTCGTGCTCACGACGCTCGGCGTCACCGCGCTCCTGCCCAAATGGTATCGCTCCACCACCAAGATCAGCGTCCAAAAACCCGAGAGCGAGGTGAAGCTCTTCCAGGCGCAGAACAACAGTTACTACGACCCCTATTTCATTCAGGACCAGTTCAAGATCATCCAATCGGAAAAGATCATTTACCCGGTCATCGACGCCCTCGGCCTCAACAGCATTCTTGGCAAACAGCTCAACAACGGCACGCCGCTACCCTCCGCCATCACCTATAAATACATGCTCGATAAGATGGTGCGGCCCGACGCTCCCCGCGCTTCGTCCATCATCGAGATCAACGTCGAGGCTCGCGACAACCGTCTCGCCGCCGACATCGCCAATGCCATCGCGCGCGTCTACGCCGAGGACCGAATCGCCCTCGCAACCGCCGACCAGCGCGAAGGTCTCGCCCAGTTGCGCAAGGAACTGGAAAAACAGGAACAGGCCGTCGTCGCCCAACGCGACCATGTCGAAAAACTCCGCAAGGAGCTCGACATCGCCGGCGTGGACCTCAGCCAGCGTTACACCGACATGGACATCGAGACGCTGCGTCAGATGCAGAACTCGCTCATCGCCCTCCGTGTGGACACCATTGGCCGCAAGACCCGTTGGGAGCGCTTTCGCGGCATCCCGACCGCCGACCGTCGCAATCTCGTCAACTCCGAGCTTATTCAGGACACCAACATCCAGAACCTGCTCCAAGCCTACCTCGTCTCCGACCAGAACGTCACGCGCCTCATGGGACGCCTCGGTTCGGCCCACCCCGATCTCATCGCAGCCATCGAGAACAGTGCCAAGATACAGCAGCAGCTCGACAGCCAGCTCCGCGGTTACGAGAGCTCGCTCGAAATGGCCTACAAGGAAGCCGAGGCGCGCGTCACCGAACTTGAGCGCCAGCTCGCCCAAGCCAAAGTGGACCAGATCCTTTCCGCTCGCGAGCGCATGCGCCCCTTCGAAGAAGCCACGACCAAACTCGAAGATGAGCAACGTTTGCTCACCACGCTCAAGCTCACCCTTCGCCAGCGTGAAATCGATTTTCAGGTGCCGAAAAAGACGATCGAGATTCTCAACACCGCCGAGCCTGCCAGCTACGCCAGCAAGCCCAATTGGGCGCTGAATATCCTGTTCGCTTTTGTTTTTGGCTCCATCCTCGGCGTGGGCGCCGCCGTGCTGTTGGAATATTTCGACACCAGCTTCCGCAATGTGGCCGACGTCGAAGGCAAGCTCAACCTGCCGGTGCTTGGGGTGATTCCGCATCTTGCCGAACCGGGCGGCACCTACGATGCCACCGCTCCGGAAGGCGAGCCCTACCGTGTGCTCCAGACGAACCTCAATCTCGCTCTGCCGCCGAAGCAGTCCTCAGTGCTCGTCGTGTTGTCCTCCGGTCCCGGCGAAGGCAAGTCCACCACGCTGCGCCAGCTCGCGCTCTGCATGGCTTCGGCCGGCGAAAAAGTCCTGCTCATCGATTCCGACGTCCGCCGCCCCACGCAGCACAAGCTCGCCGGTCTCTCTCGCGAGCCCGGTCTTACTGACATCGTGCTTAACAAGACCCCTTGGATCGAGGCTGTGCAGCGCGACAAGACAGGACTCATTGATTTCATCCCCGCCGGCGCCGCGGCCAACAATGTCACGCTCGGCCTGCTTTACGTGAACAAACTGCGCGATCTGGTCGCCGAGTTCCGCGGGCGTTACGACAAGGTGCTCTTTGATTCTCCGCCCATCATTGGTGTGAGCGACGCCTCAGTGCTGGGCAGCATTGCCGACGGCATCGTGCTTCTTATCCAGCATCGTCGGAATCCCGAGAGCATGGTGCAGCGCGCCAAACAGATCATTGAGCAGCAGGTGAAAGTGCCGGTCATCGGTGTCGTGCTCAACCAAGTTCCCAGCGGCACCGGTGAAGATTACGGTTATTACACCAACAACTACTCGTATTACTCCCACGAAAAGAGCGTCGCGCCCACCGCCGCCCGCAGTTCCGATCGTCTTGAGCTAGACGAGAAACCCCGCCGGAAGGGTTGAGCAAGCGGTTGTCGATTTGGTTGTTCGCCAGACGCAATATAGAACGCGAGGACTGCAAGGCGGGCTTGTCAGGAAAGAAGCGATGGATTTCCCTGCCAAGATGGAATCACCCGCCGCCCCCATCGAGCCGTCGCGACTCGAAGGTCGGCTCACACTGGCACTTTTTGCCTTGTGTTTGCTCTTTCATTTCTGGGGGGTGCAGGTGGGCTGGCAGAGTCGGAATCTGCCCGGTGGCGAATTTCGTCAGGCACAGACCGCCCTCTCGGCCTATTGGATCAAGCAGGAGAACAATTTCTCGCTGGCTTATCCGACGCCGGTTGTGGGCAAACCATGGTCCGTGCCGATGGAGTTTCCTCTCTATCAATGGACGGTTGTCGTCACGAGCAAGCTGACCAACTGGAGCCTGACCAAGGCAGGACGGGCGGTGAGCATCGCGTGTTTCTATCTCGCTCTGCCGGCGGTTTTCCTGCTGTTGCGGCGCTGGCAGGTGGCTCCGGCGCATCGCTGGCTCGTGCTGGCGCTTGTAGTCACGTGTCCGTTCTACATTTTCTACGCCCGCGCCTTTCTCATCGAGACGATGGCACTGATGTTCAGCCTATGGTTCTGGGTGGCGTTTGAGCGTGCGGTGGCGGAGCGAAGCAAGGCCTGGCTGGCGCTGGCGATACTGGCTGGCACGGGTGCGGGGCTGGTGAAGGTAACGACCTTCATGCTCTATCTGTTGCCGGCGGGCGTTTGGGCGGCGATGCGGCTGTGGTCTGCGCGGCGATCAACTTGGAAGGCTGACTTTGTTTGGATGGCGGCGGCGGTAGTGTTGCCGTTTGCGGCGACGCTGTGGTGGTTGCGTTTTGCCGACGCGACCAAGGCGCTGAACCCGTTAGCTGTTGAGTTTACGTCCGCCAACCTGCGTTCATTTAATTTCGGGTGGGCGGGGTCGCATTTTTCGCCGGAACTTTGGGCGACCAAGGCACGCATCGTGAGTGAGCAACTCACCTGGCTGCCAGTCGTGATTTTCTGCGGCGTGGTGGCAGTGGTGGCGGGGCGGAAACGTTGGAAGGAGATTTTGGGCTGTGTGCTTGGTTTTGGCTCCGTGCTCGTGATTTTTCCCGTCCTGTATGCGCATCATGAGTATTACTACGTAGCCAACACCATGCTGCTGCTATTCGGGATGGGGCTGGTAATAGTGGCGCTGGCTGAATCGCATATGACGCGTTGGTTGGCGTGGGGGGCTGTCGCGTTGGTGATTGTCGGTCAAGGCTGGCGCTATTTGGAGCACTACTATCCTGATCAGCGGGCCATCAGTCCCGGTGGGGATGGTCTCACCACTTCGCTGCGTGCGCTCACCAACCCCGACGATGTGATCGTGGTGCTTGGGCAGGATTGGAACTCCATGACACCGTATTATGCGCAGCGGCGCGGTGTGATGATCCGCACGAACATTGCGCCGGATGCCGGGCGGGTGGAAAAAGCGCTCACCATGCTCGATGGGGAGAAGATTGGCGCACTTGTCATCGTGGGCGATCCCGCTGGCGCACAATGGTTGATTGATCGTGCGGCCGTGCGTGGAATCGGGCGGGAGCCGCTTTATGTCTGGCGGGATGCGCGCGTCTTCGTGCCGGAAGCGCGGCGCACGGAGCTGCTGTATGCCATTCAGGACACGCCCTTTCATGAAGTGAAGTTGGCGCCCGGCGTGGAGGTTCCGAACGAGGATTTGTCGGCTCGTTGGCTGGAGGTGGTGAAGCTGCGCCGTTGGCAACAGATGTATTTCTCGGGCATGGAACCGCGTCCGGTGCGGGCTTGGGCCAGTTTCGGTCCCGGCATGGATGGATCGAGTGGACACGCGATGTATGGCGCGCATCCGGTGACCCGCCTGGTCTTTGCGTTACCTGCTGGCACCCATACGCTGCGCAGTTCGTTGCAAATGCCCTTGGATGCCTACCGCATGGATCTGCCTGATATCGACGTCACCGATGGCGTGGAGGTGACACTGTTTGCTCTCGAATTGGGCGAAGGGCGGCGTCAGTTGGCGACGAGAAATTTCAACCCGCGGGCGAATCTTGCCGATCGAGGTTCGCTGCGACCGTTGGAATTCAGGTTCACTTTGGAACAAGCCGGTGAGGTCGAGCTATTCTTCGGACCAGGACCTGCGGGCAAAGACACGCGCGATTGGATTCAATTGGGTCCGTTAAAAATAGAATAGCCGGGAGCGAGGCTCTCAGGGGCAGGG
>JBIQJF010000106.1:0-2104 GCA_044507675.1 Opitutales bacterium | reverse complement strand
CGCGATGCTCGTAATCGACGTCGGCGACGCCGACGCTATAGCTGTCTTTCCACTCGATCAGTGCCACGGATTACTCCTTCACACACAGGCGTGGCCGACGCGGCGCCGCGAACAAGATAGCCAACCGGCGACAGTGGGGCGTTAACCTAGATCAAGTGCCCTCGCATCCGGTCGTCCGGCTCGCTCGCTTCCGAGCGCCCGCAACCGTGAGCTTCCGGCTTGAGGTCGGCGGCGGAGAAATCGTGGACGCGAGTAATATCTATAAGAAAAACAGACGCTTATATGGAATTATTGGTGGAAGGGGTGGGATTCGAACCCACGGTGCCCTTGCAGGCACGGCGGTTTTCAAGACCGCTGCCTTAAACCACTCGGCCACCCTTCCGACCTTGCAGCCGTAGCCCCTGCCGCGCGCGATGGCAGCAGTCGCCAGCGCAATCGCGCCGACGCTTCAGGTTCGGTGCCATCTAGCAGAGCGGGCCCGACGACGAAAGGGTGAAGCGGGCAAGCCAACGAGCGGACAGGCTCCCTTTGCGACGACCCACGCGCGGCCGGCTCAGGCGGCGACTTGCCGAGTCGGACAAACGCCACTATAGCTGCCCCGCCAGAAGGCACCGCAGTCGCGGCCCGGCCTGCCGGGACCGCGCAATGCCCGAAACTCGGGTTCCGCTTCGGCACGGTGCAGGCGAAACGGCAGCGGCGCGTCGCCCGACGCAACCGCCGGTTTCGCTCCCTTCGTCTATCGGTCAGGACGCCACCCTTTCACGGTGGAGAGAGCGGTTCGATTCCGCTAGGGAGCGCCAGTTTCCGCGACACCGGCGATGGCCGCAACAGCCGGCGAGCCCTCAGCGTGCGACCGGAAGCGTGAACGGCACCCTGGCGATCTCCGCATTCATCGCATTGCCGTTGACCACGATGGTCGCCGCCAGCGTATAGCGCCCCGGCGGCAGGCGGTCGCCGAGCGCGATCGCAAAGCGTGCGCCCTCCCCGGGCGGCATCGTGCCGGCCAGCACCACGCGCGAGGTTTCGTCGGTGACGACATACCGGCACTCCGGCGCCGCGCGCTGGCGAAACACCGCCGGAACGGCCTCCAGCCTGGTCCGCACGATACGGAAGTTGCGCTCGTATCTTTCGACGGTCTCGATATCGCCCGATAGGATGAGCTGCCCGTCGCGCCATTCGCTGCGCGTCACAAAACCGCGGCGCGGCGTGGCGTAGACATCGAAGGAGCCGACCCCGAGCGGATAGGTCAGATCGCGAAACGCCTCCAGTGTCGCGGTCGCGTCGGTCCAGCCTTTGAGCCGATAGGGTCCGTTGGTGATCAAAAGGTGACCGTGCTCGCGATAGAAGGCGCCGAGCGCCGTCCAGCGCGCCCGCGCCTCTTCCACGCTCACCAGCCCTTGCAACGCGTCGGGGCGAAAGCCGTCGCGCGCAAACTCCGCCGCCAGCGCCGCAAGTTTTGCCGTCAGCACCCGGTCGCGGACGAGATCGAGCCACGGCACATGGCGACGCTCCGCCTCTCCTTGTGAGAACGCCGCCCAGCCGCGCTCGACCGCCTGCTCCATCAGCACCACCAGATGCCACGGCAGCGTGCTCCACGGCGGCGCTACCGCGGCATTCCACTCCGCATCACCTGGCGGGAGCGTCAGATAGGTCTCGATGGTAATCACCTCGCGCACGAAATTGACGTCACCGACGCGCAACGAGCGCGACACGGAATCGCTGCCTGTTGCCCGCATCGCCACGAGGTGCTGGCGCAACGGCGCCGTCGCCCGCGCAACGTCCGGATCGAACCGGTCGCTCTCCCCTTTCGTGCCCCAGCGATAGGCAAAGACGTAGGCATAAACGACATCGGCCACGCTCGTCCTGGTGCCGTCATGGAAAGCCGAACCCATCACCTTGGAGGTAAGCTTGACCTCTGCGACGGCCCCCTCGGCGCGGGGGTGGCCGGCCAGCGCATCGGGATGCAGCGCATCAGACGGCACAACCACCTGCCCGGTCGCGACTACGGGCTCCGCGGCGCTGCGGCTTTCGGTGATCGGCTCGGCGGCAATCGACAGGCCGACGAAGGTATAAAGCACCATCAGCACGGTCATCGGCACCTGCG
>JBIQJF010000065.1:0-13804 GCA_044507675.1 Opitutales bacterium | reverse complement strand
CGCGACGGAGATTCCGCTGCAATGTCCGGTGGCGTGGCGAGGCTTCCGCTCGGCGCGTCACAAGCTCGTGCTCGCGGCCGATGACTCGGAAGGAGCGGGCGCTTCGCCGGTCGGCGGAAGGCAGCGGCCTTGGCTTTATTTCGATTTGGAGCGCGATCCTCTGGAGCTGCACAACCTCGCTGAGGATCCTGCTCGCCACGCAGAAATCCGCGAATTGGCGAAGCTCATGTGATGACACCCCCCTGGCGCCTCGCGCCACCGCTCTTGATAGAAGGGATTCAAACCCGCGTTACCGAGATTCCTCTCTATCAAGCCGGAACCATGCAGTTGAACCTGATCACCCTCGGTGGCGAGAATCTCTATGGTGATGCTGTGGGCAGCCCGCTTGCGGGCGCATTTCCAGGGCGCGCGCAAGCGCGCTGACCCACATCCCACTGCATAGTTCGGGATCAAGAGGGGTGCCCGGCAGGGCGGGGTGGGCGCTCGATCTCCGAATACGTTGAAGCGGCGCTGTCAGTCTATTGGCGAACCTCAATAACCCCGCGAATCAGGACACCTTCGGTCCGAAATGCTTTTGGATGATGGTCTGCAGATCTTCCAGTTTCACGGGTTTGGTGAGGTAGTCGTTCATGCCCGCCCCTAGGCAGCGCTCGCGGTCGCCGGGCATGGCGTTGGCGGTGAGGGCCACGATGAACGGCTGGCTATCGGCGGGGCATTCCGCGCGGATGGCGCGCGTGGCGTCGAGACCGTCGAGTTCGGGCATCTGCAGATCCATAAAGACGAGATTGAACCGCCGCTCTTTCGCGGCGGTCAGCGCTTCGCGACCGTTGTTGGCGGTGGCGGCCTTGTAGCCGAGGCGTTCGAGGTAACCGTGCGCGACCTTGCGGTTCACGGGATTGTCCTCGGCGAGCAGGATGTCGAGCGGGATGGTTTCGGCCAGTCGCGGCACGCCGTTCGCGGGATTGGTTGTCGTCGGCGAGGTGGCGCCGGCGAGGGCCCGGCGCAACGCGTCGTGGAGCGCGTAGGGTTTGAGCGGTTTGGCCAGACGGAAGAGTAACGGATCGGAACCGTCGTTGCGCTTCAAGGGGCCGCCGGCCGGGGTCAGCAGCACCACGGGCAGGCCGGGATGAGCACGGCGAAGGCTGGCCATAAGTTCCACGCCGGAAGCGCCGGCGAGATCCTGGTCAATGATTGCCGCGCCGATTGGTTTTTCCGCGACGAGGGCGAGCGCTTCGTCGCTGTTCGCGGCAAGCACCGGCTCCATGCGCCAGCTGCGCAGGTTGCGCTCCAGCATCAGGCGATTCACCGGGAGATCGTCCACCGCGAGAATCGGGCCTGAATTGGGAAGATTGGAGAAGAGTGGCGCGGAGTTGATTTCTTCAATGGGCACGACGGTGGCCCGGATGGAGAAATGAAAACAGGAGCCTTGGCCGGGCACGCTTTCGAGTCCGATATCGCCGCCCATCAAATGGACGAGACGGTGGCAGATGGCGAGGCCGAGGCCGGTGCCGCCGTATTTGCGCGTCGTGGAGGAATCCACCTGGCTGAACGGCTGGAAAAGGACGTGCTGGCGGTCGGGCGGGATGCCAATGCCGGTGTCGGTCACGCGAAATTCGATGCGCACCTCTTCAGAGCTGAGGGGCGTGGAGGTCACCTCGATCGTGACGAAGCCGCGCGCGGTGAACTTGATGGCGTTGTTCATCAGGTTCACGAGCACCTGACGCAGGCGGGTGATGTCACCGAGGATGCACGCGGGCGCGGCGGGAGCGACGGTGAAGGCCAGCTCGATGCCCTTGCCGGCGGCCTGCGCGGTGAAAATGTCCACCGCCTCCTCGACGCACTGGGCGGTTTCGAACGGCTGCAGCTCGAGCTCCAGCTTGCCCGACTCGATCTTGGAGAAGTCGAGGATGTCGTTGATGATCGAGAGGAGCGAATCGCCACTGGTGCGAATCGTGCTCACGTAATCGCGTTGTTCCGGGCTGAGGTCGGTCTCGAGGAGCAGGCTGGTCATGCCGATGACGCCGTTCATGGGCGTGCGAATCTCGTGCGACATCGAGGCGAGGAATTCGGATTTCGAACGCGAGGCGGAGTCGGCTTCCTCCTTGGCGCGGCGCAACTGCTGTTCGATTTCAACGCGTGCGGTGATGTCGGTGGCGATGGCGATGAAGTTCTCGACGTAACCCTCGTCCCCGAGCACGGGCTGGATTTCGAGATGCACGTGAAAACGACGGCCGTCGGCGGCGACTTGCACCGCGTCGGTGGCGAGTGATTCGCCTGAGGCGAGCGCGGCCGAGAGCCGGGCATGGGTTTCGGGATCCTCGGCGGCGCAAACGAGTTGATCGAGCAGCGGCTGCCGGGTCACGTCGGCGGCAGTGCGACCGGTGAGGCGCGCGAAACTTTCGTTGGTCCACTCGATGAGGCCGTGCGCGTCGGCGATGATGACGGCGTTGTCGGTGCGGCTGGCGACGAGGGAGAGCTTGCGGGTTTCGGCTTGGGAGAGGCGAAGGGCTTCGTCGGCGCGCTTGCGGGCGTTGATATTCTGCACGGTGCCGAGCACGCGCCGGGGTTTGCGAGCGGCGCTGAACGACGTGCATTTGGCGCGGAAGGCGAGCCACATCCATTCGCCGGAGGCGAGATGCACGCAGTGTTCGATCTCGATGAGCGGAGTCTCGCCACGAAAGTGCGCCTCGATAACGGCGCGCACGGCGGGACGGTCGTCGGCGTGAAGCAGCCCGAGCCAACCCGCGCCGGTGGATGGCATGGTGGCGGAGTCGGCGCCGATCAGTTTCCAGACGCTGGGCGTGCAATAGACGGCGTCGGTCTCAACGTTCCATTCGAACACGCCGGCCTGCGTGGACTCGAAGGCAAGGTTGAGACGTTCGTCGGCGGTCTTGAGTCGAGCTTCGACGCGGCGGCGCTCCTCGTTTTCCGCCTGCAGCGCCCGGCTCGTCAGTTCGGCCGCGCGCTGGCGGCGGATGGCGGCTTGGGCAAGGTGGGTGACGAGTCCGAGCAGGAAGCTCACGCCGAGACCGGAGAGCAGCGTGAGTTCCGGCAGGTAGCGGCGAGTGGCGCCGGCGAGGGCCGGGCGCGGGGTGAGGCTGAGCGAGAAGAATTGGTCGAGGATCCGGTAGCGGGAGGAACGTTTCAGCACCGGGTTGAGAATATCCTGCCCGGTGGCGGTTTGGTAAACGGTCAGGCCGGTGCCTCCTGCGAGCGGCTCGACTTCGATCGTGATCTGGAACCGGTCGGAGAGGTTGAGGCGGCGATCAATGGTTTCGAAGAACTGGTCGTAGTAAAATTCAGCCGCGATAAAACCCTCGGCTGCGCCGGTGCTGCCAACCGGCGCGTAGATGGCGAAAGTGGGCGAGAGGCTGGCGTTTTCGAGGGGGGCGACGATTCCATAGGAACCCTGCCGATGTGCCGCCATGATGGCGGCACGGCGGCGCGGATCGGAGCCGTGGTCAAAGGAGGCCGCATCTTCGTTACCTTCGACCGGCCAGAACCACACCGTGTGGAGCAGGTTGTCGGTCAATTGCACCGAGCGGTAACCCGGGAAATCCTGCACGATGGCGGCCACATCTCGTTCCCAGTTGCCGCGCGCGATATCCGAGCCGGCCGTGCGTCGGGCCAGTCGCCGCACTGTCTCGATATGGCCTTCCGCTTCGCCGCTGAAGAGCGCGGCCACGGAATCCATGGTGAGCTGCGTGGTGCCGTTGAGATAGCTGAACTCGCGTTCGCGGAGGCTGACCCAAAAACTGAGGGTGAGTGTAACGCCGCACACCGTGACCGGCACCCACAGCCAGCGCGGACCCGCGCCGCCCTCGCCTGGCTGGCTGTGGGCGGCCAGCCAGATGAGTCCGCTGCCGAGCAAACCAAGGATAACAGCGGAGTGAGGGCCGAGGCGGGCGTAGTTTTGCCACGTGGGCAGAAAGTTGAGGCCGTTGCGATAGGCGAGGAGACCGATCAGCGCGTAGGCCAGCACCAGCGAGCCGAGCAGGCCCGCGAGCACAGACAGACGGGTGTTTTGCGGACGCGCTGCCAGCCAGGTGACCAGCAGGCCGGCGAGCGTGCAAACCAGCGCGAGCGCGACGGGCATGCGCGCCACGCCAGCCCCGGCGACAACTTGCGCGTGGTCGGCGAGCAAATCATCCACCCCGAAGTCCACACCGAGCGGATACTGCAATAGCGTCGCGAGGCCAAGCAGACTGGCGGCGAGCCCAAACGCGAGCCCGGTGTTTCTCCAGCGCAGGGTCACCAGGCATTGCGCGAGGCCGATCAATGCGAGACAGGCGGCAGCGTTGGCCGGGAGCGGGGCATCATACGAACGCGGCTGCACCCACGTCACGTGGCCGGTCCACCATCCAACCAAGACCAGCAAACCACACACGGCCAGCAGCACGAACGGCAAGAGATAGAACGGCCGTTTCACGGGAAGCGGACTGCGGCTCGGGGAGGACGGCATGGGTGACGCGTCCGATTGGTAGGCGGGGGCCGCCCGCATGGCAACGTATTAGCGGGCGTCGCCGGCTTCCGATTGGGCGGGAATGACGGGAATGTCCGTCGGCGCGACGGCGGGATTCGCGGGAGTAGAGCCGGGAGCATCGGGCTTGGTGCTCGAACCGACGACTACCGACCATTTCGGGTTGGCGAGTGGTCCGTTGAGTTTCAACTCCAGCATGCTGGTAAGCGGATTGATGACGATGCTGACGGCGGCGGCGAGAAGGCTGCCGGGCTGCTCGTAGGGTTTGAACCGCGCGGTGAAGTCGAGCGAGTTGGTCTCAAAGGTGTAACGACCGCGCGCATCAATCGTGGCGCTCGGACCGGTGACCTTGAGATCGGGAAAAAGCACTTCGCCGCGGTCCAGTTCGAACCGGGTGTGGGCGGAATCGAATTTCAATGAGGAAAAACTCAGCGAGAGACCGCTCAGCACCTGTGACAGGAGACCGAAGAGATGCACTTCGCCCAACGAGCCGCCGGTGAGTGAGGCCTGGCCGGAGCCCTTGAAGCTGGGCAGGCTGGCGGGATCGCCTTGGGCGGTGAGGGAGATATCGAGCAGACTGTTTGCGGCGGTGCGCACGAATTCACTGTCGGGGCCGGCGGGCACCGGCACGCCGGTGCGGGCGGCGTCGTATTCCTGCACGGCATGAACCGTGTCGCCCAACCGGGCCTTGTTGACGTAGAAATCAAAACCGAGCTGCCGGTTGTCGGGCTCGCCACTGAGCGTGGCTTTGCCGGCGCCCATGCCGCCGGCGGAAGCAAATGCAATCTCCTCCAGGCGCACCTCATTGCCGGATACCGCACCGCGCACACGAGCGGATTGGAGCGGGAAACCGTAATACCAAAGCGGCGCGGCAGCGATGCCCGTGAATTGGTAGTTGGGCGTCAACGCGTCGCCTGCGCCATCCAGTGCGCCCCAGGCGTGCACGCGGGGCGGAGACGTGAAGCGCAAGGAAGCCAGCACGTCGTCAGCTCGGCCTTCGAGCATCCGGCCGAGCACGGCGGGTTCGGCATCGGTTTCAAAATCGAACTCGAAGCGGTCGGTCAGGGGCGATCCGGGAACCCCAAAGCGTTTGAAGGTGCCGGTCAGATGTTGGGTGCCATCGGCGCGGGTGCCCGCGAGGGCGAGGCCGTGGGCGAAGGCCGGTCGCACGAAGACCGTGGCGTCCACCTTTTCGAAATCACCGCCCCAGATCGTCGAGTTAATGGCGTGGGCGCGGATGAAGTTGTGGCTGAGTGCCGGCTCTTTCCAGCGGCCCTGCACGTCCACTTCGGCGACAGGGGGAGTGGCTTCAGGAAAAACAAACCAGCGATTCCAGAAATTCGGCCACCAATCGCCGCGGAACCAGCCGCTGATGGCGACCGGATCCAGGTGTCCGTTGATCAGCATGCGGTAATCGGTCGTGCCGAAGTCCATCCAATAGGAGCCGCGTGCGGCGTAAGAGCCGAGCGTCACGCGCGCGTCGTGGGCGAGAAAACTCTTGCCGACGATGTCGATCCGCCCGCGGGCGGAGGTGATGGGCACGCCATGTGAATCGAGACGACCGGCATTGGCCCACGCGGCGACGCTTTCGAAGCGCCAGCCGGGACTTAGCACAACCTCGCCATCGAAAGCCACGGGATCGCCGAAGCGGAAATACGGTTCGGCACGCGGCGTGTGGCGGGCGAGGACCTCGGTGATGAGCCGGTGGCTGGCGCGTCCTGCGGCGCGGATATGTACGGATTTTTCGGCCAGCGCCGCTTCGACCTCGGCCCCGAGGAATTCGCCGTCGAGTTGCACCGCCAGTTCGGAATGCAACTGCGGCCAGCGGGAGAGATCGGCCCGCACGACAGGGCCGTGCACGATGCCTTCGGGCGTGGTGACCGTGGCGGCGGCCACACGCATTTCACCGGCGCGCCCCGTCAGCGCCGCGGGCGTGAGTTCGGCGTCGAAAATGGCGCGCAAGGCGTCGGCGGTGATGTTGACTTTGGTTTCGAGTCGTCGCAGCGTCAGATGCACCCGCACTTTTTGCGAGCCAGTGCGGTCGAGCGAAAAAGAGGTGCCTGCGACGAGCGGACCGAGTTGCACGGGCTGGCCCCAGGGTTGTCGCGCGCCCGTCGCCGTGAGCAGTAGTGTGGCCCGATTGGCGCCAAGGGCGTTGGTTTCGAGTCGCATGACGAGCGACGGTTCGTCGAACGCTTCGAGTCGGTCGGCTATGGGAGCGAGCCGGCGGGCAAACTGGAGGAATTGACCGGTGAGTTTCTCCAGATTGGGTGTGGCGGCGGGGCCGGTGCGCGGCGGCGTGAAATCGCCGTAGAGCGAGAGAGAAAGCGGGCCCAGTCGTCCGGCAAACTGTTCGATGCGCCAGGCGGGATCGCGATGCCGCAGCGTCACGGCGAGATCGCGCACCACCGCTTCGGCCGTGCCGCTGGGCGCCAGCATGGCTGGCAGTTGCAGGGCGGCGCCCTCGATCTGGATTTCCTCGGGGGAGCTCCGGCCGGAGAGCAGGTTCCAGAAATCGTGGCGGACGTAGAGCAGGCGGCAGGTGAGCAGCGGGTCTTCGAATTGCGAGGCGCGCAGCCGCACGTCCTCCAGCAGGATTTTGCCCGTGGGATCGAAACGGGCGCGTCCGAAGGTCATCATGAGGCCCGAGCGGGCCAGCTCACTTTCGATGCGACGCAACACATAGCCAGGCACCGGCAGTTCCTTGGCTAGTGCGATGTAGAGCAGGGCCGCGATGAGCAATCCGAGCACCAACCAAAGCGCCCAGCAGGCCAGCGTAACCAGGCAGGAGCCGCAGAAGCGCAAGCCCGACATGGACCAGGAATGTTTGGGCGCGGTGGACATGGCGTTGTTGTAGCGGCGGTCTATGCCCGCCGTGGTTCGGACAAGTAGGCTCCATAATCGGCAGCTTTTCTGCAAAACCCGACGAAGCTGTCATGAATGGCCGGGCAATTCAAAATGCCTCCGCGATTTGCGGTGCAAAAGGTGATGAAAAACACAGGCCGCTTGAGGAATATCTCATCCAGGCGGGTTAATCGCGGCTTGTGCATGATTCGTCGGCGGTCGTAGACCGCCGCTACACTAGGGATTCGTGGCGGTCGCGGGTTCTTCCGCCGGCGCTGGCGCTGGCGCCGGCGGGGCGGTCGCAGGAGCCGGGCCGGGGTCCTCTTTGTTCGTGTAGGTCAGGGCGAAGAGGGCATCAAGCATCGGCTGGGTGACGGTGAAGGTGACGCCGCCGAAATCGGCGGTGCCGGCGGCGAGGGTGCTGCCGCCGAGCCGTTCGGTTAGCAGGAGACTGGCGGGACTCTCCGGTGCGCCGGTGAAGGCGATCGTGTAGTCGAGCCGGTAGCGCCAGGGCCGGTTGCCTTCAGGGGTAACGGCTTGGTCCGGCGAAAAGGTTTCGGCCGTGAAACGAGCGGCCCGCAACTGGCCGAGTTCCTTGATGAGCGCTGCGAGCGCGTTGCGCACGTGTTCCGGTTCCACGGAGAGCGCGCCATCCCAGCCGGTGTCGCCTTCCTTGAGTTTCTGCGAATAGATCGGTTTCCCATCGGCCAGATCAACGAGACCGATGCTGACGATGCGGGCGCCCTCGGGGAGGCGGCGCAGCAGGCGCTGCCGGAAGTGTCGGGCCAGCGTCGGCGTGTCGTCGAGGATGTCAGGCAGGATTTCGTAAACGAACGGGGAATTGGTGAGCCGGGCGTAAGCAACGCCGGGTCGGTCGGGGGACACGCCGATTTGGAGAACCAGAGTCGTGGGATCGTTGCCGCTCAGACCGCCGCCCGTGGTGAGATCGAGGGTGATTTCGCGTTCGGGTCGGTTGAAACCGTAGTTCTCGATATCGGCTGCGGAGGGTGCGTCGCTGAGAAATTTGACCGCACTGAGTTTCTCCAATTTGTCGATGAGGTCCTTCACGACACCGGCATCGGCGGCTCCGGTGAGGGGTGCCTGGCCCTCGGCCCGCGTGATGACCTGCCACTCCGGCAGCACGGCGGCGGTGTTCGCGCCATTGGTGGCCGGCGCGGCTTCAAGTCTCTGCAAGGAAAGACCGGGCTGGCCGGGTGCGGCGAGATTAATTCCGGTGATGGAAGTGCGGTCGAAATCAAGCACGTGCCGGTCGCGCAGTTCCTCCTGCGAAGAGCGGAGCACCGTGAGCAGCGCGGGAGGAACCGTGGTGGTGAAGACCACGCTCTTATCCTCGATGCGGGCATAATATTCGCCCGAAGGAGCGGCTTGGCCGAGGAGCAGGGTTTCTCGCCGGGCATTGCCCTCGAAGGTCACGCGCAGTTCCGGTGAGTCGAGACCGGTGCGGTCGGCTTCGATGTTTTCAAAGAAGGACCGGGCCGTGAGGGCGTTGAGGCTGTTGATCGTGACCTCGACGTTGCTCTTGCTGGCGCGGGCGAGGATGGGGGTTTCGAAGGCCCAGTCGCCGGTTTGATCGCGACGCAGGCGAATCTTCAGGTTGGACGGCGCGCCGGTTTGGATGTTGAGCGAGCGAATCTCGAACACCGGGATGGTGAAGATGGAATCGTTGCGCAGGTCGGCCAGCGACAAACCGACACTTTCGGCGAGACTGCGGCTTACAACGTGAATGCGTCCGGTGTCGGGGGAGAGCACGTAGAGGCGATTGCCGGTGCGGGTGTCGTCGCCGATGAGCAATTGGTAGGCTTTGCCGGCGGCGGTGAAGTCGAGCGTGAGGGCGGGATCGGCGAGGCCGTAGTCGGCAAGCGTCTGGCCGCCTTTTTCGAGATCGGCGACGGCGAAGCTGGTTTCGTGTTCGAGATATTGGAGTTCGTTGTGGATGCGGGAGACGGCATTGGGGTTGGCCGGCCATGCGTAGGGCTTGGCGAGCCACCAGGCATCGTCGCGCTTTTCGAGCTTCACGGATTCCCCCGTGCGGTCCGTGCGCGTGAACGACTCGAGGCTGGCAATCTCGGGCGGCAGCACGCGGCGGCGGGCTTCGAGGGTGGCACGTTCTGCGCGCCACTTCTCCTCAAACTTGAAGATGTAGAAGAACAGGACGACGTTCAGGAAAAGGAGGACGACGGTGACTTTGGAGCGCATGGGAGGGGAGCAGCGAGGCTTTGAGCTGAGTTAGTTTCGTCGGGTCCAGTAAACCACGAGGCCGAGGGCGGCGACGACACCCGGCAGGGCCAGGAGGAGACCGAGGCGGAGGCGCACGAGTTCCTCCGCGCTGAGCGCCAGTTGGAAACGCTCGATGGGACGGACGGGGATGTTGAGCTTGTTGTCGCGCTCGACGGCCCAGTTGACGGTGGCGAGGAAGAGGTTGAGGTTGCCGACCGTGATGATGCGGTCGTTGGTAACGAGATCCGCGGTGCCGAGCACGGCGAGCCGGCCACCGCGCACGCTGAGATCGAGATTGGCGGGCTTGAGGCGTTCGGAGATTACCATGACGCCAAGTTCGCCCTTGAGATCCTGCCCGGGCGTGTAGGCGGGCATGACATTGCGAAGCCGGTAGCTGCTTTCCCCCCAGGCTTCGGAGCTGGTGGCGACGAGCTTTTTGACGCGTAGTCCATCTTCGTCGGCAGAACGCCCGGGATCGTCGTTCACCACCCGGCTCATGCCGACGATGAGCGACATGTCATTATTGATGAGATTATCGGTAATGCCGCTATCGGGGTCACGGGCGAATCTCCAAAGGCGCACATCGCTATTTTCGGTGAGGCTGCGCGGGTCGAGATCGTAGATGACGTTGTCGTAAACGATGACTCCCCAATCGAGCGCCAGAATGTCGAGACCATGGGCGACGCCGGGATCGAGCATCAGGATGACACGACCGGCCCGTTGGGAAAGATACTTGCGCAGCAGGTCTTCCTCGAAGGGTTTGACCGGCCCCAAGGGAGACGCGACGACGATGAGCGCGGCATCGTCGGGAACCTTGCGGGTGACGCTGAGATCCAGGCTCGCGATCTCAAAATTCCGCTGGCGCAACTCGTCGCGCAGGTTGGAGAGGCCGCGGCGGCGGTCCACGTCGTTGGGACTCATCTCGCCGTGCCCGGAAAGGAAGTAGATTTTTTTCTTCTCGGCCTTGGTGACGTCGAGGAGCGCGGCGGTGAGCGTGGCCTCGCCGTGGAAACCTTCGCGCTGGAGATCGCGCGTGGTGTAGAAGTCGCCCAGCGTAAGCACGCGGCGGTGGCGGTCGGTGACAAGCACGACCTGGTTGGGCTGGTCGAGGCCGAGGGTCTCGGCCTCGCGGCGGTTCTGGTAGATGTCGAGGTAGCGGACTTCGATGCGACCGTTGGAACTGTTGCGGGTATGGTAGGTGTATTCGCGGAGCAGGCCGGTGATGTCGCGGCGGGCTTGCTCGAGTTCCTCGTCGGAGTTGTCGGAGCCGATGGTAACCAGGACGCGGACGTCGCGTTCCAAGTCTGCGAGATAGGCGCGGGTTTCGGCCGAGAGCGAATGACGGCGATTTTCCGTGAGGTCGAAGCGCCAGGCGTGATTCAGCGCGATGTAGTTGAGCCCGGCGAACAGAGACAGGAAGAGGACGGCTTGGAGGATGAGGTTGATGAACCTGATCCAGCGGGCGGCGCGAAAGCTGTCGTAGTTGGCCATGTCAGCTGTTGAGGATCTTGGCCTCGACCCCGAGGATGCTGAACAGCAATGCGAGAATGGCGCCGGTCAGATAGAAAAAGACCTGGCGCGTGTCCACGATGCCGTGGGTGAAATCGTCCACGTGGCTCGGGATGCGCAGGCCCTCGAGGGTGGTGCGGAACGGCGAGAGGAATTCCTGATGCAACGCGCCGAGTTCGCTCACGTAGCTGAGTCCGCCGATGAGGCCGAGCAGGAGCGTGAAACTGAGAATGCCGGCCACGGCCTGGCTGCGGGTGAGCGCGCTGCAAAGAATGCCAATCGCGATGAAGAGCAGGCCGCTGACGGCGACGAATAAATAGCCGCCGATGAGCGGGCCGGAGTCGAGGTAGCGAAGATCGCGGGCGTAAACCTGCAGGATGTAATGAAAGCCGAGCGTGGAACCCCAGAGCAGCAGGTAGAAAAAGTAGGCGGCGGAAAATTTGCCGAGCACGACCTCGGCGGTGCTGACGGGCGTGGTGAGCAGGGTTTCGAGCGTGCCGAGGCGACGTTCCTCGGCGAACGACTTCATCGTGAGGAGCGGCACCATGAAGAAGACCGGAATCCAGAACAGTTGGAAGAACACGACCGCGGGCGGGGTTTCCTGTGGACTGCGGCTGTAGGCTTCGAGCAAGCCCGTGAAGATGAAACCCATCACCAGCAGGAACAGCACGGCCGCGATGTAGGTGCTCGGGTTGTAAAGCAGCGCGCGGATCTCGTGGGAGAGGATGGTGAAGTAGTGACGCACGGGGGAGGAAGTAAGAAGGAAGGATTATGAATTAAGAAAGGAGAGGAAGGGCGGCGCTGGGTATGGTTTTCCGGAGTCAGGGTTTTCTTAATTTGTGCTTCATAATTCATACTTTCGGAAGCGGGGCGCGGCTGTCGCCTTCGAGCTTGGGTTTCTTGTCGGGCAAACGCGCATCCCAACTGCGGCGGGTGGCGGCGAGGAAGACATCCTCCAGCGTGGGCTGGATGTGGCCGAGGGCGCGGATGCGGTAGCCGCGGGGCGGCAGGCCGAGCAGGAGCTTCTCGCCGAGATCCGCGGTGGACGACGTCATGAGCGTGGCGGAGAGGAATCCATCGGCGCCGGGTTCGCCGAGGCTGGAAACCTTGAGATCGGGATCGAGGGCGGCGAGATCGGCGGCGAGGTTGGTGGTGTCGCCGGCGAGATCCACGCGGTAGGTCGTGTGGCCGAAGATCTCGTGTCGGAGATCGGCGGGCGAGCCCTCGGCGACGATGCGTCCGCCGTTGATGATGAGCACGCGATCGCAAGTCTCCTCGATCTCGGGCAGGATGTGGCTGGAGATGATGACGCTCATGCGCCCGCGGAGACTCGCGATGAGATTGCGCACGATGATGATCTGGTGCGGATCGAGGCCGATGGTCGGCTCGTCCATGATGATCACGGCCGGTTCGGCGAGGATGGCCTCGGCAATGCCCACGCGCTGCTTGTTGCCCTTCGAGAGACGGCCGAGGATACGGTGGCGGTTGCGTTTGAGATCGCAGAGTTCGAGGACTTCGTCGATGCGAGCGCGGAGCTTGGCGCGGGGCATCTCCTTCAGGCGGCCGCGAAACCAAAGATATTCGGAGACGCGCATGTCCTCGGGCAGGGGATTGTTCTCCGGCATGTAGCCGACGTGGCGTTTCGTGGCCTCGGGATGACTGGCTACCGGCAGGCCGCAGATGCGCACGGAACCGGAGGTCGCCGGCAGATAGCCGGTGAGGATGCGCATGGTCGTGCTCTTGCCCGCGCCATTGGGACCGAGCAGGCCGACAATCTCGCCGCGTTTCACCGTGAAGCTGAGGTGATTGACGGCGGTCAGCGAGCCGTAGGTTTTGACGAGATTGCTGACCTCGATGGTGATGTCGGGGATATCGGCCATGCCGCGAATGCAAAGGGAGTTAGACGAGGAATCCGTCCGACCCGCAAGCCTCGTATCAGACCGCGGGCACGGCGTCCCGGCTGAGTGTGACCTCACCGGCGCGGAAACGCTCCGTGCGACCCGCCGAGGTGCGCACGATCAGCGAGCCCTCCGCATCGATGCCGGTGGCGGTGCCGGCGATGGTGCGATTGCCTTGGGTGACGGTGACCGGCTGGCCGCGCAGGACATCGAAGCGTGCCCAGAGTTCGGCGAACTTATCGCGGTAGTCGTCCTCGACGAAGCGGTTGCAGGCGGAAATCACGCGGCCAATGAGGGCGGCGGCGAAGCGGTTGACGTCCACCGGGCCGCCGGCGACCTCGGCGAGCGAAGTGGCCGATTTCTGAAGATCCTTGGGCAGGTCGTTGGCGCGGCCGTTGAGATTCAGGCCGAGTCCGAACACAAGGTCGTGAACTTCCTCGGCGTCGATGCGGGCCTCGGTGAGCATGCCGCCAACCTTGCGACCGTTGATGAGAACATCGTTGGGCCATTTGAGGCCGGGTTCGATGGAGCAAAAGTTGGCGATCAGTTCGCAGATGTTGAGCCCCATCCAGAGCGTGAAATCCTGCAGGCGCGCAGGCTCCAGCTTGGGTCGGAAAACGAAGGTGCTGTAGAGATTGCCGGCGGGCGGGCTGTGCCAGACACGACCGCGACGTCCGCGGCCCTGCGTTTGTTCGCGCGCGAGGATGACGAGCGGCGTGCGGCTGCCGGCGGCGAGATGGCGCTCGGCTTCGGAATTGGTGCTGTCCACGCGCTCCAGCGTGATGAGGTTGGGTGTCTTGGCGCGGCCGGCGAGATGCGCCTGGATGAGCGCGTG
>JBIQJF010000064.1:0-14010 GCA_044507675.1 Opitutales bacterium | reverse complement strand
CAACCGGCCGCAAGCGACGGATCAGCGGAGAACAGTTCCGCATTGGCAGCAGCGATCAGAAACAACCGGCGGCCGATCTCGGGCGACGCAGGCAGGCGCGAGACCGCGCCGAACAGTTCCAGCCATTCGCGGGCGCCGGCGGCGGGCGGATACACCGAGGTGGCGCCGAGGAAGTGCTGGCGGAGCAGATCCGGATGCGAACGGCCGGCGATCTCGAAGGCCGCGCGACGCACCCCGAACTCCGGCGAAGCGAGCGCCGTCTTCACTGTCGCAGCGTCGAGCTGGCCGAGACCGGCGAGCGTGTGGAACGCGTGGATCGCCGCAGGGCGGCCTTGGTCGAGCAGCGCACGGAGCTTCGGAGCCAGGGCACGGAAGCCGCCCTCGACGAGGAGACGCTGCGCGTGCAGGCGCCAGAGGAGATTGGGATGACCGAGGGTCGCGAGGAGCGTGTCGGCCTTGTTCGGATCAAGACGCGGGGCGGGTTCGTTGACGGAGCCCTGCGGATAAACGCGCCAGATGCGACCGTAGCTCTTGTCGCGCAAGGGCGTTTGGTAGGCGTTGCCCTTGCCGATCTCGGCGTCCACGCCGGAAGAGGCGACGTTGGGCGTGGGGTTATGTTGCACGATCAGGTTATACCAGTCGCAGATCCAGAGCGCACCGTCGGGCCCGACCTCGGCGGCGACGGGCGAGGTCCACGCATCGCCGCTGTTGAAGATGTTGTTGGGCCGCTGGCGGGCTTTGAATGACGCGCCTTCAGGCTCAACGTCGAACACACCCACGAGCTTGCCGGTGGGCTCGGTGACGAAGGCCGCGCGGTTTTGGTAGTCCGCCGGGAAGCGGCGCGCGGTGTAGAAGGCGTGACCGGCGCCGGAGGTGTATTTGTCGTGCACGTCCACCTGGCGGATGTCCATCGAGCTGGGGTAGAAGTAGGGATTGTCGTCGGCGCGGGGCGTGCGCGACTGGTTCAGGCCGAAGGCTTCGTAGCGCTCGCGCGGGAGCGTGAAGACCCACGACGGGTTGCCGTTGGCGGTGGAGCCGAGGATGCTGAACTCTTCGGTGAAGCCGAGGCCCCAGGTGTTGTTGGTGGTGGGCTGGAGATATTCCATCTGCCGCGCGTCGGGCGTGAAACGGAAGAGGCCTTGCGTGAACTTCAGCGGCTGGCCGCCGACCTCGCCCTCGAAGCCGGAATAGCCGATGGTGGCGTAGATCCAGTTGTCGAAGCCGTAGCGCAGGTTCGACGGACCGGCGTGCGTGTCGCGCATGCTGAAGCCGGTGACGAGTGTCTGCCGCACGTCGGCCACGTCGTCGCCGTCGGTGTCCTTGAGGAAGACCAGTTCGGTGCCATTGGTGGCGAGCACGCCGCCGTTGACGAAGGTGAGCGAGGTGGGGACGGAGAGCTTGTCGGCGAAGATCGTGAACTTGTCCGCGCGGCCGTCGCCGTCGGTGTCCTCGCAAATCTTGATGCGATCGTTGCCGAGATTGCCGTCCTGGAGGTTGTTCGGATAGTCGATCGTCTCGATGACGAAGGCGCGGCCGCGATGATCCCAGGCAACGTGGATCGGGTTGACGATATCGGGCTCGGAGGCGAAGAGCGCAGCCTCGAAACCGGGCGGCACTTGGATGAGCTTGGCGCTGTCAGCCGGCGAGAGCGCGACCTGCGCGCGGGTGATGGCCTTCCGGCGGCGGTAGTCGGGGAGCAGCACGTCCTGCTGCGGGAGTTCGGGGAGGCCGAGCTTGGTGAGCTTCGCGAGGGCGGCATCGCCGACGGACCAGGTGATGGCGTTGCGGAGCAGCGCGTGGAATTCCGGCTGGTCCCACACGCGGTGGTCGTGACCGGAAGCGGTGTAGAACACGCGGCCCTTGCCGTGCGTGCGCACCCAGGTCCACGGCTCGTCGCCGTTCGCATCGCGACGGACCTGGAGGATGGTGCGATCGTCGTGGTGGCGGTCGTGCACGTAGGTCTCGTCCCACGCCTCGAGTTGGCCGAGGCCCTGCAGGATCGGGTGGTCGGGCGTGATGTTCACCGGCGCGAAGACCTCGCCACCGTGACGCTGGAAGCGGGCGCCGACGAGTTTGATGAATTCGCCGGAGTGGCCGAAGCAGGCCGACGCGCAATGGATGGGCAGGAAGCCGCGGCCCTCCGCAATGTAGTCGAAGAGCGCCTTTTCCTGCGCGGGGCCGAGGCGCGGCCAGTTGGCGTAGAGCAGCACGGCGTCGAACTGGCCGAGGAACTCCGGACGCAGCGCCTCGTCGAGACTCTCGCTGTAGGTGAGATTGATGCCGGTGACGCCGAGCGCCTTCTTCAGCACACGATAACGTGAGATCGGGTCGTGGCCGGGGCCGTTGGCGGTCGGCGCGCCGAGGAAGAGAATTTCGAGACGGCGCGCATCGGCGGCAGGCACCACGACGGGAGCGGACGCGGCGGCGAAAATCACGGGCGCGAGCAGAAGGAACAGGACAAGCGGAAGCAGGCGGGGCTGTTGCATGGGGAGGAGCGGAGGGTGACGGTCTCCGGCGGGGCTGGTTACCCCCAACCTATCAAAACCCCGTTTGACTCGCTAGGGTGGAGGCGCACTTTTCCGTGTATGGAACCGACATCGGCGCGCCTGCGCAGCCGCGAAGCCTGGGCCCGGCGCTTGCAAGGAGGGCAATTCCGCCAGCTTTTCGAATTGGTGCCGCATACGCTCTTCTTCGCCAAGGACCTGGAAGGCCGGCTGATGTTCGCCAACACGGCTTTCGCGCAGCGCTGTGGCTACAAGTCCGAGTCGGAGATTGTCGGACTGCGCGACGAGGACATCTTTCCGCCGGCATTGGCGGAGCGCTACCGCGACGGCGACCGTCGCGTGATCGCCACAGGGCAGCCCGTGCTCGGGATCATCGAACTGTTCCCCAACGTGCTCGGCGAGCCCGGCTGGTGCGAAACCAACAAGCTGCCGCTGCACGACAGCGCCGGGCGGGTCTGCGGCGTGTATGGAACGGTGCGCAGCTACGAGGGCGCGCGCGCGGCGATCCAGCCCTTCCTCGACCTCGCGCCGTCGGCCGACTACCTGAAGGAGCACTACGCGGAGCGGCTCGACATCGGGAAGCTGGCCAAACTCTCCGGCATGTCGGTGCGGCAGTTCGAGCGGCGGTTCAACCAGACCTTCCGCATGAACCCGCGCACCTACCTCGTGCGCATGCGCGTGGCCATCGCGGCGGAGTTGCTGCGCTCGACCAGCCGGCGCGCCACGGAAATCGCGCTCGAAGTCGGCTTCTACGACCACAGCGACTTCTCGCGCCAGTTCCGCCGCATCATGGGCGTCGCGCCGACGGATTACCGGAAACAGCGCGGCGCGGAGTGAGAGCAGCTCGGCTGTAAGGTGGAGCCCGCGCTCCGCGCGGGCTGAAGGGCGTTCCCAAACCAACCTGCGCGGAGCGCCGGTTCCACCCCGCCACACCCCGCCCTGCCGGGCACCCCTCTCCAGAGCGGAATCAAGGCAACCCTGGCTCGGGTCCCCTTTATGAAGAGGGGTGGCGCGAAGCGACGGGGTGTGTGGGGACCTGACGTAGCGGAGCCCCCTTGTCGCAATCATACACCGCAATCCTCCGGCTGAATCCTAGACCCGAACCCGCGGCGCTGGCATACTGCGGGCAACCCCACGCCCCATCATGACGACTGCTCCGTCCGTCTCCCCGTCTCCGGCTGCGCCCCACATGGGCCTGTTCTGGGGATGTTTCATCGCCCTCATCACCACCTCCTTCGCTTTCGTGACCCGCGCGTTCCTGGTCAACGACCCGGCGCTCTGGCCGGCCGAGTTCGGCCTCGACAAGGTGCAGGCGCAGGTGCTCTTCGGCGCCGGCGTCTGGCCGTTCGCGATCTCGATCATCCTGTTCAGCCTCGTGATCGACCGCATCGGCTACCGCGCCGCGATGGTCTTCAGCTTTGTTTGCTACGCCGTCTATGCCGGACTGGCGCTGGCGGCCTATGGCGTGATCCACCCCGGTGGCACCGAACTGAGCGGCGAAACGCTCACGGCCGCGCGAGCCCGCGCGTTCCAGATGCTCTATTGGGGCTCCGTCATCCTCGGTCTCGGCAACGGCACGGTCGAGGCCTTCATCAACCCGGTCGTCGCCACCATGTTCAACAAGGACAAGACGAAGTGGTTGAACATCCTGCATGCCGGCTGGCCGGGCGGCCTCGCCTTGGGCGGCGTAATCACGATCGTGCTCGGCACACGGGTGGCCGACGACTGGCGCGTGCTGCTCTATGTGCTGGCGATTCCCGCGCTGGTTTATCTCGTGATGCTCATCAAGGCGCAGTTCCCCGTGAACGAACGCGTGGCCGCCGGCACCTCCTACCGCGAAATGCTCGGCGAGTTCGGCGTGCTCGGCGCCGCGATTGCGGGTTACCTCGTGATCAAGCAGCTCGGCGAGGTCTTCGGTTGGAGCAATACCGTCGTCTTCTCGCTGCTCGGCGTCATGTTGGTGGCCTACGGCCTGTATTGCCGCTCGCTCGGCCGCGGGCTGATCGTGCTGTTGTGCCTGCTGATGGTGCCGCTCGCCACGACGGAGCTGGGCACCGATGCCGCGATCACCGGCATCATGGAGGAGCCGCTCACGCAGGCCGGTTACAGCCCGCTCTGGGTGCTGATCTACACCTCGCTCATCATGGTCGTCCTGCGGTTCTTCGCCGGTCCCATCGTGCGCGCGCTTTCCCCGCTCGGCCTGCTCGCCGTTTCCGCCGGCCTCGCCATCGTGGGCCTCTTCCTGCTCTCGCGCAGCAGCGGGCTGTTCGCCATCTTCGCCGCGGCCACGCTCTACGGCCTCGGCAAGACCTTCTTCTGGCCGACCACGCTCGGCGTCGTGTCGGAGCAGTCCCCCAAGGGCGGCGCGCTCACGCTCAACGCCATCGGCGGCATCGGCATGCTCACGGCGGGTGTCATCGGTGGTCCGCTCATCGGCGAATTCCAGGAGCGCACCGCCCGCGCGGCCATCAACGAACAGATGCCCGGCATCTACGCGCAGGTCTCGCGCGAGGACCACTACGTGCTCGGCAGCTACACGGCGGTTGACGCCGACAAGGTCGCCACGCTGCCCGCCGCGACGGCGGACAAGGTCAACGTGGTCGCCAAGGAAGCCCGCCAGCAGGCGCTCGCCTCCGTCACGGTGTTTCCCGCCATCATGCTCGCAGCGTATCTGGGCCTGATCTTCTGGTTCAAGTCCCGCGGCGGCTACCGACCCGTGAACCTCAATGCCGGCCATTGACCGCGGACGCCCCATGCAGATCGGTGCCAGCACCTGGCTTTGGACTTCGCCCCTGACAACCCAAGCGGCGGAAAGCCTCCTTCCACGCATCGCGCAGCTCGGCTTCGCCGCCGTGGAACTCCCACTCGAGGACCCGGCGCTCGTTGATCCAAAACACATCCGCCGGCTCGCGGCTGATCACAACCTCAAGGTGTCCGTCTGCGGCGCCTTCGGCCCGGGCCGCGACCTGACCAATGCCGACGCCAAAGTTCGACAGAACACACAGGACTACATCACGTCCTGCCTCGATTTCGCCGTCGAGGTCGGCGCGCCGATGTTCTGCGGTCCGCTCTACGCCGAGGTCGGCAAGCGCCGGCAATTGCCCGAGACCGGGCGCCGCGCCGAGTGGCAGCTCGCGGTCGCCGGCATCCGCACGGCTTGCGAAGCCGCCGCCGCGCGCGGTCTGCGCATCGCCATCGAGCCGTTGAACCGCTTCGAAACCGATCTCGTCCACACCGCCGCCGCCGCCGTGCGCATGGCGCGCGACGTCGGCCACCCGGCCGCCGGCGTGATGATCGACACCTTCCACATGACGATTGAAGAAGACAATCTCGAGCAGGCGGTGCTCACCGCCGGTCCGCATCTCCTGCACGTGCAGGTCTCCGAAAATCAACGTGGCATTCCCGGCACCGGCCTCACCAACTGGGCCTCGCTTGCCCGCGGCCTGCGCACCGTCGGTTACCAGGGTTTGGTCGTGATCGAAAGTTTCACGCCCGACAACCGCGACCTCGCCGGCGCCGTGTGCATCTGGAACCGCCGCGCCCCCGACCAAGACACCTTTGCCCGCGAGGGCCTCCAGTTTCTCCGTCAACACTTCAACCCCGTTTCCCCATGAGCACCCGCAAGATCAACGTCGCCATCATCGGTCTCGGCTTCGGCGCCGAATTCATTCCCATCTATCAGGCGCATCCGAATGCCAATCTCGTGGCCGTCTGCCAACGCAACAAGAAGAAGCTCGACGCCGTGGCCGATGCCTTCGAGGTGCCGAAGCGTTACGAGAGCTACGACGAGCTGCTCAAGGATCCGGAAATCGACGCGGTCCACATCAACACCCCGATTCCCGACCACGCCGAGCAGTCCATCAAGGCCTTGAAGGCCGGCAAACACGTCGCCTGCACCGTGCCGATGGCGACCTCCATCGCCGACTGCCGCCGCATCGTGGATCTCACGAAGAAGACCGGCCTCAGCTACATGATGATGGAGACGGTCGTCTATGCCCGCGAATACCTTTATATCAAGGAACTCTACGACCGCGGCCAGCTGGGCAAGCTGCAGTTCCTCCAGGCGAGCCACCAGCAGGACATGGACGGCTGGCCGAACTACTGGCCCGGCCTCCCGCCGATGTGGTATGCCACGCACTGCGTCGGCCCGATGCTCGCGCTGACCGACGCCGCGGCCGAATACGTTTCCTGCTTCGGCTCGGGCACGATCCGCCCCGAGTTGGTGAAGCACTACAACTCGCCCTTCGCTGTCGAGACCGCGCACGTGAAACTGAAGGACAGCGACCTCACCGCGCGCATCATCCGCTCGCTCTTCGACACCGCACGCCAGTATCGCGAGAGCATCGACGTCTACGGCTCGAAGCAGTCGTTCGAGTGGACGCTGATCGAGCACGAGCCGCATGTCCTGCACACCGCGAAGAAACCCGAGCACAAGATTCCGAAGAAGATCAAGGTGCCGGATTTCGCCAAACGCCTGCCGAAGGAGATCCGAAAGTTCACGACCAAGGGCGTCTACGATCTCGGCAAGAAGACGCACCTCAGCTTCACGCAAGGCGCCGGCCACGGCGGCTCGCATCCGCACCTCGTGCACGAATTTTTGTCCGCCCTCGTCGAGGGGCGCGACCCGGCTCCGAATGCGGTCAAATCCGCCAACTGGACCTGCGTCGGGCTGTGCGCGCACGAATCCGCCCTGAAGGGCGGCAAGATCGTGCATCTGCCGGAGTTCACGCTGGGCGGCTGAGGCGGCTTCCCTCCACACCCCGCCCTTCGGGCACCCCTCTCCAGAGGGGATTTTCGCAGCCCAGGTTTGGTTCCCCTCTATCAAGAGGGGCGGCGCGCAGCGACGGGGTGTGCTCGATCTGCGAGCGCAGGTTCCGCCTTCAGTTCGATGTAAGGTCGTTCCTTGGGACGACCTCGCGCCTGGCGGTCGGCGCAAGCGCCGACCTACATAAGAGTTCAAATCCACTCTGCCCGTTGTTGTAAGGGAGGGATCTCCGAATCCCTCCCTTGGAGGGCCCTGCTCCAGCTGGGCCGCGGCACATCGGGAGATGTGCCCTCCACCAAGCAAGGCGGGGTTCGGAGACCCCGCCCTACACCTCCCACGTTACGGTCCACTTCAGCCTCCCTCGAAACCCCACGCACAGCCTCAACGCTGGTTTCCCATGACGCGCCTTACCCCCGTCCGTCCGCTCGCTGCGTTCGCTTTTCTCTGCGCTTTCGCCGCGGCCCTCTCCGCTAGCGTGCAACGCTCTGAAGTCCGCATTCGCGATCCCTTCGTGCTGCCCGATCCGGCCACGCAAACCTACTACATCTACGGCACGACGACATCCGGCATCTTTGACGCCGGCATCGAGCGCAAGGCCGTGATGGTTTTCAAAACCGAGGACCTCGAAACCTGGGATGATCCCGTGCCGGTGTGGGAAGTGCCCGCCGACCACTGGGGCCGCGAAACGGTGTGGGCGCCGGAGGTGCACCACTATCGCGGAAAATATTATCTCTTCGTGACGATCACGTCGAAGGACACGCTGCCCACGCCGGCCGGCCGGCCGCAGAATGTGAAGCGCGGCACCGAAATCCTCGTGGCCGATTCTCCGCTGGGACCGTTCAAACCCTTCGGCCACGGACCGCAGACGCCGCACAATTGGATGGCGCTCGACGGCAGCCTGTGGATCGAGGACGGCGTGCCCTACATGGTGTTCTGCCATGAGTGGGCGCAAATCACCGACGGCAGCTTCGACATTGTGCGTCTCAGCGACGATCTCTCGAAAGCCGTCGGCGAGCCGAAACTGCTCTTCTCCGCCTCCGAAGGTCCGTGGGTGCGCTGCCGCGGCGACATCGGCGAACTTTACCAAGGCAAACGCTACCACGCCTACGTCAGCGACGGCAACTGGCTGCATCGCACGAAGGACGGCACGCTGCTCATGCTCTGGTCGAGCTACGGGCCGAACAAATACGCCGTCGGCATCGCGCGCTCGACGAGCGGCAGCGTGTTCGGTCCGTGGGAACAACAGGCCGAGCCGCTTTGGAGCGACGACGGCGGCCATCCGATGCTCTTCAATACTTTCGACGGCCGCCTCATGATGGTGATCCACCAACCCAATCGTCGCGTCGAACGCGCGCGCTTCTTCGAGATCGAAGACCTCGGCCACACGCTGCGTCTGAAAGGGGAGTCAAACCACCGCTGATGCCTTTGGAGGGCCCAGCTCCAGCTGGGCCGCGGCACATCGGGAGATGTGCCCTCCACCAAACAGGGCGGGATTTGGAAGCTCCGCCCTACAACTCTACAGAAAAATCTCCCCCGTTACGGTCCACCTTCTCTCAGCTCGAAATCCTCCGTCCGTCGCCAACGCTCACGTTATTCGCATTTCCCAGTAGCCAGTCTTCGACTGGCCGCGACCGGTCGAAGACCGGTCCTACCCCTTTCCCCATGCTCCGCCTCCTCACCACCCTCGCGCTCACTTTCACGCTTTCCTCCGCCGCTTTCGCCGCCGCGCCGCGCACGCTCACGGTTGATCTCGCCGCTCCGGCCAAGCCCATCAGCCCGGAGCTCTTCGGCATCTTTTTCGAAGACCTCAACTACGCGGCCGATGGCGGCCTCTACGCCGAGCTGATCCAGAATCGCTCCTTCGAATACAGTCCCACCGAACAGGCGAAATGGGGCCCGTTCTCCTTCTGGGATCTCGTGAAGACCGGCGAGGGCGAAGGCCACCTCGGGCTCGGCAATTCGCGGCCGGTGCACGCCAACAATCCGCATTACCTGATCCTCACCGTCACCAAGCCCGGCGACGGCGTGGGCATCGCCAACCAAGGCTTCGACCAGATTCCCCTCGTGGGCGGACAGGCTTACGAGGCCTCGTTCTGGGCCTATCAAGCCTACATGGGCATCATGTGGCGCAACGGTGATCAGGCGAAACCCATGCCCGTGACCATCCGCCTCGAAGGCAAGGATGGCAGCGTGCTCGCCGAGGCGAAGTTCACGGTCTCCGGCCGCACATGGACAAAACACACGGCCACACTCACGCCGTCGCGTTCCGATTCCGCGGCACGTTTCGTCCTGCTCGCGCATGACCAGGGCGGGCTCGCGCTCGACATGGTTTCGCTGATGCCGCACGACACTTTCAAGGGCCGCGCCAACGGCCTGCGTCGCGACCTCGCGCAGACGATCGCCGACCTCAAACCGCGTTTCGTGCGCTTTCCCGGCGGCTGCCTCGTGCACGGCACGGGCATCCATGCCTACTACGATTGGAAGCACACCGTCGGCCCGGTCGAACAACGCCGCGCCGCGCGCAACTCGTGGGGTTATCACCAGACGATGGGGCTCGGGTATTTCGAATATTTCCAGTTCTGCGAAGACATCGGCGCGATTCCCCTGCCCGTCGTCACCGCCGGCGTGTGCTGCCAGCACGCGGGTCACTCGCCCGGCCGCGGCCAGGAAGGCCTGCCGCTCGAAGAGATGCCCGGCTACATCCAGGACATCCTCGATCTCGTCGAATGGGCCAACGGTCCCGCGACTTCGAAATGGGGCGCCGTGCGCGCCGCCGCCGGTCACCCCGAGCCTTTCGGCCTGAAATACCTCGGCGTCGGCAACGAGGACGCCATCACGCTGGAATTCGAGGAACGCTTCGCGATGATCCACGCCGTGCTGAAGGAGAAACATCCCGAGATCGTCGTCATCGGCACCTCCGGCCCCTTCGCCAGCGGCGAGGATTTCGAGAAAGGCTGGGCCTTTTCCCGCAAGCTGAACCTCGCGCTGGTGGACGAGCATTACTACGTCCCGCCGCAATGGATGTGGGACAACCTCGCCCGTTACGACAGCTACGATCGCAACGGCCCGAAGGTCTATCTCGGCGAATACGCCGCGCACGAGCAGGACCGGCGCAACACCCTGCGCACCGCGATTGCCGAGGCCGCGCATCTCACCAGCCTCGAGCGCAACGGCGATGTCGTCGTGCTCGCTTCCTACGCGCCGCTGCTCGCCCGCCGCCAGCACACGCAGTGGCACCCCGACATGATTTACTTCAACGCCACCGAGGTCTTCCCGAGCCTCAACTACACCGTGCAAAAACTCTTCGGCCATAACATGGGCGACGCCGCGGTGCCGGTCGCATTCGACGCCGCCCCCGCCGGTGCGAAGCTCACCGCCTCCGCCGTGCGCGACAGCCAAAGTGGCGACCTCATCGTGAAAATCGTCAACGGCGAGGCCGCCGCGCAACCCGTGGCCGTGAAGCTCGCCGGCGCGAAAAAACTTCCCGCCACGGCACAACGCATCGTCTTCGGCGGCGCCGACGCCGACGTCGTCAACACCGACGGCGCGCCGCCGGTTGTCGCCCCTGTCACCGAAACCGTGCCTATGTCCGCCGCCTTCACCTACGAAGCCCCCGCCAACTCGCTGACGATTTTCCGGATATCAACCCCGTAACTTGTAGGGCGGGGTCTCCGAACCCCGCCTTTGGAGGGCCCAGCTCCCGCTGGGCCGCGGCACATCGGGAGATGTGCCCTCCACGCAACCCGGCGGGATTTGGAAATCCCGCCCTACAAAACCATCCCCATGCTCCGCCTTCTCACCATCTTCGCTTTCACTCTCACCCTCACTCTCGCGGCCACCGCCGCGAGCTCGTGGACCGCCGACAACGGCAACGGCACGTTCACGAATCCGCTCTTCTACGACGAGTTTTCCGATCCCGACCTGATCCGCGTGGGCGAAGATTTCTATCTCGCCGGCACCACGATGCACTCGATGCCCGGCCTTGTGGTCCTGCACTCCAAGGATCTCGTTAACTGGAAATTCCTCAGCTACGCTTTCGACCGCCTCGAACTCGGGCCCGACTTCAACCTCGAGAACGGCAAGGAAGCCTACGGCCAGGGCATCTGGGCGCCGTGCATCCGCTACAACAAAGGCACGTTTTATCTCTTCTCCAACGTCAACGGTCACAGCCTGCAGGTCTTCACGGCCACCAACCCCGCGGGTCCGTGGAAACATCGTTCCATCAAAACCGGCATCCACGACCTGTCCGTGCTCTTTGACGACGACGGACGCATCTATGCGGTTTACGGCTACGACGAGGTGAAGATCATCGAGTTCAACTCCGACCTCAGCGGCTTCATCGAGGGCAGCGAGCGCGTCGTCATCCCGCGCGGCAACGCGATGGGCGAGGGTCACCACATCTACAAGATTAACGGCAAGTATTACATCATCAGCGCCAACTACGCGCCCACCGGCCGCATGCAGGCCGCGCGCGCCGATCACATTCACGGCTCCTACGAGACCACGGTCATCGCCGCCAAGGAAACCTTCGGCACGCAACGCGGCTGGTTGCTGAATCCCATCGGTCTCAACATGAAAGTGCCCGAGCCCGGTGCGACCTTCCGCCTCAACGAACCCGGCGGCGACCAGCACGGCGCCGTGCCGCTCCACCAAGGCGGCATCGTGGACCTGCCCAATGGCGAATGGTGGGGATTTTCGATGATGGATTTCCGCTCCGTCGGCCGCACCACCGCGCTCTCGCCCGTGACGTGGCAGGACGGCTGGCCGTATTTCGGCCTGCCCGGCAATCTCGGCCGCACCCCGCGCACATGGACCAAGCCGGCCGTCGCAGCCAAGGTTGAGGCTCACGCTCCGTATGAACGCAGCGATGATTTCGCAGGTTCGAAACTGCTGCCCGTCTGGCAGTGGAACCACAACCCGGTGAACGCAAAATGGTCGCTCACCGAAAAACCGGGCGTCCTCCGCCTGCACACGCTGCCCGCCTCGCAATTCCTTTGGGCGAAAAACACGCTCACGCAACGCGTCATCGGCCCCGTCTCCATCGCCACCGCCGAACTCGACGCCTCCGGCCTGCAACCCGGCGACACCGCCGGCCTCGCGCTCGTGAACATGCCCTTCGCCACGCTCGGCGTCGTGCGCACCGATGCGGGTTTCACGCTGCGCTATTACGAGCAGTTGAAGAACGAGACGATCGAACGGCCGCTCACTTCACCGCGAGTGTGGTTGCGCGCCACCGGCGATTACGACGAGGACTTCGCGCACTTCAGCTACAGCACCGACGGCAAAACCTTCACCGACATCGGCGGCCTGCTCCGTTTGCCGTATCAGTTGAAAACCTTCCAAGGCACGCGGCTCGGACTCTTCGCGTTCAACACCGCCGGCAAGGAAGGCGGTCATGCCGACTTCGCGAGCTTCCGCGTGGACGAACCGCTCGCCGATCGCTCGAAAAACATCCCCCTCGGCAAGGTCGTCACGTTCACGAATCTCGCCAATGGCAGCGTCGTCTGGGCCAACCCGCACGGCATGCTGCATTCCGCGCCGCCCGGCTCGAAACAGGCGACGAGCGAGCAATCGCACTTCCGCGTGCACGACCGCGGCCAGGGCCGTGTCGCGCTCGAAGCGATGGACGGCAGCGGCTGGCTCACCGTGATCGGCGCCGGCCTCTCCGCCGATGTGCGTCCGATGAAGCAGGAGACCGCCGCCAGTCTGTTCCTGTGGCAGGACATGCTGCGCGACCGTCAGTGCATGCTGCTCTCATTGAAGACGAATCGCTTCGTTGGCCTCGACCCGCGCACCGGCGAACCCTACGGCGCCGACTGGCCCGGCACCACGCCCACCCGCAAAGACGGCACCGTGCTCGTCTGGACCGAAGCCGAATAAGGTGGAGCCCGCGCTCCGCGCGGGCTTGCCTGGCCCACTGAACGATTGACCACAAAAAGCACCAGCCGTCGCCGAGGCTATGGCTGGCGGGCAAGAAGCGCAAAAAGTGGAATTGAAATCCCCTCTATGAAGAGGGGTGCCCAACGGGCGGGGTGTGTAGGGAGTTTCCCAAACGAGACTGTCGGAAAAGGGGTTCGTGTCGAGTTTGGTGACTGGATTTTGTGGTGAGCGGATTGAAAGGACGATTTTTTGGTCCGATGCGCCCAAAAACGAAGGGAAGGTCGGGATCGAGCGATGGCGCGACGCGGGGGGGGCTTGGGGCGGGCCGCGTTGCCCGATCCGGCCCCATCAGTTGCTCATGGCCCCGGCTCGGCAGACCTTTTCGAGGTTGTGGACCAGGCAGTAGAGCCGCCACTGGATGTTGACCTTCACAGTCCCGCGCAGGGTTGAGCGGTTCATGCCCTTTTGGGCTCCGATGTTGCCGAAGACCGGCTCGACGATGCCCAGCCGTCGGCTGTAGATCGCGCGGCCCTCGGGAGTGTCGATCTTGTCTCTCATGCGCGAGGTGAGCGTCTCCGTCACGCGACCGTGGAACACCCGCACCTGCCGCGGTTGACCAGACTCCGGATGGCGCAGGCAACGTTCGCGCAGGGCGCAGTGCAGGCATGCGTCCTTGGCGGCCTTGTAGTGACTGACCCGGTAACCCTGCGCGTTGGTGACTTCACGACCGGTGCCGTAGAGCCGCTTGCCCGCCGGGCAGATGAGCCGCTGCGTCTTCGCCTCATACTTAAAGTCCTCCGGACCGAACCAGCGTCGGGTGCTCCGGTATTGTTGCTTGTGCCGGTCGGTGGGGCGCCGGTG
>JBIQJF010000022.1:68416-75284 GCA_044507675.1 Opitutales bacterium | reverse complement strand
ATTTCTTCCTCACCCAAAACGGCAACGACCTGCTGCTCAACTTCAGCCCCGTCCCTGAGCCCTCGACCTACGCGCTGATGCTGGCCGGCCTTGCCGCCGCCGGCTTGAGCTATCGCCGTCGGAAATCTCTGTTGTAAAAAGCGACGTCGGACTCGCAAGCGGAATGGTCCTTGCTGCCGGAATGACCATTCGACATTGAGTCACCCCCCATGAGAACGCGCCTCCTGCCCCTTCTGTGGGGCTTTGTTTGCCTGTGCTTAAGCACTGCCGTCGTCAGCGGACAAATTGTGTGGTCGGGCACGGACGATACCTTCGTGGATGGCAACAGCTGGGTAGACGGAAATGCCCCGGGTCCGACAGACATTGCCCAGTTCGGCGACCACGGGGGTCAGTCAACGATTATCGTGAACTCCACGCCGGTTGGACACTTGGACTTCACGGTGGATCGCACGGTGGTCCACAATTTCTTCTACACCGACGGTGTCGCGACACTCACGTTGAATGGCAATTTCACTGCCGCCGCGGGACCGGACATCAACTTCATCAACACGACCAATCAGCTGAACCTCGCATTGCCCAGCGGCGAACACATCTTCGATATCGGCGGCTCTACCAATGTCCTGATCATGGGCGCGCTTACCGGCGCCGGCCACCTATCGAAAAAAGGCACCGGCACACTCGTGCTTGCCGGGACCAACACCCTCAACTTCGATGGCGTCGGCTTCAACAACGGCGTGGCTGTCGATGGCGGCACCCTCGAGATCAACGGCGGCTCCATCAGCCAGCCCTTTCAGGATGTGATTATTGGCTCCGTCGGCGGTGGCACCGGCACGATGACTGTCATCAACGGCGGCCAGGTGACGGCGAAATACGGCGTCGCTGGCAATGCTAGCAGCACGAACGGCACCATCACTATCACCGGCACGGGCAGCACCTGGACCAATTCGCAAGGCATGGCGCTCGGTTACCTCGGCAGCGGCACGTTGAATGTGCTCGACGGCGGCAACGTCACTACCACGGGCTCGGGCGGTGACCACAGTTATCTTGGCCTTCAAAATGGCACGTCCGGCACGGCCTTGGTCTCCGGCGTTGGCAGTTCATGGAACACGCCGAACGATGAGTTGATTATCGGCGGCAGCGGCAGCGGCAACCTGACCATCAACGCGGGCGGCCTGGTTACCAACACCATCGGTCGCATCGGCAACAACGCCACAGGTGTGGGCACCGTCATCGTTGACGGGGGCACTTGGAACAATTCTTCGGACCTGATCGTTGGCCACGCCGGCACCGGCATCCTCACCGTCGCTAACGGCGGCATCGTCTCTGTCACCGGCGGCACCAACACCATTTCCCTCGCCACCTCGGGTGGCAACGGCACGTTGAACATCGGCGGCGCGGAGCTCGAAGCCGCCACGGGCGGCGGCATCATCAACGCCAATTCCATTTCCTCGGGCTCGGGCACCGCCACCCTCCAGTTCAACACCACGGCGACCTCTGGCTCTCCCTACTATCTCACCAAGGACGGCACCGCAGGCGGCACTGCTGTCGCGCTCACCGGCTACACCAAGATCGTTGTCACCGCCGGCTACACCGTTCTCAAAGACACGGGCAACACCTACTCCGATACCACCACCATCAACGGCGGCACCCTCGCCGACGCCAGCGCCGGCGCCTTTTCTGCCAGCAGCCCGATCACTGTAGGTGCCGCGGGCTCCTTGCAGGTTAACTTCACCGAGACCATCGGGGGGCTGGCTGGCAGTGGCACAACCACGATCGCCAGCGGCGCAACCCTCACCGTCGACAGCAACGCCAATCATCTCTTCTCCGGCCTGATCACCGGGTCGGGCACCTTGAATGTCACCGGCGGCGGTGCCCTCACCCTGACGGGCAACAACACCTACGCCGGCGGCACCTTTGTGGACGACGGCGTGCTGATCCTCGACGAGGGCTCGATCAGCCACTCCGGCAACGACCTGGTGGTCGGCCACACCCTCTCCGGGAGCGGCATCCTGGATGTGGCCAACGGCAGCGCGATCACCAACCGGATCGGTTACATCGGTTACGCCGCCGGCACTGACGGCAACATGGGAGTCTTTGGCAGCGGCGCACTGTGGACCAACACCGACTACCTCTATGTGGGCGTTCAAGGTGATGGCGAATTGGACATCCACTCGGGCGGTGTGGTCTCCAGCCCCTACGCCTCCATTGGTAACAACGGCGGCAGCTTCGGCGCAGTTTATGTCGGCGACGCCGGCAGCAAACTCGACATCGCCAACACTCTTTACCTCGGCGCGGAGGGCGAAGGCTATCTATACATTTACGACGACGGCCTGGTGGAAAGCACCAACGTCTCCATCGGCAACAACGCCCTCGGTGTGGGTGGCATGGCCGAGTTGAACGGCCCGGGCAGCACCTGGACCAACACCAATGATTTCCTCGTTGGCAATGCCCAGGACGGTTACCTCAACGTGATCGATCAGGGCGCGGTAACCACCAACACCGCCACCATCGGTGTGCTCGCCGGAGTGGATGGTTCGCTGGCGGTTTACGATGGCGGCTCCTTCACCTCCACCGGCCACCTCGTGGTGGGCGGCAGTGGCATCGGCGAACTCTCGTTCTCCAGCGCAGGCATCGTCACCACCGGAGGCAACGCCGTCGTGGCCAACAGCCCCGGCAGCACGGGCGACGTTTATCTGGGCGATGCCGGCTCCGTTTGGACCGTGGGCGGCAACCTCGTTGTGGGCAACAATGGCGACGGCTACCTCCGCATCACGGATTCCGCCGTGCTCAACGTCGGGACCGGCACCGGCACCATCACCTTGGGCGCCGGCACCGGCGGCACCGGCCAGTTTCACATCGGTTACAACGGCGAAGGCTTCGACGCCGGCGGCATCATCAACGCCGCCTCCATCACCACCGGCACGGGCACCGGCACCGTTCTCCTCGGCACCAACACCAGCAAAGCCGCCCCTTTCTACCTCACCCGCAACGGAACAGGCACCGGCACCTACGTAACCATAGATGGCAGCACCAACGTGCAGCAGGTCTTTGGTTACAACGTTCTCGGCGGCAACTCCACCTACTCCGGCACCACCGCCATCAGCGGCGGGACCCTCGTGGCCGCGACCGACAACGCCCTCGGTGACAGCAACGTCATCATCAATGGCGGCACGCTCGCCTTGGCGAGCGGAGTGAATTTCGACAATCTGATCGGCTTCGGCCTCGCCGGCGGCAAGTTGGCCGGCGAAGGCACCTTCACCAGCCCGCTCACGCTTGGCGCCAACGTGACACTTTCCCCCGGAAGCTCCCCGGGCATTATGAATTTCGGCTCCAACCTCACGTTGAACAACGGCGGCAGCCTCGAGATCGAAATTCGCGCGCCCGCCGGCACGCCCGGCACCGATTGGGATTTCGTCAGCATCGCCGGCACCTTCAACCTCGGCGACCTCACCGCCGGCGGCTATTCGCTCAAGGTCATCTCCCTCGACCTCGCCAACAACCCCGGCGCGGTCAGCGGACTCACTGATCCCACTTCCTGGGTAATCGCCTCGGCAGGCGGCGGCATCACCGGTTTCGAGGAGACCGACTTCGTGATAGACATCTCGCAATTCTTCGGCGGCGGAAATTTCACCCTGTCCAGCACGGCCAACGATCTGGTCCTCAGCTTCACGCCCGTGCCCGAACCCTCGACCTATGCTTTGATGATGGCAGGCCTCGCCCTGGCCGGGTTGGGCTATCGGCGGCGCAAGTCCCACTCCCACGCTGAGTAATGCCGGAAGGCGATGATCGCCGCGTGAACTTCTGTTTAGTGTAGCCAGCCGCCCGTCGGTTACTATTGGTCGTCCGCATGAAATTGCGTGTTTTCGGCGTGTTTCTCAGTGCCTTGGTTGCAGCCTCGGCAGGGCGTGCACAGTTCGCGGTCAACTTCGTGTGGACCGGTGACGGCACGACCGCCGATTTCGCCAACGCCGACAACTGGCAGGGCCAAGACCAACCCAGCCAGAACAATGGCACGGAAAACATCTCCTTTGGCGACATTGGGAACACTCCTCCCACCCAGACCTCTCCTGTGCTTCCGTCGCCAGGATACTGGCTCAACAACATTTCCTTCGGAGCCAATCGCCCGGCCTACACCTTCGACGGCAATTCTACGCTCACCCTGAGTGGCGGCATCACCGCGACCAGCAGCCCCAACGCCATCACCGTCGGCGCCGGCCTGACCGTCAGTCTGACCGCTGGATCGCACACGGTGGATCTCGACGGAGCCGGCACCTCCCTGATTATCGCCGGCGGTATCACCGGCGCTGGCGGCATTGTCAAAACCGGCACCGGCACGCTGACCCTGACCGGAGCAGGAAACAACACCGGCGGCACCAGCGTCCGCGCGGGCACCCTGCTCCTCAACGGGGGTTCACTCGCCCAAGGCGGCGGCGACATGACTGTCGGCGATCTGACCGGCGATCTCGGCACGCTCAACATCACCAACGCCGGCATCGTCACCAACGACACCAGCCTCATTGGCCAGGCAGCCGGCAGCACAGGCTTGGTCAACGTTTCGGGCGCAGGCAGCACCTGGACCAATACGACCACCATGAACGTCGGTTACGAAGGCACGGGCACACTGACGATCACCGGCGGTGCCAACGTAGACGGCGGCGCCACGTTTATTGGTTTGGGCACCGGCAGCATGGGTTCCGTCTCGGTGGATGGCATCGGCAGCACCCTCACCGCTACCAACCTGGACGTCGGCACCAATGGCACCGGCGCACTCACCCTCACCAACGGCGCCGTGGCCACCGCCATCAGCCTGAGCTACATCGCGGAGGATACCGGCAGCACTGGCACCGTGTTGGTGGACGGAGCCGGCACAGCCCTGAACTACGCCAACCTTATTCTGGCCCGGCGCGGCACCGGCGTCCTCAGCGTGTCCAACGGCGGCACCTTGTCGGTCGACGGCGGAAACGGCACGATCACGCTCGCGCAGGTGGCCGGCGCCAACGGCACGCTCCACATCGGCGGCACAACGCCTGCCGCCGCTGGTATCGTGAACGCCGCAACCATCACCACCGGACTGGGCACGGGCAAAGTGATCTTCAATACGACGTCCACCTCCACTGTGCCTTTTAACCTTACGAAGAACGGCTCATCGGGCGGCACGCCCGTGGCCATCTCCGGCCCGACTCAGCTCCAGCAGCTGTCTGGCTACAACATCATCAAGGGAAGCAACAACTACACCGGCACCACGACAATCTCGGGAGGCACCTTGGTGGCGGATCACAGCGCGGCTTTTGGAACGGGTGCCGTTACCGTCAATGGCGGCACCCTGCTTGTCACTCACAACGCCGCTATCAGCAATCCGCTCAATCTCGTTTCCGGCATCTTGGGCGGCAATGGCGGCGTGCAAACCGCCACCATTGGCAGCAATTTTACCCTCGCGCCCGGCCTGACCGGAAGCCTCGGCACAATGTCTTTCGGCCATCTCGAACTCGCAGGTGGCGGCACCCTCGAATGGCATCTGCAGGATCCTGCCCCGTCCGAGGGATTGGGCTGGGACCAAGTTAACATCTTCTCCGCCGAGACCCTCGAGATCACCGCGAACAGCGCCAACAAATTCAACTTGAAGCTCATCTCGCTCGATTCCGAAGGTGGTCCCGGCATCGCCACCAACTTCACTCCGGGACAATCTTACAGCTGGGTGGTGTTCAGCAGTGGATCGACCACCGGTTTCGATCCCGACAGCTTCAGCGTGGACGATTCGCAATTCCTGACCGACGTCGGCGCCGGCGTGTTCAGCCTGTCGCTCTCAGGCAGCAACCTCTACCTGAACTTCTCCCCTGTTCCCGAGCCCTCAACCTACGCGTTGATGCTCTCGGGGCTCGCCCTCGCCGGTCTGCAATGGCACCGGCGCCGGGCAATAAAAGAGCGCCGCTGATGCGGCGCTGTAGGACGTGCGCCAGCTGACTCACTGCAGGGCCTGCGCTTTCTGGACGAGGCTCAGGAACTCGCTGCGATAGCCACCCGCATCGCTGCCCAGTCCCGCCCGACCCCAAGCCGAAACGTCAGCCAGCGTGAGCGAACCTTTGTGCGGTGAATCGCGCAACGCCATGCCGAAGCCGGCCACCGCAGCGGCGAACTTGAAATCCTGGCTCGCATCCTCGAAGCGCGTTCCAGCATCGCGCAGCGGAAACTCCAGCTTGCTGCTCGTGTCGCCCGCAGGCTCCTTGTAGCGCACCTTCACGGTGAGCAGTTCTCCCGCCAGGTTTTTCTGGATTCTGGATTCTGGATTCTTCACCGGTTGATATTTCAGCTCGTCCACCGCCGGCGTCTCCGTGGGCAATTCCGCACCGACCGGCACAACCTCGTAGAGCGCTGTCACCGTGTGCCCGGCGCCGATCTCGCCGGCGTCCACGGCATCGTTGTTGAAATCCTCCTTGGCCAGCATCCGATTTTCGTAGCCGATGAGCCGGTAGGCCGCGACTTGCGCGGGATTGAACTCGACCTGGATCTTCACGTCCTTGGCAATCGTCACGAGCGTGCCGCCAGCCTGTTCGACAAGCGTCTTCCGCGCCTCGGCGAGAGAATCAATGTAAGCGTAGTTCCCGTTACCCTTGTCGGCGATCTGCTCGAGCGTGCCATCCTTCAGGTTGCCCATGCCGAAGCCGAGCACGCTGAGAAACACGCCGCTTTTCGCTTTCTCGCCAACGAGGCGCACGAGCTCTCCTTCGCTGGTCGTGCCGACGTTGAAATCGCCATCGGTGGCGAGGATCACGCGATTCACGCCTCCTTCTACAAAATTGGCCTTCGCGATGTCATAGGCGAGATGAATGCCCATCGCACCGTTGGTCGAGCCTCTGGCCTCGAGCCGGTC
>JBIQJF010000022.1:54487-68316 GCA_044507675.1 Opitutales bacterium | reverse complement strand
GGCGCGTTATCGGTCGGCTGGGCATAGTTGTAGGAGAAATAGTTCACCAGCTCTTCGATGCGCACGGCATCGTCCGGCGGACGCTGTCCTTGGTTCAGAAAGCGCCGAACGTTGGCGTAGGACGCCGTATCAACATCAATCGAAAACGTGGACAGCGGATGATCCGCCACGCGCTGATAGTCATTGTCCTTCCGATAGCCATAGGCCTCTGTGTTGAAATCGGACAAACTCGATGCTGGTGCAGCCAGCATCATCTTCCTGGCCGCCATTTCCGGTGCCCGGGATTCCCGCTGCTCACGCGCCTGCTGGGCAAGCGCGTTGTAGTAATCGAGCCGGGCAGACTCATCACGACTCGAGATGTAGGCACCACTCCCGCTTTGGCTGCGACCAGCAGTCGGTGCGGCCGATAAACTACCGAGCTCCAACATTGGCTCCGACTTTGATTCAAACTCCCCGGGCGCGTCCCCGCGCGGGACCGCTGTTACGGTGGCAGAATGCCGCTCCAAAGCCCCTCCTGCCGTCGGCAACGCCGCTGACACCGGAGCATCCGCTTCGGCTGACGCCTGGAAGTTCGTCAGATCGACTTCGGTGTAGTGCTTTTTTTCCAAGACAGGCTGGTTGCGCTGCCAATAGACGAAAAACAACGCGAAGCATGCTGCGGCCAGGCCGCTCACCATGTAGTAAAACTGCGGGAAGCGAATCGGCTGCTTGAGCTTCTCCTTGGGCTCACCGCCACCATCGAGCCTGCGCAAATCGCCGCCGGGAATGATCGCCGCCTGACTGGCAGTGCTCGTCGATTCGACCGAAACCGGTTCGTGTTCGAGTGCGGTCGTGAGCAGCGTGCCGGCGGCGCGGATTTCGTCCACAACCTGCCGGGCCGCGGCATCCTGCTGAAGCAACTGTTCAAACTCCGCACGCTCGGCCGGGGCCATCTCGTTGAAGGCGTAGGCGGTCAATCGTGGGTCATCGGGTGAAATTTGATTCGAATGCATTCTGGTTTCCTCTCGGATCGGTTGTCTGGTCTCTTGTCCGCAGTCTTGTTACTTGGTCCTTGTTACTTTTCGCTCATTCGGGCTGCGCGGTCATTTGCTGGCGCAGGGTCTTGATGGCGGTGTGCAGGATGAAGCCGACGTTCGTCACGGAGAGCGACGTGATGCGGCTGATTTCCTGGTAGCTGAATCCGTTCTGGAATTTCAGCCGAACGACTTCCTGTTGGTTGGGCGGAAGCCGGTTGATGAGCTTGAGCACGGCGGCGTGTTGCTCGCTGCGCTCCAAGCCGGCACCCGGTCGGGGCTCGGCCGCCACCAGGCGCTCGGCCTGGCCTTCGGCGAAGAGGCTCATGCGACCCTCCTTGCGCAGGACATCCGTGACGCGGTTGCGGCAGACGGTGAACAACCATTCCGCAACGTGTCCGTCCACCTGTTCTGGCGGTTGTGCCATGAGGCGGACGAAGGTGTCCTGCACCACATCCTGCGCGCGGTCGGCGTCGCCATGGAGCAGGCGGGTGGCATAGCGGAGCAACGGCGCCCGGTGCCGGGCAACGGCTGACTGCACGAAGGAGCTGACGTCGAGACTTTCATCGGACTTGTGGGGTTCGTTGTTCACGCGACCTGCTCCTTACACGGATGAATGCCGGGTTTATTAGGCCTTGGACACAGAATTTTGTATTCCGCTCCCGGCCCGTTCTTTCCGCGCATCGCCGCCGACCCTACTCGCCACGAATCCGTCTGATCCGCTCGGGCGTCGGCGGATGCGAACTGATGTAATCGAGAAGCTTCTTGGCCTTTCCGCGCTCGCGTTCGGGCCGGCTCGCTTCCAAACGCGTCAACATGTCGGCCAGATGATCCGATGACATGCCCGCCCGGCGCAATGCGGCGGTGGCGTAAGCGTCGGCTTCTTCCTCGAAGGTCCGCGAAAATTTGCTCTCCAGCAACAGCGTGGGCAGCGCACCGCCCAGCGCCGTGATGCTGGAAACATCGCCGGTGATGAGCGCGAATAACACGACGACCGCGGAATTCTGCAACACCGTGCGCAGGCCGTGACGTCCTTGGATGTGTCCACATTCGTGGGCGAGCACGGCGATGATCTGCCGGTCGTCGTCCGCCAGTTCGATCAATTCGTCGGTAAGCACGATGTCGCCCGATGGAAAAGCGAGCGCGTTGGCGCCGAGTCCCTTGGCCGAACGAAACTCCAGCCGATAGGGATAGGTGTCGCCATTTTTCTTCAGGAAATCCTCAAACTGCTTCCGCAGTTCCGCGCGGCGGGCCGGCGAAAAGTCGGAGGGCTCAAACATCATGTTGTCGAGCGTGGCCAGCGCGTCGCGGCTGATCTGCTCGTTCACTTCGATGGGCAGCTTTCGTGCGATGCTTTCCGCCGCGGCTGGCAGGCCATAGCGAACCGCCACCCATGTGGTCGCCGACACGACCACGAGCCCAACCACGACGGCGCGCCAGCTCGTCTCCAACCGGTGCAGCCATGCGGCGCCGCGCTCCCGGCCGAGCTGCGCGAGGGCCGCATCCACCGCATCGTTGTCCTCGGTTTCGCAATATCGATCGCCCGGCAATTGGATGCTGCGCGGCGCGCGTCCCAGGCGGGCGGCGACTTGGATTTCTCCCGGCGCGAAAGTGTGCACCACGCCGTTTTCGTCGGTCAGTTCCAGCCCGCCGTCCGCAGTGAAACGCGCCCGGACCGGATGGGCCCGGGCCGACTGGCCGTCAAAGAGGACGGCGCGAAACTCGCTCATAGGCCCAGACCGATGTCGAAGTCGAAGAAGTCCGCCGCCGACTCGCCCACGGCTGACTCATCCGCCACCGGCCCGCCACCGGCCAGTTCCTCAATGTTGCCCGCTGGCACCACGCGCAGGCTTTTCAGCACATACTCCACCATGCGCACTTTCGCCCACGGATAGAGCAGGCCGAACGAAAACGTAACCGCCAGCGAATTGACGAACTGCAGGGCAAACAACCCGCCAAACGTCATGTTGGATTCAAAACGGTGTTCGCCCAAGGTCGTGTTGCCCCACACATAGTTGAAGATGCGTGCGCGATAGAAATACGTGCCGACAATCGCGCAAATCATCGCGGGGAACAACAACAGCCCCCACAACGCAAAAACCGGCGACGGCGGCGCCCCCGCAGCCTGGTTGCCGCTCGTGATGATTGCCGTCACGAAAATGCCACCATACGCGATCAGCAGCGGCAGGAAGAAAAGCAGCGTGAGGCCGAAGATCTTGTAGATCGCCTCGTTCGAACCGTGAAAACCAAAACGCGTCGCACCGTAACGATGGTTGCCCACCACAAACTCCTTTTGTTCACGCTGCACCCACGGAAACAATATATAGAACGTGAACACCGCCACAAACGGCAGCAGCAGGTAGTTTTTCGCCGCTCCGCCATACCTGCCGTCAAAACCAAAGCGCAAGCCGCGATAGGTGGAATTGCGCGCATTGAACGACAGCGATTTCACGATCAGCCACGGCATCGCGATCATGAACAGCAGCAACACCGGCAAAAACAACAGCGGCGACACGGCGCCCGAAGTGAAATACACCACCGCCATGCCGAACACGATGAGGTTGCCGATCAGGATGCGGCGTGGGTCGCCCGTATAAGTGAAGGCATGCCCCAGCAGCTTGGTGTTTGCGTAGAAATAGCGCCGGTTACGCACCTTCGCCCACGCGGCGTAGATGCCGAGCGTGACAATCGTCAGCAACAGGTTGACGATCCATATCTTGAAATACTCCCCGGCCGTGCCGGTGAATTCGAAGCCCACGGGAGCACTCGGTGCGGGTGCCGCAGGCTGCCCGGTGACCGAATCAACCGCGCCAGCGGGCACCGGCGGCGGCAATCCGAGCTCGTCCTTCACCTCGGCAAACGGACGCCATTCCGCCATGCCTTCGCGCCATACCAACGTGGCATCCGTGATCACGCCGGTCCCGATGATGCGGACGAATTCGCCCTGCTCAAACGGGCCGCGCCTTTCCCCGCCAACGGCATAATACCAGTTCATAGGTTTTTTTGTGTGTGGCCCGTGCGAACGATGGCGGCGCTCCCGTCAGGCTGACAAACAAAAAGCCGCCGCCGAACCCCGGTTTGACACATATTCTCCCCGGTATGACCGTGCCCCCGTGCGCGCCCGCTTTCTTTTCTCCGTCTGCTTGCTGCTCGTTCTGAGCCTGACCGGCTGCACCAAACGCGTAGCTCCCGCGGAAGCCGCCGCCCGCAGCGGCACCCTGCTCGTTGGCAATCTCGCCGAACCGCAGGAACTTGATCCCCAACTCATCGCTGCCTACACGGATCAAAACATCGCGGTCGCCCTCTTCGAAGGACTTTGCGCGCTCGATGAACGCACTTCGCAACCCGTGCCCGCGGCGGCCGAACGCTGGGAAGTTTCACCCGACGGCCTGACTTGGACCTTTCATCTGCGCGCCACGGCGAAATGGTCCAACGGCGAACCACTCACGGCCCACGATTTCGTCGCGTCATGGCGGCGCGCACTCGCCCCCGCCCTCGCCGCCGAATACGCCTACCTCCTCTACCCGCTCAAAAACGCCGAGGCGATCAACGCCGGCGAACTGACCGACCTCTCCGCGCTGGGTGCCGCAGCGCTCGACGATCGCACGCTGCGCATGACGTTGGAGCGCCCCACTCCTTATCTGCCCGCGCTCACCGCGCAGCCGGTGTGGTTCCCCGTCAATCCGCGCGTGCTCGCGAAATTTGGCCACGTCAACCAACGCCAACCGGCGTGGACGCGTCCCGAAAATCTTGTCGGCAACGGCCCGTTCACGCTCGCCGAATGGACACCCAATGCGCGACTCGTCGTCACCAAAAATCCCGCCTACTGGGATGCGGCCAACGTCCGCCTGAGCCAGATTGTGTTCTTCCCCACCGAAAGCCCCGATGTGGAAGAGCGCAACTTCCGCGCCGGCCAGGTGCACCTCACTTACGGCCTGCCCACGTCCAAGCTCGCGATCTACGAAAAGGAAAATCCCGCCGCCTTGCGCCGCGACCCGTTCCTCCAAGCCATCTTCCTGCGCTTCAACACCACGCGCCCGCCGTTCAACGACGCACGCGTGCGCCGCGCGCTCTCGCTCGCCGTGGACCGCGATGCCATCGCCGCGAGCGTGCTGCGCGGCGCGGGCACGCCGGCGCGCAGCTTCACGCCGCCCGACTGCGCCGGCTACACCGCCCGCGCCACCGTGCCGACCGATTTCGCGGCGGCGCGCGACCTGCTGGCCGAGGCTGGTTTTCCCGGCGGACGCGACCTGCCGCCGCTCGACCTGCAAGTCCGCAACGACGAACACCAGCCGCGCGTCGCCGAAGTGTTGCAGGCCCAATGGGCGAAGGAACTCGGCGCCACGCTCACCATCACCCCGCTCGAACAAAAGACCTGGGTGCAAAACCAGCAGACGCTCAACTACACGCTCTCGGGCGCGGGCTGGATCGGCGACTTCGTGGATCCGGTCACCTTCCTTGACCTGTTCGTGTCCAACGGCGGCAACAACTGGACCGGCTGGGCCAGCGCCGAATACGACCGGCTCCTTGCGCAGGCCGCCGTCACTCCCGACGCCGCGGCACGCCACGAAATTTTCCAACAGGCCGAGGCCCATCTCCTCGAACAATCGCCGGTGGCTCCGGTCTTTTTCGGTGTGCGCGCCTACTTGATCCATCCCGCCGTCAAAGGCTGGGAGCCCTCCCTCCTCGGGCTGCACCAATACAAAAAGGTTTACCTGCAGTCGCCCTGACCGCACTTTCCCTCCGTGTCTATCCGTGTAACCCGTGGCTGTTTTCTGTTTCTGCTGCTCGCGCTTGGTTTAGCGCAAGCGGCCGAGCTCAGCATCGTGCGCATCTACTCCGGCTGGCGCGAAGCCGCGTCCTTCAAGCGCATTTCCGAATACTTCGACGGCAAGGAAAACACCGGTGGCGAAGCCGTGCTCCGCACCCATCCCGACCAGCGCGGTGGCTATTACTTCCTCGTGCGTGTCACGAATCCCGCGGAAGCGCGCTCCATAACCGCCCGCCTGCAGATCATCACCAACACCGACGCGGAGCCGAAAACATTCACTTTCTCGCCCACCCTGCGCACGGGCGACACGGTTTTCCATTTAGGTCTCACCGGCCCTGACTGGCCCGATCCCAAGGCGGACCCCGTCGCGTGGCGGCTCGATCTCACTGACTCCGACGGCAAGATCCTCGTCACCGAGAAAAGTTATCTCTGGGAAAAACCGTCGGCAGAATAACCGTCCTTGTGTCATCCTGAGCGCAGCGAAGGATCCAGAAGAGACCTCATGCCACGTCCGCTCACGCTGGATTCTTCGCTGCGCTCAGCATGACACGCTCCGAAAATCCCTCTGCGTTCTCCAAATGGCAGTCACTCGCCGGCTGGCATCCCTCCGCCGACGTTCTTCGCGAAACTCTCGACGGCGGCCAGGCCTTTCGCTGGCACCAAGCTGACGGCAGCTGGACCGGCCTTTGGTCTACGCATTGCGCCCAGCTCCGCCTCGCAAACACCGCCTTGGAATGGCGTGGCACCGCCGGCACAACCGCCACCCATCTTCGCCGCTATCTCGCCCACGACACCGCGTGGGCCGGCCTGACCGATTCGCTGCCGTGGCGCAGCGACGCGCATCTCGCGCAGTGCATCGCCGCATTCCCCGGCCTGCGCATTCTTCGCCAGCCCTTCGGCGAAACCCTCCTCGGTTTTCTTTGCAGTGCCACCAAGCAGATCGTGCAGATCAAACAGATGGTCGCGTTGCTGGCGGAAAAACATGGTGCGCCGCTGCCCCCAGGGAGGGTCCAACTCCCGCTGGGCCGTGACTCAGCAGGAGCTGAGCCCTCCACCCCGATCAGCTTCCGCCTTCCCACGTGGTCCGAACTTGCCGCCATCCCCGAGAAGGATCTGCGCTCCTGTCTGCTCGGTTTTCGTGCCCGCTATATTTCCGAAACCGCTAAATTTCTCTCAGCACGACCCGGCTGGCTCGACGAAACCGAGGCCCTGCCTTACCTCGCCGCCAAGGCCCGCCTGATGGAACTACCCGGCGTCGGTGAAAAGGTGGCCGATTGCGTGCTGCTTTTTGGTGCAGGCAAGCTCGAGGCCTTTCCCGTGGACACTTGGGTGCTCAAATCCCTCGCCCGTCGCTACGGCCTCGACGGCTGGAGGCCGGCGCAGGTTGCGCATTTCGGCCGCACTCACTTCGGGCCGCTCGCCGGCCTTGCGCAACAATACCTGTTCGCGTGGGAACGAAAGTTCGGCGGGCGCTGAACTGCGCGTCACGCCTCCTGCATCTTCGGCCCCTTGAGCAACCGCCACGGAAAGAAATACACCGCATAGACCACGGCGTAGACCAGAAAGTGATCGAGCTTCAGGAAGTGCGCCGCTGCAAAAAAGAAGATCAGCAGGTGCAGGCGGATCACGTTTTTGTAGGGCGCCATCAGCGCGTTGCTTTTCTTGTCCGTGAAGGCCGCGAACGCCTCCTGCGAGTTCACCGCGGGCTGAAGCTGGAAGTGGTCGCGCTCGGCCAGCGCCGCCACCGGCAGGAACAGCCAGTAGCGCTGCACCACCTCCGCGTAAAGCGACAGGTTGATGAAGGACTCGCTGCGCTCCCCCACGGGAAAAAAATTCGCCAGGAACACCGAGTGCACGAAGTGAAACATGCCGAAGTGGACCGTGAAGAAAGCCAGCAGGAACAACCCGCCGACCATCAACCCCACGGACCCAAACGCGCGGCTGAAAATCATCCACACGATCATGGCATAGCCAATCACCAGGCTCGCCAGCCAGAGACTCCACACCAAGTCCTTCGTGCTCCAACCGGCGAACCACGCCACCGCGAGCCCGGCGGCAAAAGCCAGCGCATCGGGCCACGCCGACAGCCAGTCTCCGCCCGACGCAGCCTTGGCCTCCGTCAGGCTCACTGTCCCTTCTGAATCAACTCCACTTCGTAGCCTTCGGGCGCATCAATGAAAGCGATCACCGAACCGCTGCCGGTCTTGGTCGGACCGTCGCTGAGCGGGTAACCTTTCTTCGCCGCCGCGGCGGCGAACGCTTCCAGATCGTCCACCTCAAACGCGAGGTGCATCAAATCAGGCTGCACCTTTACGGGCTCCGCGCCCGGCGGCATTTGGCAAAGTTCGATTTCCTCGTCGCTATTGGGCGTCGTCAGGAACACCAGTTGCGCGCCGCGCGGCGAGGTGTGCCGGCGCGAGGCGGTGAGACCGAGGGCCTCGGTGTAGAACTTCACGGAACGCTCGATGTCGTTCACGCGCATGCGGGTATGAAGCAGCTTTTTGACGGTCATGCCCCCACCCTAGTCACCCCACTCCGGAACCCAAGGCAGTTTTTTCAACCACGAATGGACACAAACTCACACGAAGGACCAAGGCCTCCGAAACAGTGAACCACAGATGAACACAGATAACCCCACCCCGTCTTTACCTCCATCTGTGCCCATCTGTGTTCATCTGTGTTCATCTGTGGTTTAAATCGCTGAAGCTTATTCGTGTGAATTCGTGTCCATTCGTGGTTTCCCTCCTCCACCGCCCCTTTTCTCCCTGCCTTTCTTTTCGTGTGTTTCGTGTGTTTCGTGGTTAACCATCCCCTTTCCGATGGAATCCGTCCTCACCCTCGCTGACATCCGCGCCGCGCACGAACGCATTCGTCCGTTCATCAAGCGAACGCCCGTGCTCACCAGCGAACGCCTTGATGCCGCCGTGGGCGCGGCCCTGTTTTTCAAGTGCGAGAACTTCCAGGAAGCCGGTGCCTTCAAATCCCGCGGCGCCTGCAACGCCGTGTTCTCGCTGACCGACGAGGAAGCCGCCACCGGCGTCGTCACCCACTCTTCCGGCAACCACGCCGCCGCCCTCGCGCGCGCGGCGCAACTGCGCGGCATCACCGCCCACATCGTCATGCCCGCCGGTGCGGCGCAATCAAAGGTCCAGAATGTCGGCCACTACGGCGGCTGGATCACCTTCTGCGAGCCCAACCTCACCGCCCGCGAAGCCGCCTGTGCGCGCGTGGCAAAGCAGACCGGCGCGACCATCGTCCATCCTTTCAACGACCTGCGCGTCGCGGCCGGCCAAGGCACGGCCGCCATTGAACTGCTCGAAGAGGCGCCCGACCTCGACGTCATCCTTTGTCCCGTCGGCGGCGGCGGCCTGCTCAGCGGCACCGCCGTGGCGGCCAAGACACTCAAGCCCGGCATCCGGGTCATCGGCGTCGAGCCCGAGCTCGCCAACGACGTGCAGCAATCCTTCCGCGCGGGTCGGCGCATTTCCATCGCCACCCCCGCCACCCTCGCCGACGGCCTGCGCACAAACTGCACGGGCGAAAAAAACTTCCCGATCATCCAGCAACACGTGGACGACATCGTCACCGTTTCCGAAGACGCCATCGTCGCCGCCATGCGTGCCGTCTGGGAGGCGCTGCACATGGTCATCGAACCATCCGCCGCCGTGCCCTATGCGGCGCTGCTGGAAAAGCGCGTGCCCGTGGCCGACCAACGCATCGGCCTCATCGTGACCGGCGGCAACGCCGACCTCGACAAACTGCCGTGGTTGAAGACGTGACGCTTCAGCCAAGTAACAAGTAATAAGCTTCGAGGATCAAGGGACTCCGATCCTCTTGGCTCTTGCTTATGGTCACTTGATACTTCCCCGCATCGCGCGGGGCGGGGCCTTACGCTCCGTCGTCGCCGATCGAGCCCGTGGCGCAATTCGTCGCGGCCTGTTGCACGAGTTCGACTTCTTCAGCGGTGTCGGGCTGGCGTATCACATAGGACGTGCCTGAGTCGGCATCGCGCCCGAAGAAATCGGGTGCCTCGGTGCGACATTGGTCGCAGTCGATACAGGAGGAATCGACGTAGAAACGTCCGGCGACATTAAGGGGAAGGCGGTCTGATAGCGTGGCCATGGGGATGAGTAAGGTTTCACCGACAGCATGCCACGAGGAGGCGTCGGGCGCTCGCCTCGCTTTGGTCAAATCCCCGCATATTTTGTCTGCGCTGTTTGCTCATCATCTCGCGCGCTCCAAACCATCTCATGCCGGTTCACCGCAAGAGATGCCCAGCTTCTGGCAAACGGTGGGGCTGCTTCGCCATTGAAACCCGCCGCGCTTTTTCAATGCTCGGGGCTCTTCCATGAGCGAGCATCCCCACGCGTTTCTGGCTCTCTTCCTCGGCGTCGCCTTCGCCTTCCCCCTGCTGCTGCTCGCTGTCGCCTGGCTCTGGGTGAAATTCTTCCAGCCCCGCCGGCCCGGTCCCGTTAAGAATGCCACCTATGAATGCGGCCTCGCCCCGGCGGGCGACTCGTGGATCCAGTTCAAGGCTCACTATTATCTCTATGCGATTCTGTTCCTGATCTTCGACGTGGAGGTGTTGTTCCTCCTGCCCTTCGCGGTCGCGATGACTGGCCTGCCATCAGGCGCGCTGATTGCGATGTTGGTATTCATCCTCCTTCTTGCCGAGGGCCTCGTGTGGGCTTGGGCACGCGGCCACTTGGAGTGGAAATAAACATGAGCGAACCCACGTCCCCTCAGGCCCCGACCCCGTTTCCTGCCGCAGGAAATGTATCCGACGCCGAACGCGAAGAACTCCGCCGCCACGGCATTCTGCTCACCAGCCTTGAGGAACTCTATAACTGGGGCCGCTCAAATTCCATCTGGCCACTGCAATTCGGTCTCGCCTGCTGCGCCATCGAGATGATCGCCGCCGCCACCGCGCGCTTCGACATCGCGCGTTTCGGCGCCGAAATCTTCCGCCCCTCACCGCGTCAGGCCGATCTCATGATCGTCTCCGGCACGGTTACCAAGAAGATGGCGCCGCTCGTCGTCCGCCTCTGGAACCAGATGCCCGAGCCGAAATACTGTATCGCGATGGGCGCGTGCGCCATTTCCGGCGGACCCTTCAAACAGGGTTACAACGTCCTCAAGGGCATCGACCGCTACATCCCCGTGGACATCTACATCCCCGGCTGCCCCCCGCGCCCCGAGGCGCTGCTGCACGGGCTCACGCAATTGCAGGAGAAGATCAAAGCCGAGCGCGTTGCCGGTCCCGACACCGCGCGCCACCTCCGCCCGGAAAATCCCGGCGAGTTTCCCATCCCCGACCACGGCGAACACGACCTCCAGCCGCCGAACAATCCCGCCCTCTTCCAACCACCCTCCCTTCCACGCAAACCCTGACCCACGCGCCCCCACTCTCGCTCTTCCTCTCACCTTCACTCCAGTGGAAACCCTCGAACAGCTCCGCGACCGCCTTCTCGCCCGCTTCCCCGCAGCGAAGATTGAGATCGTGTCAAATCCCGGTGCGTCACCCGAGCACTCACTGCTGCTCGAAGCCGCCACGGCGCGCGAGATCGCCCTTTTCCTACGCGACGATCCGACCCTGCGCCTCGACTACTGCTCAAACGTCACCGGCGTGGACTGGCCCGACAAGGAGATCGTCGAAACGAAGAAAGTCACCGTGCCCGATCCCGCCGGCGGCCCCGCCAAGGTTGTCGAGGAAAAGACCAAGCGCCTTCAACCCGGCTACCTCGAAGCGGTTTACCATCTCTACTCGATGGCGCTGAAGAGCACCGCGCCCGTCATCCTGCGCCTACGCACGACCAATCGCACGGACCAAGTCACGCTTCCCTCGCTGACGCCGGTCTGGCGCTCCTGCGATTTCCAAGAGCGGGAAATCTACGACCTGTTCGGCATCATTTTCGAAGGCCATCCCGATCTGCGTCGCCTGCTCATGTGGGACGGCTTCAAGGACCACCCGATGCGCAAGGACTACGTCGCACCCGACGACTTCGAGTGGGAACCCACTCCACACGGCGCGGTGCACGAACGCGCCAAAACCCACTACCCGGCTCCCGCGCCTCAACAACCGGAGGCCAAGCCATGAGCCTGTTCCCCAACATGGCTGCCGGCCCCACCGTTCGCGCGGTGCACGACGAATTTCACGGCGACCTGCTCGAGGTCTCGATGGGACCGCAGCACCCGTCCACCCACGGCGTGTTCCGCATGATCGTGACGCTCGACGGCGAGCGCATCGTGAAGCTCAAGCCCGTGTTCGGCTACCTTCATCGCAACCACGAGAAGATCGCCGAGGCCACCAGCTACCTGTCGTCGATGCCCTATACCGACCGGCTCGACTACCTCTGTTCGATGACGAACAACTGGGCCTACGCCCTCGCGGTCGAGAAGCTCGGCGGACTCACCGTTCCCGATCGCGCCCAATACCTGCGCGTCATCATGGCCGAACTCACGCGCCTGGTGAATCACAGCTGCCTCGTCGGCTTCCTCTTCAACGACCTCGGCACTTCCTTCACGCCGCTTCTCTACGCCTTCCGCGAACGCGAGAAGATCCTCGATCTCTTCGAATCCCTCAGCGGCTCGCGCATGATGTGCAATTACCAGCGCTTCGGCGGCTGCCGCGTGGATCCTTCGCCCGCATGGCTCGCCGCGGCGAAGACGCTCGTGGACAACTTCCCGCGCTTCCTCGACGAATACGAGACGATGCTCACGGGCAACGAGATCATGCTCGCGCGCACGCAGGGCGTGGGTCGCATCGACCCAGCCCACGCGATTAACGCCGGCCTCACCGGCCCCGTGCTCCGCGCCTGCGGCGTGGACTACGATCTGCGCAAAGTGGACGGCTACGGCTTCTATCCGCGCTTCGATTTCCGCGTGCCACTCGGCGCGCACGGCGACACCTACGACCGCTACATGATGCGCATTCTCGAAATGCGCGAGTCCGTGAAAATCCTCCAGCAGGCCTTCCGCGATCTTCCCGCCGGCCCGATCATGGATCCCAAGGCCAAGCTCCGCGGTTTCCGTCCCAAGGCCGGCGAAGCCTATGGCCGTCTCGAAGGCCCGAAGGGCGAACTCGGCTTCTATCTCATCAGCGACGGCAGCCCGAATCCGTATCGTTACCGCGTTCGTCCGCCCTCGCTCATCAACCTCACCCTCCTCGAGGAGATGTGTCTCGGCCACACCGTCGCCGACGCCGTCGTCATCCTCGGCTCCATCGACATCGTCCTCGGCGAAGTGGACCGCTGAAAACCAATTAAGAATTAAGAAGGAAGAATTAAGAAACCAACCGCCCCTTTCCGCCTCCTCCACTTCTTCCTTCATCCCTCTTCCTTCTAACTTTTTTCACCATGCTCGGCACCGGCATCCTCAAAGGCCTCGCAGTCACCGCGAAGAATCTCGTGGGGAGTTACCATGACCCGGCCCGGATGGTGACGCAGGAGTATCCCGACGTCGCGCCCAAGCTGCCGGAGGCGTATCGCAACTTCCCGTTCCTCGTCACCGAAAACGCCACCGACCCGATGGGCACGTTGCGCTGCGTGGCCTGCCAGATCTGCGAGAAGGAATGCCCGCCGCAGTGCATCTATATTGAGAAGAGCAAGGACAAGAAGCCCGACGCCACCGGCAAGATGCAGCTCTATCCCGCGGTCTTCGCCATCGACACCGCGGTGTGCATGAGCTGCCAGATCTGCGTCGAAGTCTGCCCGTTCGACGCGATCAAGATGGACCAGGTGTTCGAAGTCGCCGCCACCAACCGCTTCGAGGGCCTGCTTCTCAACCGCGAGCAACTCGCCAAACCCAACACCTACTTCCACCAGATCCATCCCGAGGAAGCCGCCGAAGTGGACGCGCGCCTGAACGCCGAGCGCAAGGCCGCCGAGGAAAAGGCCAAGGCCGCCGCCGCTGCTGCTGCCGCGAAAGCCGCGGCGCCGAAGCCGGCTGCAACCCAACCCGCTTCGCCTGTGGCAAAGCCACAGGACGAACCGCGCCGCAACCCGGCAGGCGAAAATGGGTCCGCCACAGGAGGTCCCACGCCATGA
>JBIQJF010000022.1:46387-54387 GCA_044507675.1 Opitutales bacterium | reverse complement strand
ATCTCGCTTCAGTGGCTCGTTCACCACCTGCTCACGATCGCGCTCATCCTGACGGTGTTCGGCCTGTTCTTCGCCTTCACCACCGTTGCCGAGCGCAAGCTGCTTGGTCGCCTCCAGAATCGCCTGGGTCCCAACCGCGCAGGCGTGCCGAAACTCTCGATCCTGCCCTTTCACCTGAAACACAGGCTCTGGGGCCTCACGCAACCGTTCGCCGACGCCGTGAAGGCGCTCACCAAGGAAGACGTCATTCCCGACGCCGCCGACAAGGTCCTGCACTTCCTCGCCCCCGTCTGCATCGTGGCGTTCTCGCTGCTCGGTTTCGCCGTGCTGCCCTTCGGCCGCGCGCTCATCCCGGTCGAACTCGATGCCGCGCTGCTCTACTTCTTCGCCGCCGGCACGGCCACCGAACTCGCCATCTTCATGGCCGGTTGGGGCAGCCGGAACAAATACTCGCTGCTCGCCGCGATGCGCGCGCTCGCGCAACTCATCAGCTACGAGCTGCCGCTGATCCTTTCCGTCGTCCCCGTCGTGCTCGTCGTCGGCACGCTATCGCTCTCGGAAATCGCCATTGCGCAGGGCGGCTGGACTTTCGGCGTCCTGCCGCACTGGCATGTGTTCACGCCCTGGGGATTCGCCGGTTTCATCATCTTCCTCGTCGCCGCGCTCGCCGAAAGCAACCGCTCGCCCTTCGATCTGCCCGAAGCCGAGAGCGAACTCATCGCCGGACACCTCACGGAATACTCCGGTTTCAAATACGCGCTCTTCTTCATGGCCGAGTATTTCGGCCTTACCGCCCTCAGCGGACTCGGCGTCACGATCTTCCTCGGCGGCTGGCAGGCGCCCTTCGCCTTCCTGGAATTCATCCCGTCCTACCTCTGGTTCATGATTAAGCTGGCCGGCATGATCATGTTCTTCATCTGGGTGCGCGGCACACTGCTTCGCCTGCGCATTGACCAGCTCACACGCCTTTCCTGGCAGTTCCTCGTCCCGCTGGCGCTGATCAACCTGGTGAACGGTTCCTTCTGGGCGCTCACGCCCGATTGGACCGGTGCGATGCTCATCGCCCGCTGGATCATCTCCGCCGCGCTCATCGTCATCCCTTTCTTCCTCCTCGCCCGCCGCGTCAATCCCGGCCGCGGCCCGCGGACGTATCGTTATGCCTAATTATGAAGGAAGAACTACGAATTATGAGTTCCGGTCGGCCTCTGCCGGGCATTCCGACCCATTCTTAATTCTTAATTCCTAATTCTGCCTCCCGTGCTTCCTCTCGCCATCATCGCCACCCTCACGATCGCCGCAGCCTCCGCGGCTTTCCTGCTGCGCAACCTGATCCACAGCGCGTTGCTGCTGGTGGGCACCTGGGCGGGTATCGCGGCGTTTTACCTCTGGGCCGGAGCCGAGTTCGTGGCCTTCGCGCAGGTGCTCGTCTATGTCGGCGCGGTTTCGATGGTCGTGCTCTTCGCCGTGCTGCTCACGCGCCAGGATGCGACTTCCGCCCCGGTTGAATTCGATTCCCTCAAACGCGCCGTGCTTGGCTTCATCGTGGCGGGCGGCGTAGGCGGACTCCTCTGCGGCGCCATCCTCGGCAGCCCGCTGGACGTGCGCACCACCAGCCCGGAGCCCGCGATTTCCGTCAAGGAACTCGGCCATCTCCTCATGGGCCCGCATGCCGCGGCCCTGCTCATCATCGGCGTGTTGCTGACCGTCGCCCTGCTCGGCGCGATCGTCATCGCCGCCGTGGACAAACCGGAGGACGCGCCATGAGTCCACTCCAACTCTGCCTTCTTTTCTCCAGCCTGCTGTTCTGCATCGGGCTCGCGGCCGCACTCTCGCGCAGCAACACCATCCTCGTGCTCCTCGGCATCGAGCTGATGCTGAACGCGGCCAATCTCAACTTCATCGCCTTCTGGCGCTACGGCCCGCATCCGGAGGCCGGCACCGGCCTGCTCTTCGTGCTCTTCGCCATCGCGGTCGCCGCCGCCGAAGCCGCCGTCGGCCTCGCCCTCATCATCGCGATTCACCGCCACCGGAAAACCATCCGCCTGCAGGAGGCCAACAGCCTCAAGGGCTGAAATTTCAAACGCCAGATTCCAAATGCCAAAGAAACTCCAACCCCAAAATCCCCCAACATCCGATAATCGGAATTGGGATCTTTATTTGGCGTTTGGCCATTGGCGTTTGGCGTTTTCTGCCAGCTCATGACACTCTCCGCCCAACATCTCTGGCTCATACCTGCCCTGCCGCTGGCCGCGGCGGCGGTTGGCGCGCTGACGCCGCGAAGCGGACGCTCCCTCGCGGCGGGTGCCGCGCTCACCGCGATGGTCGGCTCGTTCGTGCTTTCCTGTCTGGCGCTCGCCGGCGCATTGGCCGACCCGTCGGCCCAACAGGTTTTCAACTTCGCCTGGTTCGACCTCGGCCACGGCGCGCTGCGTCTCGGCTTCCTGCTCGATCCGCTCACGGCCTTCATGTGCGTGATGGTCACCTTCGTGGGCTCGCTGATCTTTGTCTTCAGCACCGGCTACATGAAGGAGGACGCGAACTTCAAACAGTTCTTCTGCTTCCTCAGCCTCTTCGCCGCCGCGATGCTCGGCCTGCTCGTCGCCAACAGCCTGCTCCTGCTCTTCGTCTGCTGGGAACTGGTCGGCCTCGCCTCCTACCTGCTCATCGGTTTCTGGTTCCACAAACCCTCCGCCGCAGCCGCCGCCAAGAAGGCCTTCATCACGACGCGTATCGGCGACCTCGGTTTCCTCCTCGGCCTGCTCTGGCTGCAAGACGCCCAAGGCACGCTGCTCTTCTACGACGGCGGCGCGGGCATTCTCGAATCCGCTGCGCTGGCCAATCTCTCTGCTCTCCTCCCCTGCGGCCTCGCCATCTCCACCGCCATCGGCCTGTTGCTCTTCTGCGGTGCCGTCGGCAAATCCGGCCAGTTCCCGCTCCACGTGTGGCTGCCCGACGCGATGGAAGGCCCGACGCCCGTCTCCGCCCTCATCCACGCCGCCACGATGGTCGCCGCCGGTGTTTTCCTCATCGCCCGCGTCTATCCGCTCATGAGCGCCGACCAAGGACTCGCCGGCGTCTCCGTCCATGCGTTGTCCGTGGTCGCCTTCATCGGCGCCATCACCGCCCTGCTCGGCGCGCTGATCGCAGTCGCCCAAAACGACATCAAGCGCGTCCTCGCGTTCTCCACCGTCTCACAACTCGGTTACATGATGCTGGCCCTCGGCGTCGGTTCGTGGGTCGCGGCTGTTTTCCATCTGCTCACGCACGCCTTCTTCAAAGCCCTGCTCTTCCTCGGCGCCGGTTCCGTCATCCACGCCGCGCACCACGAACAGGACATCCGCTCGCTCGGCGGATTGTCGGGCAAGATGAAGATCACCTTCATCACCTTCACGATCGGCACCATGGCCCTCGTCGGCGTGCCCCTGCTCTTCTCGGGTTTCTGGTCCAAGGAAGCCATCCTTCACGCCGCGCACGGCTGGGAGGTTTCACACCTGCCGTTCTACGCCGCGCTGCTCGGTGTGGTGCTCACCGCCTTCTACAACACCCGCCTCATGGCCGAGACTTTCTTCGGCAAGCCCCGCTCACATGCCGCGGAGCACGCGCAGGAGAACAAGCCGGCCATGACGCTCCCGCTCGTGATTCTCGCCGTCTGCGCCATCGGTCTCGGCTTCCTCAACACACCGGCCTGGCCTTGGCTCGACACCAAGCTCCTCGGTCAGACCGAAGTGCACGGCCACTCGTTGTTCGAAGGCGCCGGCCTGATGGGCCTCTCGGTGTTGCTCGTCGCCATTGGCATCGGCGCCGGCTGGGCGCTTTACGGACGCCGGCCGCGCGCCTCGGTCGAAGCCGCCGATCCGCTCGCCAGCCGCATCCCGGGAGTTTTTGCGGCGCTGGCCGCGCGCCTCGGTTTCGACGAACTCTACGGTGCGACGTTCATCCGCTTGTCCGGTGCCTTCGCCGGATTCTGCGCCTTCCTCGAAAAATGGGTGTGGGATGGCGCGGTCCGCGGCCTGGCGGCTCTCGGTGAATTCGTGGGCTCGACCGGACGCGACACCGACGAACAGGTCATCAACGGCGGCTTCGACGTCACCAGCGAAAAACTGCGCGGCACCGGCACCGCCTACTCCAAGGCCCAGACGGGCGACGCCCACGGTTACTTGCGCACCCTCGCACTGGGTTTCGTGTTCCTGCTCATCCTCGTGATCATGGGAGGTGCGCGATGATTCGAATCATTCTTACTGTAGGAGCGGCTTTACGCCGCGATTCTGCCCAGACCCGTATCCTGTCGCGGCATAAAGCCGCTCCTACAGCCCAGCCTAGGAGACAGACATGAACCTCCTCTCCTTGATCATTTTCACCCCGTGGGTCGGCGCGCTGCTGGTTTTCATCCTGCGCCGCACGCTTTCGCCGCAACTCGGACGCCTGCTACCCGTCGCCTTCAGCCTGAGCACACTCGTGCTGGGTGGCATCGCGCTTTCCCGTTTCGACCCGACGGTCACCGGCCTGCAGTTCGTCGAGAAACACGATTGGATTCGCGCGCTGAACGTCCACTACCACGTCGGGCTCGACGGCCTCAGCCTCGTGCTCGTGCTGCTCACCGGCCTCCTCGCGCCGCTCGCCCTCTTTGGCACCACCCGCGCGCTGCGCTCTCCGGCCATTCACGGTGCGCTCTTTCTGCTCCTGCAAGGCGCCGCCCTCGGCGTGTTCCTCACGCTGGATTTCTTCCCTTGGTTCGTGTTCTGGGAGCTGAGCCTCGTGCCGGCCTTCTTCCTCATCAAGTTGTGGGGCGGTGGTTCGACGGAGAGCGGCCAGGCCGCCGCTTCGCGCGCGGCCTACCAGTTTGTGATCTACACCATCGGCGGCAGCGCGTTCATGCTGCTCGGCTTCGCCGCCCTCTACGCCGCCACCGGCACCTTCGACTTCACCGAACTCGCCGCGCTGGCCCGCGTCGGCGTGATCACCGAAAAACTCGCCGCGATCGGCGGCTTCTGGCCGCAAGCGGTCTTCCTCGGCGTCCTGCTCGGCCTCGCGGTCAAGGTTCCCCTCTTCCCCTTCCACGCCTGGCTGCCTCCGGCCTACGCCGAGGCGCCGACCGGCACCTCGATGTTCCTCACCGGCGTGATGTCCAAGATGGGCGTTTACGGCTTCCTCCGCATCCTCTGGCCGGTCTTTCCGCAACCGCTGCAAGCCGCCGCCACACCCCTGCTCTGGCTCGCTCTCGCGGGCGTGGTGCTCGGTGCTTTCGCGGCAATGCGCCAGACCGACCTCAAGCGCCTCGTCGCCTACTCGTCCATCAACCACCTCAGCTACTGCCTGCTCGCGCTCTTTGCCGTCGCGGCGAGCGGTGCCTCCAACCCGGCCGCCTCCACTGCCGCCCTCAGCGGCACGATTCTCCAGATGTTCAACCACGGCCTCTCCGCCGCGGCGCTCTTCTTCTGCGTCGGCGTGCTCGAGGATCGCGCCGGCGGCAAACGTGGCCTTCACGATTTCGGCGGCGTGCGTCTCGCCGCACCGCTCTTCGCCGGCTTCTGTGGCGTGGCGCTCTTTTCCTCGCTCGGCCTGCCCGGTCTCAATGGCTTCGTCGGCGAATTCCTCATCTTCCGCGGCGTCTTCGGTCTCGCTCCGTGGATCGCAGCCATCGCCACGCTCGGCCTGCTCGCCACCGCGCTCTTCCTCCTGACCTTCTGGCAGCGCGTCTTCCACGGTCCGTCCGCTCATGCCGGCGTGAATTTCCGTGACCTCGACTTCACCGAGAAGGCCACGCTGCTCCCGCTCCTCGTGCTCATGTTCCTCCTCGGCGTCTGGCCGCAATTGCTGGCCGGCCTCATCAACCCGCTCGTCACTGTCTGGGCGACCTCCCTGCAATGAATGCCGGAATTTTTCACACCAAGAACGCAAAGACCGCCAAGCATACGGAACTCCGGTTCCTTCGCGTCCTTTGCTGCCTGGGTATAAAACCGTCCATCTCCTCATGAGCGTCCTGCCCTGCACCATCTACGTTTCCTTCGCCGGCGCGCTGCTCGCGCTGCTGGTCGGGGCACGTTCGTCTGCAGCGGCGCGAATCGTGGCGCTCGCCACGGCCGTCACCGCCTGGGGCATCACACTCGCCGCCGCGCGCAGCTTCGTGCCGGCCGCCGGTTTGCAGGAACTCGTCAACGTGCCGTGGATCACCGAACTCGGTATTCGCTACCACCTCGCGGCCGATGGCATCAGCCTGACGCTCCTCGTGCTCACCGGTCTTGCGGCGACCGCGGGCGTGCTCTTCTCCTGGAACATCGAACACCGCGCCGGCGAATTCTTCGCCCTCTATCTCGCGCTCATCGGCGGCGTCTATGGCGTGTTCCTCAGTGCCGACGCCTTCGTGCTCTTCGTTTTCTACGAAATCGCCATCGTCCCCAAGTATTTCCTCATCGCGAACTGGGGCTCCACCAATCGCGAGTATGGCGCGATGAAACTCGTGCTCTACTCCTTCGCGGGCAGCGCGCTGGTTCTCGCGGGCATGCTCTGGGCCTACGCGGCGGGACACGCCACAGGCTTCGGCCTGCCGGAACTCGTCGCTGCGACCGGACGCCTCGATCTCACTTCGCAAGTCGGCGTGGTCGCCCTGATCTTCACCGGGTTTGCCACGCTTGCGGGCATGTTCCCGCTGCACACTTGGGCCCCGACCGGCCATGTCGCCGCGCCCACCGCCGCCTCCATGCTGCTCGCCGGCGTGGTGATGAAACTCGGCGCCTACGGCTGCCTGCGCGTGGCTATGCCGCTTTCGCCCGAAGCCTTCGTCCTGCTCCAGCCTTACATCGCGTGGCTCGCCATCATCGGCATCGTCTATGCCGGTTTCGTGGCGCTCGTGCAGGAGGACTTCAAGTTCGTCATCGGTTACTCGAGCGTGAGCCACATGGGCTTCGTGCTCCTTGGCCTCGCCGCCGCCAACCCCGCCGCGGTGAGCGGTGCGGTGTTCCAGATGTTCTCGCACGGCGTGGTGGCCGGCCTGCTCTTCGCCGTGGTCGGCCGCATGGTCTATGAACGCACGCACACACGGCGACTCGCCGACCTGCGCGCCCTGCCGTTGCACAAGCTGATGCCTTTCGCCGCCGTCGTCTTCGTATTCGCCGGACTCGCCTCCATGGGCATCCCCGGTTTCAGCGGTTTCCCCGCGGAACTCACCATTCTCATCGGCTCGTGGCAGGCGAATCCGATCTGGGCTCTCGCCGCCGCCACCGGCGTGCTGATCGCCGCGGCGTTCACGTTGCGCGCAATTCAGGTGTCGTTCTTCGGCAAGCTGGAGCGTGGCGCCTCCCCAACCAGTTCCGAAAACGCTCACCACACCGACTACCCGCCCATCACCTGGCCGGAGAAAGTCGGTGCGTTCCTGCTGCTCGGCGCGACCATCTATCTCGGTCTCTGCCCCGATGCGCTCTTTGACTGGATCCGACCCGCGCTGCAATCGCCTGTCTTCCAGTCCATCCTGACCGGAGGTGCTTCATGACCGCCGACTACGCAGAACTCTTCCACGCCTTGCGGCCCGAGATGAATCTCGTGCTCGGCGCGCTGCTCGTGCTGGGCTTCGACCTCGCGTGGGCGCGGCATCGCCCGGCCAACCGCCATCATGTCGCCCTCGCGCTCGGCATGATTGCCCTGTTCGCCGCCGGCTACACCGCCGCCAAACTCGGCGTCTCCGGTCGCGTCTTCGGCGGAGCCCTCTTTTACGACCCGCTCGCCAACGTCACCCGGGTGGGCGTGATCGGCCTCGCCGCGCTCGCGCTGGCGTTGCTGCCGCTCTCCGCGAAGCTGCGCCACCCCGCCGAATTCACCGCTATTTTGCTCTTCGCCACGACCGGTTTCGCGTTGATGGCGGCGGCCAACAACCTGCTGATCGCCTTCCTCGCCCTCGAACTCGCCAGCCTCTCGCTCTACGCGCTCGCCGGATTCGACAAGACCAGCCCGCAGTCGGCCGAGGCGGCGCTGAAATACTTCCTCTTCGGCGGCATGTCCGCGGCGTT
>JBIQJF010000022.1:42446-46287 GCA_044507675.1 Opitutales bacterium | reverse complement strand
GGACTCGGCGCCGCCGCCGGCACCGTTGCCCACACGCCTGTCACCATTGGCTGGGCCCCGGTGGTCGCGCTCATCGCGCTGGCCTCCCTGCTGCTCGGCAACATCGGCGCCCTCGCGCAATCGAATGTCCGCCGCCTGCTCGCCTACTCCGCCATCGCCCACGCCGGCGCGCTCCTGCTGGGCGTGCTTGCGGCCGGCCGCATCGGCCCCGGCCCGCTCTTCTACTACGCCACGACCTACGGCCTCGCGACGGTCGGCGCCTTCGGCGTCATCGCCGCTCTGGAACAGAGCGGTCGCGTCCAATCGCTCACCGATCTGGCCGGACTCTACAAACGCTCGCCCTTCCTCGCGGGCTGCCTCGCGATCTTCGTGTTCTCACTCGCCGGCATTCCGCCGCTCGCTGGTTTCTTCGGCAAGTTCGTCGTCTTCGCCTCCGTGCTCAAGGTCGGCGGCCTGCAAGGCCCGGCCGGCTGGCTCGTGATCCTCGCCATCGCGCTCAGCGCCGTGGCGCTCTACTACTACCTGCTCATTCTCAAGCAGGCGCTGGTGGCCTCGAGCGCCGCCGATGCCGCACCCGTGAAAGTGCCTCTGCCCGCCCGCCTCTCCCTGCTGGTCTCCGCCGCCCTCATTGTGCTGTTCGGCGTATGGCCCTCGCTGCTGCTGGGGTTGTTTTAGCATTTTCGCCCTCGGCTGCGCAACCGGGCACGCGTCATGCGCTCGCGCAGGCCGCCCTCCCTGAGGAAATCCGCCTCCAACCGTGCCAGCAGCCGGTCGAGCAGGAAGTTGGTCTGATGGATCAGGCAGATCAGGATATTCGCCACCGTCTCCGCAGGTCTGGTTTCGAGATAGGTCCTATAGGACTCATAGGTCGCATTTTCAGCCCCGAGCTTACGCACATAAAGCGCTTCCCGACCGCTCTTCGGCCATAGCTTCAGACCGCGCGTGCGCAGGTGATCATGGTAATCTTCCAGCAGTTCACCGAGGCTCGCCCGGGCCACACCTACAAGCTTCAGCTCCATCTCCTTGGAAGTGCCCGAGACCTGGCTGCCTTCGAGGATGTTCTGTTTTCCGGAGCGCGCCGCCTGAACCATCTGATCAACGGTGCGGTCACGCTTTTCCAGGAAGCGCCCACAAAAGCACACCGTGCCATCATAGACGATGCGCGCCTTTTGAAAGGCCTTGAGTGTTTCGTAGCCGCCGTGAGCCGGGATGAATCCTTCGTCTGCCATGGGGATGCAGACCCACCGGCCCAATAGGTCTTACAGGACCCATACCGCCGGCAACGCCCCGGGCAACGTCGAATCACGCCGGGCGGCTTTGCAGCACCTTGATGTAGTTGGCGCGTTCGTGCGCTTCGGGATTCGGGCAACGCGTCAGGTTGAGGGCGCCGCGCAGTTCGTTGATGTCATCGTAACCGCGGGCCTCCATCCAACGGCGCATGCCGGCGAGCAGCGCGGTGAACACATGCGGGCCCTCCTTCAGGAGCACCGACACCATTTGCACGGTGTGCGCGCCGGCGAGCAGCGCCTTGATGATGTCCTCGGAGCGATGCACGCCGCCGGTGCAACTGAGCGAACCCTGCAGGTGCGGTGAAAGCACCGACAGCCAGCGCAAGCGCAACAGCAACTCGCCGGGCTCGGACAACTTCAACTGCGGATGGACGTCCAGTTCCTCCAGATCGAAATCCGGCTGATAGAAACGGTTGAACAGCACGATGCCCTTCGCGCCGGCCCTTTCGAGTTCGAGGGCGAATTGCGCGGGCGCGGCGTGGAACGGCGAAATCTTGGCCGCGATGGGAATATTCACCACGCTGGTGATGCTGCGCACGGTCTCCAGCATCTCGTCCTCCACCTGACGACCGCTCATGCGCGGATCGGTGATGAGGTGATAGAGGTTCAGCTCGATGGCGTCGGCCCCGGCCTGCTCGAGTTTGCGCGCATAATCGGTCCACGCGCCCGGCCGGTGCCCGTTGAGCGACGCGATCACGGGAATTTTCAGCGTGTTCTTCAGGTAGTTTACCTGATCGAGGTAAGTGTTGGGCGTGAGCGGATAATCGGCATAGGACGGGAAAAACTCCCGCACCCCTGAGGCAATCTCGCCCGGCGACGTGTCGAGCAGGTAGGACAACGAACGCTGCTGGTGGTCGATCTGCTCCTCAAAGAGCGAGCGCATGACGATGGCCGCCGCGCCTGCGTCCTGGAGACGCTGGGCACCGTCCACCTCGTCGCAGAATGGCGAGGCACCGACAATGAGCGGGTTCTTCAACTGCAGGCCGAGGTAGGTGGTCGCGAGGTTCATAGGACAGGACTCCTGGGTTTGGCACGCGCACAGGCCCGGCCCGGGAAGAGTCGGTCGGCCTGGAACGTGGAGAGCATGGGACTCGGGGGGACTGACTTATCATCCCATACCTCGGTCCCCGCGGCTGCGCAATTCTTGCCTTAAGCCGTCTGCGGGTTGGTCGGGGTGCCCGGTGGCTTGTGGTTCAGCGCGTTTGCACCGACCTTGCAGCGTCCAAGGACGCTGCCCACGAAGGCACGGATTGCTCGGGGTGGGACTCGAACCCACACGCCTTACGGCACGGGCTTCTAAGACCCGCATGTCTGCCATTCCATCACCCGAGCGAAACTGAACTGTGGAGGCAGAATGATGATCTAAGAAATGCGGAAGCAAGCGCTGTTTCCGGGCACCCTCGCCATTCGTAAATCGTCCCTCGTAAATCAGCCGGCTTCGCCCAGCCGCTCGCCCATCCGGGCGTAGGTTTCAAGGCCGGTGGCGCTTTGTTCGAGCAGATCGTCGTCGAATTTGATCCGGCCGGGCTGGAAGAGCGTGATGACACACGAACCGCCAAACTTGAACAGGCCCTTCTCCTCGCCCTTCACCACGGCGCGACTGGAAAGGAAAGTCTGGAAAATGCTGCCCACCATGGTTGCCCCGATTTCACACACCGCCACCGTGCCGAACACCGGCGACTCCACCAGCGTCACCATGCGCTTGTTCTCCCACAGATACGCAAGGTTTTGCCGCAATGCGACGGGCGAAACGGAATAAAGGAATCCGTTGATCAGGCGCGGCTCAGTCGGCTGCCCGCCCACCGGAAAATGAAACCGGTGATAATCCACCGGACACAACCGCGAGATGAGCATCGCGCCGCTGGCGAACTTCGCCGCCAGCGCCTCGTCGCCGAGAAAAGATTTCAGGTCGAATCGCTGTCCCTTCGCGTAGAAGCCCGACGCGACCTCCACATTCTGAAACGCGAGATGCCGGCCATCCGCCGGCAGCACCGCCACGCGTTCATCAGCGGCAATCGGCCGGGCGCCGGGTTTGAGGGCCCGGTAGAAGAACTCGTTGAAGGTTTTGAACGCGAACGGCTTTTTCGCGAACTCGTCCACATCGAGACCATAATCCACGATGAAAGGCAGGACGCGGTTCGCACTGGCTCGCATGCTCATCCGCCAGCCGTAGTAGCGCGACAACAGCGCGCGCTTCACGAACAGGTTCTGCGCAATCCGTCCGAGGGCGGTCCCATAAGTCCAGCGCAGCCAAGCTTCACCATAAACCTGCTCGGTCTCGACGGTCTTCTTCGCGCGATGGAAGTAACGGATGGGTTCGACGGACATGATTGAATCCAAGGTATCACACAAAGCAGCGAAGCAGCAAAGACAGAACTTCGCTCCTTGGCTGCTGCGTGTTTTCAGGCACGCGGCAAATGCGCGGCCATCGTGCGGCCGACCATCTCATAGGTGAGTGGCTTCTGCAGTGTGGCGTTCACATGCAGGCGGCGCGCTTCGGCCATGTCGGTTTCGCCCCAGAAACCGCTGGTCAGCACCAACGGCAGTTGCGG
>JBIQJF010000022.1:0-42346 GCA_044507675.1 Opitutales bacterium | reverse complement strand
CCGGTTGGCACCGCGGCGACCGGCTCCGCGGGGGCCGTGCCGTCATCGGTGGCCGCCACGGGAAAATACAGATGAAAGGTCGTGCCGCGACCGGGCTCGCTGTCCACGGAGACCGCGCCGTCGTGCTGCTGCATGATGCCATGCACCACCGAAAGGCCGAGTCCCGTGCCCTCGCCCATCGGCTTCGTGGTGAAAAACGGTTCAAAGATGCGCTCCATGATTTCGCGACTCATGCCCGGACCGGTGTCCCGCACCGACACATGCACATGACGACCCGGCCGGAGCCCCGTTTGCGGCAGGTTCTCGGCTTGGAGATCAATCAACCCTTCTGTGAACACGAGCCGGCCGGGCGCGCCTCGCATCGCCTGCAATGCGTTGGTGCCGATGTTCATCAACACCTGGTGCACCTGCGCCGGGTCGGCGAGAATCCGCAAATCACCGGACGAACCCTGATGCTCGAATTCCACGGCGCCCCGCGCCACCGCGCGCAGAAAACCAATCACCTCGCCCACCAGCGGCTTCACGCGCACGATCTGCCGGCTGGCTTCCGAGCGACGCGAGAAAGTCAGGATCTGCTTCACCAATTGCTGGGCCCGGCGCGAGGCCTTGAGCACTTGCTCGAGCGAACCGACCTCCGGGTGATCCGGCGGCAGGCTCATCAGTGAAACCTGTGTGTTGCCCATGATCGCGGTGAGCAGGTTGTTGAAATCATGCGCGATGCCACCAGCAAGCGTGCCAATCGCCTCGATCTTCTGCGAGTGCCGCATGTGCTCCTCCTGCTCACGCAACCGCTGCCGGTCGAGCGTCTGCGCCGTGATGTCCTGCAAGGCCAGCAGGAATCTTGCGCCCAGCGGGCTCACCGAGATGCGCCACCAGCCTGTCGCGCCCGGCCGTTCGTGTTCGAACTCGGTGGTCCGGCCCGCGGTGACAACCGCGAGAATGCGTTCGAGCAATCTCGTATCGGCGCCCAGCACATTGCGCAGCCGCGTGCCCACCGCGGGACCGCTGCCGGTCTGCAACATTTTCCGCGCCATCGGATTCACCTGCACGATGATCGTGTCCTCCGGGCGCGCCGCGGCCTCCAGCACCAACAGGCCGTCTGGCGCGCCTTCGAATACACCGCGATAGCGTTCCTCGCTCGCCCGCAGCGCCGCCGCCTGACGCACGATCTGGCGGCGCAAACGCCCTTGCCGCATCACCGCCCACAAGGCCACGACAAGTGCGAGAAAGAGGCCGGCGGCCACGGCCAGCAGCACCTGCTCCAGTGTGTAGCCGACCGGCTCCACATGACCGAACCACTTCCGATAAAGCGCGTCGAATCGCCCCGTGCGCACCAGCACCGCGAGGCCTTCATTGATCAGGGCCAGCAATTCCCGATCGCCGTCCCGCACGGCGATGCAATAGCGCACATCGTAACCCTCCACCGGGGCATCGAGCGCGCGGATGTTCTTGAGACCGAAATAGTGTGCTCGCGACAACGCGGTCAGCCGCGAGGCCAGCGTGGCGTCGGCCTCGCCTTCAGAAATCATCCGCAGCGCCTCCTCCACCGATTCCGCATAGACCACCGACTCGTCCAAGCCCGCCTTCCGCAGCAACATTTCCCCCATGCTGCCGCGGTGCACCGGCACCTTCTTGCCCCGCAGGTCCGCGAGGGTCCGGATGCGCGTGTCATCCTTCCGCACGATGATCGCACCGCTCATCGTCAGGTAGGGCACCGAGAAATCCGCCTCCTGCTCCCTCTCCGGGAATTGCGCGTAACTCTGCTGGACGTCGATTTGCCCTTCGCGAAACGCTTGGTTGATGTCCTTGGTGATGCCGACGACCCGCTCGAACTTGAGCGGCATCACTTCCTCGATCTCGTTGATCAGCTCGTAGGCGAATCCCGTGATCTCCCCGTTTTCATTCCGGTAGGAAAAAGGATAATTGTCGCTCAACGTGCCCACCCGCACCGGCCGCGGCTCCTCCGCCGCGTCCAGGCTGACCGCAATGAACAGCGCCAACAGCATTCCCGGCACGATCCTGCCGGCTGACAGTGGACGCCTGGGAAATGGCATGGCCGGAGTATCCGCCACCCCTGCCCCAGGCGCAAGCCCGCCCGGATCAGGTGACAGTCTTATTTCACCACCAGTTCCCCGTTCTTGACCACAAAGGTATCCGCAAGACGGCATACGGCACGTGTAGCCCGAGGTGGAATGACGCAACGGCGCGTCGGCCAGCAGCAGGTCCACGATGCTCGTGATTTCCTCCAGCGTCTCGCCGATGCGGTTGCCTTAAAGGGAGAGCGCCGAACGCAGCCGCTTTTCGAGGAACGACTTCAGCTTGGGCAGGCCGGCTGGGTTCAGGCCGGTGAAGAATGATTGAGGATTGATGACCAAGTCGGCACAGGCTTTTCGCCCATGCGCCGACAGGATTATCTTGAGCAATTGTTCAAGAAACCCGACGAGCTTGCGTTCATCCAGACGTCCTCGGGCCGCAGAATCGCGCAATGTCGCGAGATATGAAGGCATCAGGCGGTTGAGAATGAGAATATGGCGCCCATCCTGCCGGTCACGTTGGTCGATTTCTGAAAAGTTCGCGACCTTGGCCTGCAGCAAAATGATCGGACCCGGGGTTTGGACGATGGCAGGCGGCTGGCCGATGCTGAAGCGATAGGCCGGCTGCCGAAGCTCCGCATTGCTCACGCCCTTCACATGCCTGAGGACTTCGATGAGCAGAGGTGCGCCGGCGGAATCGGTGGCGATAACGACACCAACCTCATTGGTGGGAGGCTTGAGCGGAAAGAACTGGGGTTTTTTGCCCGCCAGTTTTCCCAACAGCGTAAGCGTGTCCCGATCGCCGAGGATGTCCGCATCGCGGGAGACGAAGGGGGCAAAGTCCTTTGTTTCATCCCGATAGTAGAGAGCCCACAGATTGACGGCCTGGCCGCCCACCATCAGGAGAGGCTCGTCCGCCGCAAGCACCGCGGCGAAATCCTCCGGCGGCCGGGGCGCGGCATTAGAGGGATGCATGCGCTTCGTCGAAGTTCAGCAGCACGGGGCGACGGGACGTGATCGAATTGCGCGCCTGCACTTCATCCGGCGTGGCCAGCTGCAGATCCATGATCACCTGGTCGAAGGCGCGCTGGGCGCGCTTGAAGCGCGCGAGTTGGGCCGGTGTCTTGATTTTAGCCGGCATAACGGGGGCCTGCTGCCAGACCACGGTGCGTAGCTTTTTAACGTCCGCCGAAGATTGCGCTCGCTTGCGAACAATCTCGCGCACCGCATCACGCATCAGCGCCATCACCGTGGTGTTTTCGCTTTCCGCAATCTGTGCGAGCGCAGCCAGCACCGCGGTGTGTTCCGCGAGGCTTTGGCGTCGTTTGGATTTGGAAAGCTGGTTTGGCATAAAGGTTGAATCAACCTCTATGCCTTTGCCTCACGGAATCAAGCTTTGGCTCCGTCCAGAAATCACAATAAGCTTATTGATATAGACTTAACTTGGTTTACGCAGGTTGCCAGCCCCCTGCACTACTTCCTCATCGCGACGGTCTTGGCCGGCACCAGCTCGTCTTTCTCGACGGTGAAAATGAGCACGGAGTCCTCCCCAATTTCGCCGGCGATGAGGGCGCGGGCCAGTCGGGTTTCGAGGTGGCGCTGCAGGAAGCGCTTGAGCGGACGCGCGCCGAAAACGGGATCGTAGCCCCGGTCGGCCACCCACTCCTTCGCCTTGGCGTCGAGCTTCACGGTGACGCGACGCTCGGCGAGGCGCCTGTTCAGGTCGGCGAGCAGCAGGTCCACGATGCTCGTGATTTCCTCCAGCGTGAGCGGCTTGAAGAGAATCGTCTCGTCGATGCGGTTGAGGAATTCCGGGCGGAACGACGCGCGCAGGTCGGTCATGACCGCTTCGCGCGTGCTCTCGGAAATCTTGTCGCCCTTCACCCCTTCGAGCAGGTGACGGCTGCCGATGTTCGACGTCATGATGATGACCGTGTTCTTGAAATCCACCGTGCGACCCTGCGCATCGGTGATGCGACCGTCGTCGAGGACTTGGAGCAGGACGTTGAACACGTCGGGATGCGCCTTCTCGACCTCGTCGAAAAGCACGACGGCATACGGCTTGCGCCGCACCGCCTCGGTGAGCTGGCCGCCCTCATCGTAACCAACATAGCCCGGAGGCGCGCCAATCATGCGCGCAACGGAGTGCTTCTCCATGTATTCCGACATGTCGAGACGGACGAGGTTGGCTTCGGAGTCGAAGAGTTGTTCCGCCAGGGTTTTGGCGAGCTCGGTTTTGCCGACGCCCGTCGGACCGAGGAACAGGAAACTCCCGATCGGACGGCGCGGATCCTTGATGCCGGCGCGGGCGCGCAGGATGGCTTCGCTTACGAGGCGCACGCCCTCGTCCTGGCCGATGACGCGGCGGTGCAACTCGTCCTCGAGTTTCAAAAGCTTCTCCTTCTCGCCTTCCAGCAGCTTGGACAGCGGGATATGCGTCCACTTCGAGATAATTTCGGCGATTTCCTCAGCGGACACTTCCTCCTTCACGAGCGTGGTCGTGGCCGGGCCGGTTTTCTCGACCTTCGCGAGTTCGCGTTCGAGTTGCGGAATGCGGCCGTGCTTGAGCTCGGCAATCTTGTTGAGGTCGTAGGCGCGCTCGGCCTTGGCCATTTCGAGGCGCGCGGTTTCGAGCTCTTCGCGCACCTTCTGCACGCGACCGAGCGATTCCTTTTCCTTCTGCCAGACGGCGCGCAACGCCGTGGCTTGCTCCTTGGCGTCGGCCAGATCCTTGCGCAGTTCGGCGAGACGGCGCTTCGAGGCGTCGTCCTTTTCCTTTTGCAGCGCCGTTTCCTCGATCTCGAGCTGCATGACGCGACGCTGGAGTTCGTCCAGCTCCGTGGGCAGCGAATCAATCTCGGTGCGGATCATGGCGCAGGCCTCGTCCACGAGGTCGATGGCCTTGTCGGGCAGGAAGCGGTCGGAAATGTAGCGGTGCGAAAGCGTGGCGGCGGAGACGAGTGCGTTGTCCTGGATGCGCACGCCGTGGTGCAATTCATAGCGCTCACGCAAGCCGCGCAGGATGGAAATCGCATCCTCCACCGTCGGCTCCTCGACGAGGACCGTCTGGAAGCGACGCTCCAAGGCCGGGTCCTTCTCGATGTATTTGCGATACTCATCGAGTGTGGTCGCGCCGATACAGTGCAGCTCGCCGCGAGCGAGCATGGGCTTGAGCAGGTTGCCGGCGTCCATCGCGCCGTCCGTCTTGCCGGCACCGACGATGGTGTGGAGTTCGTCAATGAAGAGGATGATCCGGCCCTCGGCTTGCTTGATTTCGTTGAGCACGGCCTTGAGGCGCTCCTCGAATTCGCCGCGGTATTTCGCGCCGGCCACGAGCGCGCCGAGGTCGAGCGCAAACACGGTTTTGTCCTTCAATCCCTCCGGCACATCGCCGCGCACGATGCGCTGCGCGAGGCCTTCGACGATGGCGGTCTTGCCGACGCCGGGTTCGCCGATGAGCACGGGATTGTTCTTCGTCTTGCGGGAAAGGATGCGGATGGCGCGGCGGATTTCGGCATCGCGACCGATGACCGGGTCGATCTTGCCCTTCTTCGCCTGCTGCACGAGATCCACGCCGTATTTCTCGAGCGCGTTGTAGGTGGACTCGGGCGCCTCGGTCGTCACGCGCTGGTTGCCGCGAACTTGCTGAAGCGCCTTCAGCACCGTCGTCCGATCCAGGCCGAAGCTGGCGAAGTATTTCTTCAACGCCTCGGGCTTGCCCGTGTGCAGCAGCGCGAGGAACAAATGCTCGACGCTCATGAAATCGTCCTTGAGCGACTCAGCCTCCTTCTCGGCGCGAGTGAGCACCTCGTTAAGCGCCTGCGTCACGTAAATCTTGGAAACGTCCACGCTGCCCGAGACCTTGGGCAGGCGGTCGAGCTCGCGCTCGGCCGCGAGTTGCAGCGAACTGACAGTCAGGCCGAGCTTCTCCACCAACGACGGCACGATGCCGCCTTCCTGCGCAAGGAGCGCGATGAGCAGATGCCACGTGTCCACCTCGTTGTGCGCGCGGCGACGGGCCTCGTTTTGCGCCTCCTGCACAGCTTGGCGCGACATGACGGTCATTTTTTCGGGATTCATGATGCTTTGAATATATCCCTTTGCATGCCGCGGGCCAGAGTCGGGCGACCGGGTTTCCCTCGGGCAACGACCGGATGATGACCGGCGGCTGTGTCAAAGCGCACACAGCCTGTCCCAAATTGGGGCAGAGTGGCCGTTTTGGAGGACCAAGCTCCGGCGAGGCTGCGTAGCATGCCACACCCCGGTTGACTCCCCCACCCATCCGGCTACTGACTGGCCCTTCATGGCTGATTTTCTTACCGACCAGAAAGTGGTGTCCCGCGCCTTCCTCGTGGGCATCCAGACTCCCGAGATGGATCCCGGCGAAGGCACCGAATTGCTGGGCGAACTCAAGGAACTGGTTGAAAACCTCCGCCTCGAGGTCACGCGCACGACCCTCGTCACCCTGCGCGATCGCCAGCAGCCCAAGTTTCTCATCGGTTCCGGCAAGGCCGCGGAACTCATCGCCCAGGCCAAGGCCGACGGCGCCGACGTGATCGTGATCGACGAGGAACTCTCGCCGGCCCAGCAACGCAATTGGGAGGAGGAATCCGGCCTCGCCGTCATCGACCGGCAGGAAGTCATTTTGGAAATCTTCGCCGATCGCGCCCAGACCCGCGAAGCCGTGCTGCAGGTCGCGCTTGCCCGCATGGAATACTCGCTGCCACGCCTGACGCGCGCGTGGACCCACCTTTCGCGCCAGCGCGGCAAAGGCGCCCTCGGCGGCGAAGGCGAAACCCAGCTCGAACAGGATCGCCGCATCGTGCGCGATCGCATCGCGCACCTGAAGGCCGAGATCGCCAAGGTCATTTCCCACCGCGCCACGCAGCGTCGCAAACGCATGCGCAAACCCGTGCCCGGCGTCGCCATCGTCGGCTACACCAACGCGGGCAAATCCTCCCTTCTCAACCGCCTCACCGGCGCGGAGGTGCTCGCGGCCGACAAACTCTTCGCCACGCTCGATCCGACCACGCGCCAGCTCCGGCTGCCCGACGGTCGCACGCTGCTCGCGACCGACACCGTCGGTTTCATTCGCCGCCTGCCCCATCGTCTCGTTGAAGCCTTCAAAGCCACGCTCGAAGAAGTCGTCGTGGCCGACTTCATCATCCACGTGCTCGACGTCGCGAATCCCAACGTGGGCCACCATTTCGCGACCACCATGGATGTGCTCGACGAACTCGGCGCCGGGGAGAAACCCATCGTCACCGTCTTCAACAAGGTCGACGCAGCCGATCCGCACACGCTGAAACTCATCCGCGCGCAACACCCCGACGCCCTCTTCATCAGCGTTCACACCGGCGAAGGCCTCGACCGCCTGCTCACGCGCTGCGAAGAACTCGCCGTGGACGACAGCGAGCCGGTCGAACTGCTCATCCCACACAACCGCTACGACGTCGTGGCAAAGCTCCACCAAGCCGGCCAGGTTCGCACGCAGGAATCGCGCGACGACGGCGTGTTTCTCGCCGGACGTTTTCCGCTGAAGCAGAAAGCCGTTTACGAACCTTTCCGCTACGTCCCGCCGGCACCGAAGCGCCGGCCCACCACCAAGCGCGTGAAGAAGGCAAAATAGAACTCCGGAAGTCTTGGTTTTGAGATGCGAGAGGGGCTTTGCGCTCCGACTCGACCATTGTCCCGCGTGAGGAAGGTTGCCGCCTTGACTCCCTTCTATGAAGGGAGGGGTGACGCGAAGCGACGGGGTGTGTGGGATCAGCCGAGCAGGCGTTAAACCTCCAAGTTGATTCGTCCCGCCGCCGCGTGTTTCTTTTATCCCATTTGCCGCTTTGACCACGCGCCGGTGTTGGCTTATTCATCCTGCTTCCCCTTCCCCCATGCCCAACTATACTCTGAAAGTAAACGGGCAGGCCCACACCATCAATGTCGCGGCCGATACGCCGCTGCTCTGGGCTCTGCGTGACAACCTCGGCCTTGTCGGCACCAAATACGGATGCGGCATGGGCCTCTGCGGCGCCTGCACCGTCCACCTCAACGGCGTGCCGGTGCGCTCCTGCCAGACGCCCGTTTCCGCCGTCGGCAACACGCCTGTCACCACGATCGAAGGCCTCGATCCCGCCGGCGCACACCCGCTGCAAAAAGCGTGGTGCGATCACGACGTGCCACAGTGCGGCTACTGCCAGTCGGGCCAGATCATGACCGCCGCCGCGCTGCTCAAACAGACACCGTCGCCTTCCGACGCCGACATCGACGCCGCGATGGCCGGCAATCTCTGCCGTTGCGGCACCTACGTGCGCATCCGCGCCGCCATCAAGGACGCCGCCGTGCTCGCGGCCAAAGGAGGTGTCCAATGAAACCTTCCAGCCAACAGTTCCCCTCTTTTGCACCCTCACCTTCACTTTCACCCGCCGCTCCGACGGCGCTCCCCCGCCGCGATTTCCTGCGCATCACCGCGCTCGCTGGCGGCGGTTTCGCGCTGAGCTTCGCATTACCCGGCACCGCGCTCGCCCAAGCCCCCGGCCTCGACAACACCGCGCGCGCCTTCACTCCAAATCCGTTCATCAAGATCACGCCCGACGGCATCGTGATCCTCGTCGCCAAAAATCCCGACGCTGGCCAGGGTGTGAAGACCGCTTTGCCCATGATCCTCGCGGAGGAACTCGGCGCCGACTTCAACAAGGTCACGATCGAATATGGCGGCCTCGACCCGCAACTCGGCGCGCAGTTCGCCGGCGGCAGCCTTTCGGTGCCGATGAATTATCAGACGCTCCGTCGCGCCGGCGCCGTTGCGCGCACCGTGCTCGTGCAAGCCGCTGCCGACACCTGGGGCGTGCCCGCGGCCGAGTGCGAGGCGGAGAACAGCACCGTCATTCACCGGCCCACCGGCCGCGTGCTCGGTTTCGGCGACCTCGCCACCAAGGCCGCTTCGATGCCACTGCCCGACGAGAAATCCGTCGTCCTCCGGCGCCCGAAGGAAAACAAGCTCATCGGCAATCGCGTCGGCGGCGTGGATAATCCCGCCATCGTCACCGGCCAGCCGCTCTTCGGCATCGACCAGAAGGTGCCCGGCATGGTGCACGCGGTTTACGTGAAATGCCCGGTTTTCGGCGGCAAACCGGTTTCCGCCAATCTCGACCGTCTCAAGCGCCTCCCTGGCGTGCTCGATGCCTTCCTCGTCGAAGGCACCAACGACTACTACGGACTCCTGCCGGGCGTCGCTATCGTGGCCGACTCGACCTGGACCACCTTCAAAGCGCGCAACCTGCTCGATGTCGAGTGGAACGAAGGTCCCGGCGCCGCGCAAAGTTCCGTCGCCTACGAGGAAGCCGCCGCGAAAGCCGCGGCCGCCGGCGGCAAGGAAATGCGCAAAGACGGCGACGTCGCCGCGAAATTCGCGAGCGCGGCCAAGGTCGTCGAAGCCGCCTACCACTATCCTTATCTCCACCACGCGACGCTCGAGCCGATGAACGCGCTCGCCATTCCCACCGCCGACGGCGGCATGGAAGTGATCGCGCCCACGCAGACACCCGACGATGCGCGCAATGTCGCCGCCAAGACCGCCGGCCTCCCGCCTGAGAAGGTGAAGCTGCGTTTCACGCGCATCGGTGGCGGCTTCGGCCGGCGCCTCACCAACGATTTCGTCGCCGAGGCCGTTGTCATCGCGAAGCGCGTCGGCAAACCCGTGAAACTCACCTGGACCCGCGAGGACGACACGCAGCACGGCCAGTATCGCCCGCCCGCGTGGCACTACCTCAAGGGCGCGGTGGATGCCGACGGCAAGCTCAGCGCGTGGCAGAACCACTTTGTCACCGTCGGACTCAACAGCGACACCGAGCCCGCGCGCGCCGCCGAACTCAGCAACAACGAGCTGCCCGCGCGCTTCCTCGCCAACTACCGCCTCGATCGCTCCATCACCAACACCAACGTCCCCACGAGCTGGCTCCGCGCGCCCGGCAGCAACGGCCTCGCGTTCGTTTTCCAGAGCTTCATCGACGAACTCGCCCACGCCGCCGGACGCGATCCGTTGGAATTCCGTCTCGAACTCCTCGGCGAAGATCGCGTGCTCCCCGGTTCCAGCCAGTGGGAACCGCCTTACAACACCGGCCGCATGAAAGGCGTGCTGCGCCTCGCCGCCGAAAAAGCCGGCTGGGGCAAAAAACTCCCGAAAGGCTCCGGCCAAGGCATCGCGTTTCACTTCAGCCATTCCGGCTACGTCGCCGAGGTGGCCGATGTCACCATCACGCCCGACGGCGCGCTGACCGTGGACAAAGTCGTCGTCGCCGTGGACGTCGGCCCGATCATCAACCCGAGTGGCGCTGAAAATCAGATCCAAGGCTCCATCATCGACGGCTTGAGCGGCGCGTGGTTGCAGGAACTCACCATCGAGAACGGCGCCGTCGTGCAGAGTAACTTCCACGACTACCCGCTCCTGCGCATCAATGCCTCACCGAAGATCGAGATCCACTTCATCGAAAGCGACAACCCGCCCACCGGGCTCGGCGAACCCGCGATGCCCCCGCTGCCACCGGCGGTCTGCAACGCGATCTTCGCGGCCGCCGGCAAACGCGTTCGCCGCCTGCCGATCGTTCGCACCGATCTCGCATGGAGCTGACCCCGGTCCCGGCCGCCCTGCGCGAAGTCCTTTCCCGCGCTCCGCAGCTCCCCGCGGAGCGCGTGTCCTTGACCGCGGCGCTTGGTCGAGTGCTGCGCGAGCCCGCGTGTGCCGATCTCGACTCACCGCCCTTTGATGCGTCCGCCATGGATGGCTTCGCCTTCCGCCGCGCCGACCTGGACGCTTCCGCGGCTACCCTTCGCCTCATCGGCGAATCCGCCGCCGGCGCCGCCTTTGCTGGCACCGTCGGTCCCGGCGAATGTGTGCGCATCTTCACCGGCGCTCCCGTTCCGGACGGCGCCGACTGCGTCGTGAAGCAGGAGGACACCATCCGTGAAGAAACCAAAGTTCGTATTACGAACTTTCCCAAAGCGGGCTCCTTCATCCGTCGTCGCGGCGAAAACCGTCGGGCTGGCGACACCGTCGTGCCTGCGGGCACCCGCCTCGGTCCGCCGGAACTCGCAGCGCTGGCCTCGGTCGGCGTCGTCCAGCCGCTCGTCACGCGACGTCCGCGCGTGGCGCATGTCGTCACCGGCAACGAGCTCGTGCCGCCCGAGCACACACCTACCGGCGCGCAAATCCGCGACAGCAATTCCGCCCTCATCGCCGCGCTCGTCGCGCGTCATGGCGGCGAACTCGCCGCCCAGGCCCATCTGCGCGACGACCTCGCGACCGCGCAAACCGCACTCGCCGCCCTGCCCGATCACGATGTCTTGCTGATTTCCGGCGGCGCGGGTGCCGGCGATCACGACTTCGCGCGACCTGCGCTGACCGCCCTCGGCTACACGCTCCATTTTCAACAAGTGAACCTCCGCCCGGGCAAACCGCTGGTTTTCGCCAGCAAGGGCGAACGCCTTGCCTTCGCCCTGCCCGGCAATCCGGTTTCACACTGGGTCACGTTCAACCTCTTCGTCGCCCCGCTCCTGCAAAAACTCGTCACCGGCCTCGACGCAGGTCCGCCCCGTCTGCGCGGACGCCTCGCACCGGACACCCCGCTACCTCCGCCCGATGCGCGCCAAACCATCTGGCCCGCCTGCATCGCCTTCGTGGACGGCGAGCCCCAAATCACCCTCCTCACCCTCGCCAGCTCCGGCGACAGCAGCGGCCTCGTCGGCGCCAACGCCCTCGTGCCCATCCCGCCAACCGGCCTCGACCCAGCACAACCGCTCGAATTCATCGACTGCTCCTAGACTGGTTTTGCGCTTTTTGTGCTTTTTGTGGCCAATCCCTCCGCTTCTGATTCTCCCATGACCGACTTCTCCCACCTCGATCCCGCCGGCGGCGCCCGCATGGTGGACGTCGGCGCCAAACCCGACCAACAACGCACGGCCATCGCCGAGGGTCGCCTGACCTGCTCGCCCAAAACCATCGAGCTCCTCCGCGCCAAGGCTCTGCCCAAGGGCGACGTGCTCACCGTCGCCAAGATCGCCGGCATTCAGGCGGCGAAGCACACGGCCCAGCTCATTCCCCTCTGCCACCCGCTCGCGCTCAGCCATGTGGATGTCGAGTTTTCGGTCGAGGCCGACGGTATCGCCCTCCGCGCCACCGCCCGCCTCACCGGCAAGACCGGCGTTGAGATGGAAGCCCTCACCGCCGTCTCCGTCACCGCCCTAACGCTCTACGACATGTGCAAGGCCGTGGACAAAACCATGTCCATCGGCGGCATCCGCGTCGTGGAGAAAGTTAAGAAGTAAAAAGTAGGAATTAAGAATCAGGATACGGCCGACCCATCTGCTGCATGACTCTTCAAGCTGATGCCAAATCGCGAAGCGAAGCGCTGCCGTTTATTGAGGACCCTGCGGAATTGCGACCAATATCTGCGCAGGACGTTGCCCGCCGGAGCTTGGTCCTCGGATATATGATCGGTATCGGCTATCGACAGCCCGGGAGTAAGCTCAAAGCCCATTTGCAAAAGTGGGGCCTTTATGAAAGCACATCGGCGGCCGAACGGGCATTGCTTGAGAAAGAAGGATTTTCAAAGCAAGAGATCGTCAATGCAACATGGCTAACCGAATGTGTGCAATCGCTGGCGTGGGGACTGAGTATGGCAGAGCTCGACCACTTTCGCCGGTGTGATGATGACCTCGGCCCCAAATTTCCCGTCATGGCCGACCCCTCTACCTTTATTGCCGCCGCACAGTTGCGCGGGTTCGAGGAAATCTACTTCCAGAGCGATCTGCTTTATCGCCTTCATTGGGCATCGCGCGACGATCAACTTCATGGACGCTCGGCTACATTGGATGAAGGTTTGATTCGCGAGAGAAGAAAGGCGATGGATTGGATGCTCGGCGTGGAAGCCGATTGGGATGAAGTTCCGGCTGACACATGATGAAAAGCAGCACCGGCAGCTACGACCAACCACACTAAACGGCGCACTCCAACTTAGGTCACTTCATAATTCTCAATTCATCCCTCTGCCTTCCATGAAAGTCGCCCGTGTCACCCTCAGCGATCGCGCCGCCAATGGCGTCTATGCCGACGAAAGCGGCCCGGAGATCGAGCGCGTCACTGCCAGCCATTTCAAGGAACCACTCGAATGGGTCCGCGAGTTGCTGCCCGACGACCAGGCGCAGCTCGAGGCCGCGCTCATCCGGCTGGCCGACGTCGAGCAATGTCCGCTCATCATCACCACCGGCGGCACTGGACCCTCCGCGCGCGATGTCACGCCCGAAGCCACGCGCGCCGTGATCCAGAAGGAACTCCCCGGTTTCGGCGAAGTGATGCGCCTGCACAGCTACGAGAAGGTGAAGACCGCCATCCTCTCGCGCGCCACGGCCGGTGTGCGCGGCCGCTCGCTCATCGTGAATCTTCCCGGCCGGCCGCGTGCCATCGGCGAGTGCCTGCCGCTCATCGTGCCCGCGATCGCCGAGGCCATCGATCACATTGCTGGCTTCCGTCCGGCCTTGGTGAACGAAGTCTTCAAGGCGCCCTGCCGGTCGTGAACCGACCGAATCTTCCCCCCAGTCATCGCGAGCCGGGCAAAACCCGGCGTGGCGATCCAGCTGGATTGCTTCGTCGGTCCGCGATGCGGACCTTCTCGCAATGACAAGTCGAGGAAAGGCCAGGCTCCGTTTCGACCGTCACGAATTCTCCGGTGCCTTCGGCGACATCGGCACGGACTTGCCGCTGATTGCCGGCATCCTGCTCGCCACCGGACTCGATCCCGCCGGTGTGTTCATCGCCTTCGGTCTCGCCCAGATCGCCTCGGGTGTGCTCTACGGCCTGCCCATGCCCGTGCAACCGCTCAAGGCCATGGCCGTGGTTGTCATCGCGGGCCAAGCCACCGGCGCCCAACTCCAGCTCGCCGGTCTGATGATCGGTGCGCTGATGCTCTTGCTCGCTTTTTCCGGCCTGCTCGACCGCTTGCAAAAACTCATTCCCGTCCTCGTTGTGCGCGGCATTCAGGCGGGGCTCGGCCTTGCCCTCGCCCGCACCTCGCTCGGCCTGACCGGCCGCGAAGGCACTTGGGGCTTGGTTGCGGCGGGCGTCGCCGTGGCGCTCCTGGTCTGGCTGCGCGGACATCGCCATTTCCCGGGCGCGCTGGTCGTTGTCGGCGCGGGTGCCCTCTGGGCGGCGTTCGCCCGCATTGACTGGGCGGTGCTCGGCGAGGGTTTTGGTTTGGTGCTGCCTACACCAGCCACGCTGCCTTGGGATCAATGGGCGGCCGCCCTCACGCTGCTCGTGCTGCCGCAGGTGCCGCTGTCGCTGTCCAACTCGGTCATCGCCACGCAGCGCACCGTGGCCGATCTGTTCCCGGAAAAACCAGTCACCTTGCGCGGCATCGGCCGCACCTACGGCGTGATCAACCTCCTCTCGCCGTGGCTGGGCGGCATCCCCATGTGCCATGGCTGCGGCGGACTTGCCGGCTACTACGCCCTCGGGGCACGAACCGGCGGGTCGGTCGTGATCTATGGTTCGCTCTATCTTTTTGTCGGCGCGCTTTTCAGCGGGGCTTTTCAGGAAGTGCTGCGTGCGTTCCCAGCCCCGGTGCTCGGGGCAGTGCTCCTCGTGGAAGCCGGCGTGCTGCTCCTGTTGCTACGCGAAGTGCCGCGCACACCACTCGCCTTGGGAATCGCGGGCGTCGTGGCCCTCGTTTGCATTTTCGCCCCGCAAGGCTACCTCACAGGAATGATCGTGGGTTGCATCCTTTTCTATTCCCTGCGTCGCTGGCTCCCCGCGGCGACGCGTCCCGCGGGCTGAACGATGCCTCTCGACCAATACAACCGCGATATCGATTACCTGCGCATCTCGCTCACCGATGCCTGCAACCTCCGCTGCGTGTATTGTATGCCGGAGGACATGACGTTCCGGCCCCGCCATGAACTGTTGAGCGATGACGAACTGCGGCGCCTCATCACGCTCTTCGGTGCGCTCGGTTTCCGGAAGATACGCTTCACCGGGGGCGAACCAACGCTCCGCTCGAGCCTCGTGGATCTCGTGCGCCACACGACCAACACCCCGGGCATCACCACCATCGGCCTGACCACCAATGGCGTGCTGCTCGACAAGCTCGCCCAACCGCTGCGCGACGCCGGCCTCAAGACCGTCAACATCTCCATCGACAGCCTCGACGAGGACAAATTCCGCAAACTCACCCGTTGGGGCAGCCTGCGCGACGTCCGCGCCGGCCTCGATGCCGCCGCGCGGGCCGGCCTGCGCGTGAAGCTCAACGCTGTTGTCTGCCGCGGCGTGAACGACGGCGAAGACGTCATCGAACTCGCCCGTCTCACGCTCGCCAACCCCTGGCAGGTGCGCTTCATCGAGCAGATGCCTTTCGGCAACAATGCCGATTTCCAAACCAAGGGCATGGTCAGCGAGGCCGAGCTGGTCGCGCTACTCGAGAAAACCTTTGGCCAGCTCGATCTCGTCAACGGCGGCAAACTCGACGGCGAGGCCCGGCTCTACCGATTGCCCCGTGCACAGGGCGCACTCGGTTTCATCAGCCCGGTTTCGCAACCCTTCTGCGCCGCCTGCAACCGCATGCGTCTCACCGCCGACGGCGTGCTGCGCCTCTGCCTGCTTCGCGACAACGAAATCAACCTGCTCAATCTCCTCCGCGGCGGCGAAAGCGACGAAGCCATCAGCGCCTGCATCCGGCAGGCCGTCCACGAAAAGCCTTGGGGCCACGGCCTCGCCCAGCATCTCATCCCCGCCGCCCGCGGCATGTCCGAAATCGGCGGCTGAGTTTCTTGAACCACAGATGAACACGGATGGGCACAGATACCAATCGACTCCCAAGGCTTGTCATCCTGAGCACAGCGAAGGATCCATCCAAACCTGCGCTGACGATTTCAGCCACGCCCATGCCACTGGATGCTTCACTCCGTTCAGCATGACGATTTCGAGTATTTGTATTCATCTGTGTGAATCTGTGTCCATCTGTGGTTAAACCATGCCCACCTCCCGTCAGATTAACGTCCGCTTCTTCGCCATCCTGCGCGAGCAAGCCGGGGTCCCCACACTCGCGCTGGACACCGTTGCACCCGACGCCACCGCGCTCTACACCGAACTGCAAAAGCGCTTCCCCGGCCTGACTTTCCCCGCCTCGCTTCTGAAAGTCTCCCTCAACGAACGCTACGTCGAACTCACCACCCCGCTCTCCGCCGGCGATCGCGTGGTCTTTATCCCGCCGGTGGCCGGCGGCTGAGTATGTTTGAACTCACCGCCCAACCCATCGACTCTGCCGCCCTGCAGGCGCGCCTCACGGCGCCCGAAGCCGGTGCCCTGACGATTTTCGAGGGCCGCGTGCGCAATCATCATCTCGGCAAGCCGGTGGCGAAGCTCGAATATGAAGCCTTCGACGACATGGCGCGACTCGAAGGCGAAGCGATCACCGCCGAAACCGAACGCATTTACCCGGGCACGAAAGTGCTCTGTGTCCACCGCACCGGATCCCTCGCCATCGGCGAAGCGGCCGTCTGGATCGGCGTCGCCTCCGCGCACCGCCAGGCGGGTTTCGCGGCGTGCCGCCACGTGATCGAAGAGATCAAACTCCGCCTGCCCGTCTGGAAAAAGGAACATCATCCCGACGGCGCCGCCGAGTGGGTAAACTGCACCGTCGAAGCGACCACAGTTCCCGCAAGCGACGAACTCACCGCGCGGCAGACCGCCTTGCCCGAGGTCGGAGTCACCGGCCAGGCCAAGCTCGCTGCGGCGCGCGTGTTGATCATCGGCGTCGGCGGACTCGGTTGTCCGGCGGCGGTTTATCTTGCCGGAGCCGGCATCGGACATCTGACGCTCGTGGACAGCGGCAAAGTCGAGCGCTCCAACCTCCAGCGCCAGATTCTCTTCACGACCGCGGAAATCGGCGCGCCCAAGGCGCTCGCCGCTGCCGCGCGCCTGCGCCTGCACAATCCGTCCGTGCGCGTAACCAGTCACGAAGGCGAACTTACGCCGCAGAACGCCCGCACACTCGTTGCCGGCCAGAGCATCGTGCTCGATTGCACCGACAATTTCGCCACACGCTTCCTGATCCACGACACGTGTCTCGCCCTCGGCGTTCCGTTGGTGCAGGCGGCAGTGCACCGCTTCGAAGGCACGCTCGATGTATTTCGCCGCGGCGACGGCGGTTGCCTGCATTGCCAATGGCAGGGCCAAGGTGCCGCGACGCTCGATACCGCCGGCAACTGCGCGGGCGGCCCGGTCTTTGGTCCCGCCGTCGGCGTGCTCGGTGTGATGCAAGCCGCCGAAGCCATCAAGCTCCTGCTCGGCCTCGAAGGCGACAGTCCACGCCAGAGCCGGCTCGTCAACCTGCTCGATGGTTCGCAGCTCACGATCGCACGCGAAGCCCGCCCTGACTGCCCGGTCTGCTCGCGCCTCGACCAGCTCAAGGCGGCGCAACCGGTCGCCATCACCGACACCTCGCTCTTCCTCGACGCCGCCGGCGTCGCCGCCTTGGGCGCAATCGCCCAAACCGTTTACCTCACCGAAGCCGACGAAACCGCCGTGGCTGGTGTGCTCACCGTGCCGGCGCTCGACGTGACACGTCTGCGCGAACTCGCCGCCACCGGCCCGCTGGTGCTTACGTGTCGCTACGGCGTGCGCAGTGCCGCCCTCGCCCGCCTCCTCCGCGCCGAAGGCCACGCCTCAACTTTCGCCCTGACCGGCTAACCGTTTCACATGTCTTTTGTCTGTCATTGCGAGGAACGTAGCGACGAAGCAATCCATCTAGCTGGATCGCTACGGCCGGCGATACCGACCTCGCGATGACAATACGCCATGCCTGAGATTTTCCGCATCCTTGCCGCCCTCGATTCCGCCCCCGGACAACCCGCGGCGCTGGCGACGTTGGTGAAGGTTGAAGGCTCTTCCTATCGCCGACCCGGCGCACGCCTGCTTCTGCTGCCCGACGACACACGCCTCGGCTCGATCAGCGGCGGCTGTCTCGAAGAAGACGTCATGGAACGGGCCCGCCGCGTGCTCGCCTCTGGCCAGCCGGAACTCGCGGTTTATGACACCACCGCCGAAAACGATCTCGTCTGGGGCGTGGGTCTCGGCTGCCAGGGTGTCGTGCGGATTTTCATCGAGCACATTCCCGCCGAGCGCCCGTCGTGGATCGCCCCGCTGCGCGCGAACCTGCACGCACGCCGCGACACGGCGCTGGTCGTGAGCGCAACCGGCACCCGTTTGTCCACCGAGGGCACACCCGCGAATGATGATTTCCATGAAACCATCCCCGCTCCGCCCGCGCTGATTTTGTGCGGCGCGGGCGACGATGCGCGTCCGCTCGCGCAAATGGCCAAGACGACCGGCTGGCATGTGACCGTGTGCGACGCACGCGGAGCCTACGCTTCTCGCAAACGTTTTCCCGAGGCCGACGAAATCATAGCCGCGCCGATTCCGGAAATCGTTACGCGACTGCGCTTCGATGCCCGCACTTTCGCCGTCGTAATGACGCATCGCTACGTCGATGACCGCGAGTTTCTGCGCGCACTCCTGCCGCGCAATTTCGCCTATCTCGGACAGCTCGGCCCGCGCGTGCGCACGGATCGCCTGCTGAATGAATTGAAAGCCGACGGTCTCACCCTGACCGACAACGCGCTCACCAAGCTCCATGCTCCCGTCGGCCTCGACCTCGGCGGCAGCACGCCGGAAACCGTGGCGCTCGCGATCCTGGCCGAATTGGAAACGCGCCTGAATGGCCGCACCCCGGGTCACCTCCGCGACCGCCCCGGCCCGATCCATGGATGAAGGATTGGCCACAAAAGGCACAGAAGGCACAAAACAGACCACATGCACCGGGCCGTTAAACACAGAGCGCACAGAGGACTCAGAGGTATGGTCTCAGATTTTTGCGCCTTCTGTGCCTTTTGTGGCCAATACCTCTGCGGACTTGGAGTTGAACCGTGAGCAATTCACCTGAATTCCAATGCGGGCTCGTGCTCCTCGCGGCCGGGGCGTCGAAGCGCATGGGGCGGCCGAAGCAGTTGCTGCCGATCCACGGCCGCACCCTCCTGCGCCATGTGACAGAGCTTGTGCTGCGTGCGCCAGTCAGCCCGGTCGTGGTCGTGCTCGGGGCCGAAGCCAAAAAGGTGGAGCCGACTCTCGCCGGCCTGCCGGTGACCCTCACGTTTAATCCCAACTGGAGCGAAGGCCTCGGTTCGTCGCTGCGCGTGGGGGTGGATGCCGCGTTGGAACTCGCCCCCAAGCTTCATGCTTTGATCGTCGCGCTCGCCGACCAGCCCGGCCTGCCGCCGCAACATCTTGGAAAATTGATCAGCCATTTCCGACAAGGCGGCTGCTCGCTCGTTGCTTCGCAGACCGGACTCAACCTTGTGCCGCCCGTGTTGTTCGGTTCGGAATGGTTTCCGCGCTTGCGCACCCTCACCGGCGACAGCGGCGCCCGCGACATCCTCCGCGAAAACCGCCCCGAATTCGGCCGGGTGATCCTGCCGGACAACACCGACTTGGACACCCACGAAGATTACGAGCGGTATCTCGATCATTCACGCGACAATCCACCACAGTAGCCTCGCTTGAGCGCTCGGACGAAAGCGTGGGTTCCCAACTTCGTGCGACGCCGACGACGACGTTGTCGCTACTCCCCAACGCGGCTACGATACGCATCGCGTAAAACGGTGGGCAGCCCGCTTGCGGGCGCTGCTTGGAGGCGCGCGCAAGCGCGCTGACCCACAGACTCGATCAACGTTTCCGTCGCCGCGGGAGCTTGAGCACGATCGTGCCGGCGATGAGGGCTTCTTTCTGTGCCCGCGTGAGCTGCTTGAGCTGATACTCGCGACGGAGCGAGCGGCTGACGGTCATCGGGCCTTCCTGCCAGAGAAGTTTCACCGGGCCACGAGAGCGCGTGTATTTGGCGCCCTTGCCGGCGTCGTGCTGGGCGAGGCGCTGGGCGACATCGCGCGCGGTGCCGATGTAGAGCGTGCCGTCACGACAACGGACGATATAAACGTAAGCCCGGGGCGAAGGCATGGACTAAAGGCTCTTCGCACAAACACACCCCGGCGCTTCGCGCCACCCCTCTTGATAGAGGGGATTTTCGCCAGCGTGGTTTTGAATCCCCTCTAGGAAGAGGGGTGCCCGGCAGGGCGGGGTGTGTCGGGAAGCTGCGTTCACTTCTGCCCCTGGCTCAGGCCGAGGAGGATGTCGCCGGGGGGAAGTTCATCGTATTCGATCTGGTGCATCAGGTTCCGGCGGATGAGATCGGCGGTCTTGGCGTCCACGCCGGCCAGCAGGGCCAGCACCTCGGCGGACGGGGTCTCGCCCGTAGCGGGCACACGGGCGGCGATGCCTGGAAGACGCGACACAGCGATAGCTTGGTAGCTCCCACTTGCTGATTCGAAATAGAGTTCGTTCGCCACCTTCAGAAAGTGCTCTTTCCCTTCGCCATCGTCCCCAAGCACCTTGCTGGCTAGGGCAATCGCGAGGAGGTCGCCAGCACTAGGATCAATTTGGGATTCGGCAGAGTGGACAGGTTTGAATTCGCGATGAGCTTGGGCCGAGCGTGCGTTCGGTAGATCGATCAAATGTTCGGTGTTTTCTGGAATATAGCGATTCGCCCCGCTGCGCCCCAAAGCGAGAATCAATAGGCCCAGGGAGTGCGAACTTGCCGAACCTACCTTCACTAACTTCGGTCGCCTGGTCGGATCGGTGTGCTCCTCCAGCGTGCCGTCCAAGGCCGCAGCGAAGGTGCTGTCAGGGTTGCGCAGTTCCTTCAGAACGAAATCCAAGGCCCCGATGCCGGCGGTGCGGAGTTTGTCGTCCTTCGCCGCGTCGGCGGCGTCGAAGAGCGCGAGCGCAATGCGGGCTTGGTCGATGAGGGTTTTCTGAAAATAGGGTTCCTTCCATGCCTCATCGATGCAGCGGCGGTAGAAGCCGCCGTCCACCGGGTCGCGCAGGGCACCGTTCACAAGGGCGCGAGCGGCTTTGATCGCAACGGCGCGGGCTTCGTCGCCGCGGGTGAGCAGGAAGCGGATGAGTTCGGGCTCGGGCAATTTGGGCGCGGTGCCAAAGCCACCGTGCACCGGATCGGCGGCGGCGACCCAAGCCTTCGTCGCAGCGACGAGCTTGGCTTCGATATCGAGCGGGGCGCTGGTGTCCACCGATGGCAGACGCATCATGTCGATCGCCTCGGCCGCGAGGGCACGAGCGCGAGCAGGATCCACGGTCCAGGTGTCGTGCGCGGCGCGCGCGGCCTTGAGGAAGCCGGGTTTCCCCCACTCCTCGGAAGGCGGCAGGTAGTTGGCGCCGTCGTAGGGCTGGAGTGTGTCGGGTGTGAGCCAGAGGTGGACGGGCTGGCCGCGGAGCTGTTTCACCGAGTTGATGAAATGCTGCCCGAAGGCCGCGACATCCGGCTGGGCGTCAGCGTCCACGAAGAGGCAGAAGAAGTTTTCGTTCAGCCACTCGACCGTTTTCTCGCTGGCAAAGGTTTGGTTGATTGTCGCCCGGGTGAGTTCGCTCAACGGCGAGCCGATGAAAACATAGACGCTTTTGTTTTGCTGTTTCGCCTGTGCGAGCGTGGCTGCGTCCCACAAGTGCCACTTCATGCCGCTGGCTGCCTGTGCCCGGACAAACTCGGAAGACGACGCGGCCAGCGAGGGGTTTTCAGCACGCGTCGCGAGGGGAAGCAGCGTCAGCGCAATCAGGGTAACAGCACGGGGAAACATGCGGGAATTCAGAGCCAGTGCGACAGCCGAGGCGAGCTTTGGTTGCGGCTTGGATGTAGGGCGGGGTCTCCGAACCCCGCCTCGAACACATTAGAACATTCGCAAGAAGGCGGGATTGCTACGCCATCTCCGCCAGGCCTCCGTCGGAGATCCCACCCTACAACGTAATGGGCCATCACTTCCGCTCGAAGAGCAGGAGCGGGCCTTGATTCGTCGCGACGACGATGCGCGGGCCTTTGTCACCGGGAAGGGCCACGGCGGCGCGGGCTTCGCCGGGAACAATCACGCCGCTGTCGGCGGAAAGAAGCGCGGTGAAGCCGCCTTGCCCGTCGCCCTTCAGCACGAGACCGAGGCTGCCGTCGAAGCGGCCCGTCGTGGGCTCAGGACCGAAGTTGTTGCCGACGAGAAGGAGATCGAGTTTCGCGTCGCCGTCGAGATCACGCGCAATGATGGCGTTGACGGGAGCGAGTTGCGCCTCGCGGGGCAGAACGGAGAACTTGAACGACCCGCCGCTCTGCTGCACGAAAACGCCGGTGGCGAGTTCGGTGGCAGCGAGACGCTTCACGCCGGCGAGTTTGTCGGCGCCGAAGATGTCGGCGAGCGAGGCGTCGGCGAAGGCCCGGTAGGTCGGAAATTTCCGCGGCAGCCACGGAAAAGCGTAGGTGAGTTTGCTGCGTCCGCGGACAGGCACGAGTTTGCCGTCCTCGTATTGCGCCTCGATGAGGTGCGTGCGGCCGGAGCCGTCGAAGTCGCCGGCGTAGAGTTCGGTCGGCTGCGTGGCGCTGGCGTGATACTTCGTGTTGAGGCCGGTGTTGCCGGCGATGATGTCGAGCTTGCCGTCGCCGTTGACGTCGGCCACCGCGAGCGCGCTCCACCAACCGGTGGCGTCGGTAAGCGGGGTCGCGGTGAAAGTTTTGCCGTTGTTCTTGAAGAGCGTGACCGGGCCCCACTCGGTGGCGACGAGCAGGTCGGCGCGCTTGTCGCCGTCCACGTCGGCCCAGAGGGCGGCGGTAACGAGCCCGATGTCGCGCAGGCCGGGCGCAACGGTGTCGGTTACGTCGGTGAACTTTCCACCCGCGTTACGATAAAGGAAGCTGCGGGGCACGTCGGGATACTGGCCGGGCACGGAACGCCCACCAACGAAGAGGTCGGTCTTGCCGTCGCCGTCGAAGTCCGCGGCGGCGACCGTCTGCGTGCTTTCGCCGTCGGCGGGCAGCGTGCCGGCCGGGGCCGCGGTGAACCGACCCTTGCCGTCATTGAGATAGAGACGGTCGTTGTGCAGCGCATCGCCGCGCGGCTTCTGCACACCGCCGGCGGCGAGAAAAAGATCGGGCGCGCCGTCGCCATTGGCGTCGAGGAAGACCGCACCGGCATCGTCGGCCTCGGCGGCGTCGCTCCATGGCTGGTCCGCGGCGGGAGCGAACGAGCCGTCGGCTTGCGCGAGGAAAAGACGGCCGGCCTGGCCGGCGCTGCCGCTCACGAAGAGGTCGGCGCGGCCGTCGCCGTTGACGTCGGCGGTCGCGAGCGCGGGACCCTGGCCGTTGAGCCGGCGCGGGAGCAGGCGCTGGCCGATGAACTCGTCGTAGGGACGGAGCTGCACGTTGTGCTTGAGGCCGCGCGCAGCGGCGGATTCGGCAAACAACGCATCGCTGCGCGGGGCGGACTTGAAGACCGCGGGAGCGGGCTTCGCGCCCTCGGCGAGCGCGGGCTCCTTGATGGTGAAGAGCCGGTCGGCGGAAAGATTCTCGAGCACCTGCACCTGACCACGCGGCCAGCGAATGGTGAGTTTCTTGATGACGGTGTCGTCGCCGAGGCCGAAGTGGACGTCAGCAGGCTCGCTGGAAGCGATGCCGCGCTCGGTGTAGATTTGGCGGACCTGCACGCCGGAGGTGGTTTCAATCGTGACTTCCGCGCCGATGGCGTCGCGGTTGGGCGCGCGGCCGGCGAGGCGGATGACCGCGGCGTGGCCGCCGGTGGTGTCATTGCGAATGACCGTCGGCGGGCCCTCGTAGTTGGCATAGACGAGATCGAGATCACCGTCGCCATCGAGATCGGCGAGCGCGCAACCGAAGGCCACAGTGTTTTCGTCGAGCCCCCAGTCGGCCGAGGCGTCGGCGAAAGCGAGCGGGCCGAGGTTGCGGTAGGCAAGTGTGGTCTCCTTGCGCGGAGCCGAGTTCTTCCAGACGGCGGCGCGGGCGGCGAGCGTCGGCGCGATGTTCTGTTTGTCCACGAGGTCGGCGTCGATGAAGTTGCGAATCATGCCGGCGGTGACGAAGGCATCGAGACGGCCGTCGTTGTCGAGGTCGCCAAAGCGGGCGGACCAGGTCCAACCGGTGGCGCACATGCCGGTGAGACGCGCGGCCTCGGTGTAGCGATCGGTGCCGGTGTTGAGATAAACCGCGTTCCACATGTATTGCGGGATGAGGTCGGAGACGCGCTCCATTTCCCAGAGGCCGCGGCCGATCTCCTCCATGCCGGTCATGAACTCGACGTGGTTGCGATCCCGCATGTCGGTGATGATAAAGTCCACGAGGCCGTCGTTGTTGATGTCGCCGGCGTCGGCGCCCATCGAGAAGTAGGTGACGTGCGGCAGGCGTTCGTCCACGACGTCGGTGAAGGTGCCGTCGCCCTTGTTGAGGTAGAAGCGATCGGGCGTCTCGAAATCGTTGGCGACGTAAAGGTCGGGCCAACCATCGTGATTGGCGTCGAGCCAGAGGGCGGTGTGGCCCTGCGTGAGGCCCCAGACGCCGGACTTGGCCGTCACGTCGCTGAAGGTGCCGTCGCCGTTGTTGCGAAAGAGATAGTCGCGGCGACCCTGCGGGGACTTCGAGAAGTCGAGGATGTTGGTGACAATGTAGCAGTCGAGGTGCCCGTCGCGGTCGTAGTCGGCGAAGGTCGCGTGGACGGAAGCGTCCTTCAAATCGAGGCCGTATTCCTTGGCGCGCTCCGTAAACATGCCGTCGCCATCATTAACGAAAAGCAGGTTCGGCAGGTCGTAACGACAAACATAAATATCCGGCCAGCCATCCTGGTTGATGTCCACGACCGTGGCGCCAGTGTTGCTGGAAATGCCACCCTCGGGCGGCGGAACGCTGACGCCGGCCATGCCGGCGACGTCCCAAAACTGAAAGTCCACAGTCTGCCGATAAAGCGCGCAGGCCCCGTTCTTGGAGATCGCAAAAATATCGAGCCGGCCGTCGCCATCGAAGTCCGCGACCGCGACGCCGGTTTCCACGGCACCGAGCGTCAGTTCGCGGAAGAGGCGATCCCACATGCGGGGATCGTCGTAAACATTGGGGACGGTCAGGCCCGCCGCGGCGGGGTCGAGGCGCGTGAAAGGTTTGCCACCGGGCGCAGGTGCGGTGCGCGGACGAAGAGGCACGCTCGTGTAATCAACGGCAACCGCGGTGACGAACAAACCAAGGAGACAGGGAAAGAGTTTTTTCAGCATGGCGTGGAGTGGGACGGGTCAGACGGGTTGGGCGGTGGAAGCAAAGGATGGGTTTGGCCGGGTGGACACTTCACGGGTGAGCCACGCGAGCGCCAGCGGCGCGATGTAGCTGCCCCCGCGTTCCACCACCTCGAAGAACGGCGCGACCGCTCCACTGGTGAGGAAGAGTGATTCGGTGCCGAGTTTCCAAAACCCGACAAACACGAGCAAAGCCGGAAGAGGGCGCACAAGCACGAGCACCGCCAGCGCCATCTCGAACCAGCCGACGGCAAACATGATCGCGACGGGATCGCCGGCACCAAAAACCGCATAGTGGTGTGCCAATCCGGACTTTTGGAGCAGGAGCGCGCAACCCGCATGACCGAGGAGCAGCGTCGCGGTGGTCAGACGCAAAGTCCAGGCGAGCCGATGGCGGGATTGCGACGTAGGCGCGGGCCAGGCTTCGGGCAAACGGGCGAACCAACCCCCGGCGAGGCCGAGGGCCACGAGGCAGGCAAGGGGCACACCATAATTGCCGGCTCGTTCGAAAAATTCCGACCAACCCTGTCCGGCCAGCGGTCGCAGCATGGCGGTCCACACCGCCCACACGGCCGCCCAGGCGAAGAGCGCGCGGCAGGGCCAGATGAACGCGAGGAAACCGATCGCGATGTCCATCGCGCCCACCCAGGGCATGAGTTGCCAGGCAACCGGTTCGCTGATGCCGACAACGGCAAAATACGGCAACCAAGCCGATTTGGTGATGATTCCGTAGCTGCCGTGACCAATGAAGCACAAGGCCACACCGGTCCGCAGCATCCAGGGCAGGATGATCTCGGTGGCGGGGAATGGGGTGCGGGGCATGACGAGTTTCGGGGTTTAAAAACTGTCAGGTCGTCAGTGACGACGACCTAGCGGTGAGGTTGGCGCAAGGCCAACCTCACAGGCGGGCGGCAGGCAACTACTTCTTGAGCGGTTGCAAGGCGTTCTCGAAAACGTAGTCCGACACTTTTTCGCCAGCGCGCTGGCCTTCGAGATTGTCGGACATGTAGTGAATGCCTCCCCACACGCGACTCATACCGGCTTCACGCTGGGCGTCGGAGAGCTTCTTGTAGGTGCGGACCGCACCGGGCAAACCGTCGGAAGTGGTGCTGAACTCGATGTCGTCGGTGCCGAAAAAGCGCGCGAGCATGCGAGCGCCGCAGGCCGAGAACGTGCTGTGCCCGGAGGTGTAGGCCGGGAACGACGGCGAAGCGAGATTGGGGATGAATTCGGGATTGTTCATCGCCTCGGGATTGATGCGGGGATCAATCTCGCGGATGGCGGTCTCCGGACGCCACGTGTTGTAGAAGAATTTTGTTTCCCAGCAGGCGATGCCGGAGTCGGCCTGGGCCAGGTTGATCAGCGCGAACAGCCGCGCGGTTTCCAGCACGTCGAGACGATTCCGACGGGCAAGATCCTGTGCGATCATGTTCCAGTGGCCGGGCGGCGTGGCCGAGCCGAGGTCGTCGGCCCAGAACGGCGTGCTCATCGTTTGGTATTCCGAGCGGTCGGCGCCATCGCGGATGCCGACCTTATTGACATAGCGCATCTCCTCGGCGTGCTCCTTCGAGTCCACCGCATAGGGCGGCGGCGAGCGAAACTGGGATTGCGAGGTGAGCACCCACGGCGTGACCTTGCCCCAATGCGGCAAAGTCGGCGGGCGGAAAGAGGGGGCGGTTTCGCGCCATTTGCCTTGCTCAAGGCTCGTATACTCGCCGGGGACCGGCTTGTTGAAGCCGCTCTCGTTGCGCTTCGCGATGATGGCCTCGGCGACCTGCTGCCCCCAAGCCAAGCCGGCTGCCTTGGCGGGACCTTCGGGAATGTCGGCGATCGCCTTTTCGTAGGCGAGCTGGAGGTTGCGCGGGTTGGACGTGGCGGACCAACGGGTGCGGAGCACATGATAGGCGGCGCCCGCGACGGCGGCGTCCATATCGGCGCCCGCGGGCGCGGGATCGTTCACGAGCCAGCCGCGATGCGTGCGGGTGATGCCGTTCACGGCATCAAAGATTGCCACATGGTAGGTGCTGTAGAATTCCGCGGCGAGCGGCGGGGGATTGCGCGCCAGTCGCGTCGCCTTAAGGCCCTCCTCGTTCCAATAGAGCACGCTGTTGTCAGCGGCGTGGCTCAGGGAAGCAACCAAGGCCAGCAGGATCACGAACACACGGGGTAGTTTCATCGATTTCATCATGGATACAGATAGCGCGGAGGTGAATGACCGCGGGGGGTGCAGGGATTGGGCAGGAGTGAGAGGGATTTTCACAAGCCCGAAAACCCCAGAGGGGCGAACTGCCGGGATTTTGGGGCGAAAATGAAACGGCCCCGGCGGTCCTTACGACCCGCCGGGGCCCGTTACCCAAGAAAACACCTGAAGCGAACGGCACCAGCCTGCCCCCTCGGTATCCCCAAGAAAAGCCGGGCGGGACGAAACGCTGCGCGACAGGGACGAAACGCATAGGCCGCTTCTTCGCCCCCCGTTTTCGTCCCGAAACGCGGGACGCAAGCACGGCGGCACCTGAATCCGTAGCGTGCGCTTTTACATCTCCCGCCGCAATTCGCCCCTGTTTGACGGCAACCAGTCCCCGCGCGCTTTTCGTCCTTCGAGAAAAAAGTGCATTTTCCGCCGTGCCGGGCACCCACCTAACACCGCCCGGCGACATCACCCCACGACCATGCAAACCACGTTCGTTTCCTCCCCTGCCCGCCGGCTGGCCGCGTTCGCCGGCCTGTTCGGCGTCCTCGCCCTGCCCACCGTCGTCTTCGGTCAGGGCTGCCTCATCGCCCGCGGCGGTGGCGGCGCCATGATCACCGACAGTTCCTCCTATCTGGAACCCGGCCAGTGGCAGATCAACACCGCCTTCCGCTACTTCAAGTCGCACCGCCACTTCGCCGGCAACGACGAGCAGAAACACCGTTCCGACAATGGCACCGAGGTTTACAACTGGTCGAAGTTCTACGACTTCACCGCGACCTACGCCTGGTCGAAGCGCCTGAGCACGAGCCTCACGATCCCGTATGTGCACCACAACCGCTCGTCGCTTTATGAGCACCTCGGCAACAATTCCGGCCAGCGTTTCGTGACCTCCGCCGATGGCCTCGCCGACATGCGCGCCAGCGCCTCGTGGTGGATCTTCAATCCCAACGCCGACAACCTGAAGGGCAACCTCGCCGTGAGCTTCGGCCTGAAGGCCCCGACCGGCGAATACAAGGCTCGCGACACCTTCATGCGTCCCGCCGGCCCGCAAGAGCGTTACGTGGACTCCTCCATCCAGCCCGGTGACGGCGGTTGGGGTTACTCGATCGAACTGCAGGGCTTCCGCGTGATCGCCCACGGTCTCTCGCTCTACGGCAATGCCTTCTACATGTTCAACCCCGAGGGTCGTGTCGAAGAAACCGGCTTCTCCATTCCCGATGGCTACATGGCTCGCGGCGGTTTTGAGTTCGCTGTGCCGCGGATCGAAGGCCTCTCTGTCAGCCTCGGCGGTCGTATCGAAGGCGTGCCCGGCAATGACGCCTTCGGCAACAGCCACGGCAGCCGCCGCCCCGGCTTCGCCGTCGCAATCGAACCCGGCGCCACCTTCAGCAAGGGCCGCTACGCGGGCACGATCACCGTCCCGATCGCCGTGCATCGCGCGCGCACCACGACGTTCGGTTCCGCCCGCGCGGGCGACGCCGCCTTTGCCGACTGGACGCTCAACCTGAGCCTCTCGGTCCGGCTCTGATCGAAAGTCAGTTCCCCTTTCCAACGGCGGCGAGTAATCGCCGCCGTTTTTTTGTCGTCCAAATTCGCCCTACTTCCCTGCCGGCACGATATCCTTCAACTCGATTTGCACGAGCAGCGGCGAACCGGGCGGCACGCCTTCGGGCCATTGACCGGTGCCGAAAGTCAGGTGCGGCGGCAGCACGAACACGCCACGCCCACCGAGCGCGAGCATTTGCAGCGCTTCATTGAGACCCGGCGGCATTTCGCCGATCTGCACTTGGGCATTTTGGCCGGACAGCGCAGCCACCTGCGTGCGACCGTCGGGCAGCTTCACGTCCAAACTCGCCACAACCACGTCGCCGGGACGCGGACGCGGGCCGGCCCCCGGCATGATGATGCGGCAGTGCAACCCACTCTCCATTTTCAACATGCCGGCCGAAGCACGGATGGCTCCCAGGAATTCCTGTAGTTTCGGATCCTGCTCGGCTTTCTCCCGCGCGCGGACTTCGGCCACGCGACGTTGCATTTCCGCGAGCAAACGGCGGCCGGGCTCGCCCAGCGGCGACGCGTGCTTTTCGTGCGCGGCGCGCAACCCATCAACGAAGGCCGCGAACTCCGCGTCGGTCCATTGCAGGTCGGCGATGCCGGCGCTGCGGGCGGCTGCGGCGCCGAGTTGTTCATAAGCTTCGAGATTGCCCGGCGACGTCTGCGCCAAACCGGCCACGGTCAACCCGGCCGCGAGCAGCGATCCTGTGAAACAAAAAGAGAAAGGTGATTTCATTGGCCGTGATGATGATGGTGATGCCCGGCGCCGGTGGCGGCGGACAAATCAAAGCTGCGCAAGGTCACATACTCGGCCGCCGCGGCACCTTCGAGGATGAGATAGGCACGATCGGGCTCCAGCCCCGTGATCACCTGCCGCTGTCCGGTAACGGGCCAGAAAATCTCGGCTTGCACCACTTCGATCGCGTCGCCGAGGCCGAGTTCCACGCGGAAGGGCGCGGAGCCGAAACTGCCACCCGTGCCCACCGTGCGGTGCAAGGCGCGCTCGCCGGCGGGTGTGCGCACGGTCACTTTCACGCGGGCGCCCAATGCGGCGCGGTTGGTTTTCACGCCTTGCAGTTCGAGCTTCAGCCAGCGATTATCGTGACCGGGATTCGCGAAGAGCTGGTTGTGATAGTTGTCGGTGACGATCGCGCCGCCGACCACAGAGTAGATGTCCTGGTCGCCGTCGTTGTCCAAATCGCCAAAGACGATGCCATGGCCTTTCTGGAGCTGACCGAAGCCACCCGACGTGGTCACATCTTGAAAGCGCCGCCCGCGGTCATTGCGAAACATGCGATTGGGAATGAGCGTGGCGAACTCGGGATCGCCGGTGCCGACGTAGAAGTCGAGCCAGCCGTCGTTGTCGAGGTCGCCGAAGTTGCAACCCATCGTGAGCAGGAGCTGATGGACGCCGGTTTCGCGCGACACATCGACGAACGTGCCGTTGCCGCGATTGCGGTAGAGCCGCGCGCGCTCGGCGGCGTGTGGCACGCCCAGCACATCGGCCGCCACGTCACCGACCTCCTGAAGGTAGTAACCGTTGACGAAAAGATCGGTCCAGCCGTCGTTGTCGTAGTCGAAGAACCACGCGGAGAAGCTGCGGAATGGCTCGGTCACGCCGGCTTCCTTGGCCACGTCGGTGAACGTGCCATTGCCGTTGTTGCGGAAGAGATGGTTCGCCCCGTCGCGGCGCGAGACGTAGAGATCGGGCCGCCCGTCGTTGTTGAAATCGGCGCTGACCACGGCCTTCACGTAGCCGACCACGGCCACGCCGCTCTCCTGTGCGACGTCGGTGAAAGTGCCGTCGCCGTTGTTGCGAAACAACGCGCAGGGAACAACGACATCGCCCTCGGATTCAGCGCCCAAATAGAGATCGATCCGGCCGTCGTTGTTATAGTCCAGCCACACGGCCGCCTGCGTGGGCTGAAGGCGCAGCAAACCCGCCGCCTCGGTGACATCGGTGAAGGTGTTGTCACCGTTGTTGCGCAGGAGTGACACTGGATAGCGACCCACGCTGCCGAGCCAGCCGCCGCGCAACACAAGCACGTCGGCGAAACCGTCATTGTCGTAGTCGGCGTGGATGAGGTTCAACCCGCCGAAGAGCCCCGTGAGACCGGCCTCTTCCGTGAGCTGCGTGAAAGCGCCATCGCCGTTGTTGCGGAAATAGCGCAGCTGGCTGACCAAACCCTGGGCGGAGACCATGAGGTCGGGAAATCCGTCGCGATCGAAATCCTCCATGACCACGCCGCCCGCCACATCGTCAATATCGAGCCCGAGCGCACCGGCCACATCGGGAAAACGTTTGATGTCGTAACTGGAGGCGAAATAGCGCGGATCGATCATCCAACGCTCAGGCACCTTGTCGGGATATTCGCCGAGGGTCATGTAAGCGATGTTGAGCAGCCAGCGAGCGCGCAGGTCGCCCGGAAACTGTTCCAACTGCGCCGTGAAATGAGTCACCGCCCCGCGCGAACCACGCTCGTGCAGGTGAATGCCACCGCCGCTGATCGGAAAGATACAGGAGTCGGCGTTGTGATTGAGCAGGCAGTTTTCGCGCTCGCCCAGCCGGAGATAACTCAGGCCGGTCATCGTGCGAAGCTGCGTCCCCAGCGTCGAATCCAAGTTCAGGCCGCCCGCCTTGAGATAAGCGTCGAATTCTTCATAGCGCGCGATGGCTGCTTCATTCTCGCCGGCATGAAGCAGCAGGTTCGCGTGCGGCAGTGCATTTTGCATCCGCTCCAAGGTGGTCGCTCCCTTGAGGGACGCGCCGAGTTGCCGGGCCCGTTCCGAAAAATCGAAGGGGCTCTTCGTTGGATCCGACGCCGCCGTGATCTCGCGCAACCGCTCCGCCATGCGACGATTGCTTTCCGGCTGGGCGGGAAAGGCGGGAATCAGCAATGCAACGGACAAACAGGCGAGCAGAGGGGCAAGGGAGCGCAAGGTGGCGGGCAACATAGGACCTCCGCGACAACGTGCAAGTCGGCGAGCGATTCAAATCCAGCGGGATCGCTAAAAACGCTCAAACCGTCCTCGCAGGCTCCGGCTGAGCGGCAGGCGGGTGCCTTCGCGCAACACCACCGTGTAGTCCCCATGCAAGGCCGGTTGCAGCTCCTTGATCTGGTCGAGGTTCACCACCGCCGAACGGTTCACGCGGGTGAAACCATCGGGCCCCAGCCGGCTCTCGATGGCGGTGAGGGTTTCCCGCAACATCAGCCGGCCGGTGGTGAGGTGCAGCGTCACGTAGTTGTCGTTGGCTTCCGCCCAGACGATTTCTTCCGGACGGAAAAAAATAATGCGTCCATCAACCTTGAAGGCGAGACGGTCGGTCCGTCGCTCCTCCGGCGCCGGCGCGGCGCTGGGTGGCGCAGCGGATTCACCGCCACGGTTCCGCCGGTGCTCCAAAGCGCGGCGCACCGCCTCTTGGAGACGATCACGGTCGAAGGGCTTGAGCAGGTAATCCACCGCGGCGACGGCGAAGGCATCGAGCGCAAACCGGTCGTGCGCTGTGGTGAACACGATGGCCGGACGCGCGGTCTCGGGCAGTTGCGCGACAACCTGCAGGCCATCGCAGCCGGGCATCTGCACGTCGAGGAAGACGGCATCCGGGACGGCGTAACGGATGGCCGTGAGCGCCTCCGCGCCGTCGGCGCACTCGCCGATTACCTCGACCAGGGGCTCGGCCTCAAGCATGCCGCGCAACCGCTCGCGCGCGAGCGGTTCGTCATCCACAATGAGTGCTTTAAGCCGGTCCATGTTCAGGGGGCGGCAATCACCTCGTGCAATTTGACTGTGAAGAGCAGCGGCGTGCCGCGCTCAGTGCCGGCAGGCCACTCACCCGCGCCAAAGGAAAGATCCGGCGGCAGCACAAGCATGGCCGCGCTGTCCACCGTCATCATCTGCAAGGCTTCGGCCAGTCCCGGCAGAAGGTCCGCGACGCGTGCCTTCAAACGATTTGCCGCCAGCGACGGCACGTCCGTGGTCGTATCGGCCAAGGTTACTTTATAACTGATGACGACCGTGTCCTCGAGAGCGGGACGGGCACCGTAGCCGGCCTTGATGCCGTAACACAGGCCGCTGTCGCTGCGCTCCAATTGGAACTGTTTGCTGATTTCCTTGAGATAGTTTTGCAGATGACCCGGTTTGGCGAAGGCCTCGGCGCCGAACTGGCGGCGGCGCTCGCTCACCTCCATCTCCTGCATACGGCGGCCGATCTCGTTGAGCAGTCCCTGCGCCACCGCATCCACAGGGCGTCCCTCGCCTCGGAAAGCCGCGCGCACGCCGCTGACAAATGCCTCGATCTGCGCCTCGGTCCAGCCGAGTTGCGCGAGACGATTGTCCTGCACCATGCTCGAACCCACGGCAGCATAGGCTTCGAGGGGTGTGGATGAAGCAGCGGGTTGGGCCGCGAGAACGGCGGCGAAACCAAACAGCGGAGCGGCGACGAGACGACGGAGCAGACGAGTCATGGGAGAAGCCGGTTAAAGGTCAGTGATGATGATGGTGGTGGTAGCCTCCGCCGGCTTCCGGCCCATGCGGCAGGGAAAAACTCACGAGCGGTTGCTGCACGGGAGCCGGCGCGCCCTCGACGAGACAGTAGAGTCGGTTGGGTTCGACGCTGCGGAAAATTTGGGTTTGGCCCGTGACCGGCCAGAACACCTCAACGCGTTCGACGGTGCGGGCCCGGCCAAGGCCGATCTCCAACCGAAACGGATGCGCACCAAACGTGGCACCGGTGCCGACCACGCGATGGATGGCGCGCTCAGCGCCGTGTTCGTCGGTGATCACGACTTTCACACGCGCACCGAGGGCCACCCGATTGGTTTTCACACCGACGAGTTGCAGCTTGAGCCAGGCGTTGCCGTGACCGGGATTGGCGAAAAGCTGATTCGGGTAATAGTCGTCCTGCACCGCGCCGCCGACGGAAGAATAGATGTCCTGGTCGCCGTCGTTGTCGATATCGCCGAAAGCGATGCCATGGCCCTTCTGGAGCTGGCCGAAACCACCGGAGACGGTCACTTCGCGGAAGCGCCGGCCGCCGTCGTTGCGAAACATGCGACTCGGGATGAGCGTGGCGAAATCGGGGTCGCCGGTGCCGGCGTAGAAGTCGAGCCAGCCGTCGTTGTCGAGATCGCCGAAGTTGGCGCCCATGGCGTGCAATACGCGGCTCACGCCGGCCTCGCGGCTGATGTCGCTGAAGGTGCCGTCGCCGTTGTTGCGATAAAGTTTCGCTTTCTGCCCCGCGTGCGGCCGCCCCAAATAGTCCGCGGCGATATCGCCCACATCCTGGATGCCGTAACCGGTGACCATCAGGTCGAGCCAACCGTCGTTGTCGTAATCCCAAAACCAGCAGGGAAAACTCCTGTTTGGCCCGTCGATACCCGCGGCCTCGGTTACGTCGGTGAATTTCCATTTTGCCCGCGACGAACGGTCGGCGCCGACCGGGCCATCGTTGCGCAGCAGCATGCGCGGCGCGCCGATGCCCGAGAGGAAAAGGTCGGGACGTCCGTCGTTATTGAAATCGCCGGTGGCGACGCTCTTGACGAAACCGAGAATATCCACGCCGTGCTCGGCGGCGCACTCGGTAAACGTGCCGTCGCCGTTGTTGCGATAGAGCGAGCAGGTGTTCGTCTCGCGCCCGGCCGACTCGGCGCCGACGAAGATATCGAGCCAGCCGTCGCCGTTGTAGTCGAACCACACCGCGGTCTGCGTGGGCTTGAACTGCAACAACCCGGCCGCCTCGGTCACATCGGTGAAGGTGAAGTCGCCGTTGTTGCGCAGAAGCGAGAACGGATAATGCCCCTCGGTCTGCAACCACGCACCGCGCAGCACGAGCACGTCGGCATAGCCGTCGTTGTCGTAGTCGCCATGGATCAGATTCAGCCCGCTGACGAGACCGGTGAGGCCGGCCTGTGCGGTGCGCTCGGTAAAAGTGCCGTCGCCGTTGCTGCGGAAAACGCGGAGCTGGTCCTTTTCCTCCACGAAACCCCAGGCAGAGATCATGAGATCAAGAAACCCGTCGCGGTCGAAATCTTCCATCACCACGCCACCGGCGAGGTCGTTTTCCGCCAGCCCGAGCACGCCAGCCACGTCGTGAAAGCGGCCAATGTCATCCTCGGGGGCGAATCGCTCCGGCGGGATGAGCCAGCGGGCCGGCACGGCCGCGGGATATTCGCCGAGCGTCATGCTGGCGATGTTGAGCAACCAGCGGGCGCGCAGATCGCCGGGGTTTCCGGTAAGAAGCTCGTTGAGTTCCGCAACCGCGGCGGTCGAACCTTCCTTCAACTGGTGGATACCGCCGCCTTGGATGGGAAAGATGCAGGAGTCGCCGTTGTGATCGAGGAGGCAGTTGGCGCGTTCGCCGGCCCGCAAATGACAGAGGGCTTTCCCGGTTTTGATGATGATCTCCTGTCGCGGGTCGCGCGGCAGACCGCGCTCCCGGATGAACTGTTCGAGCTTTAAATACTGCGCGAACGCCTCGCTCGTCTGACCGGACTGCAGGAGGTGAACCGCGATCTGGAGTTTCAGGTCAGCCAGTCGCAGCGGATCCGCATTGGGCTGCGCATCGCCTGCCTTCTCGTTGGCGCGGAGCAGTGGCAACTGGTCGGAAGAGCGGAAGGGATTTCGCAGCGGATCGGCCTGATCGTAGATTTCGCGGATGCGCGCCACCATGCGCCGCGTGCTTTCCGGTTGCACAAAATGGTCGTTGGGCGGACGCACCACCCTCGCCGACGGGTCGCAGATCTCCGGCCCCGCGGCACCCGCCACCCCGGTCAGGAACAGGGCAATAACGCACAACCGCCAGCCGCCATGCAGCGGACGCGCGTGCGGGACACATCGTCCGCCGAGGTGAGATCTTGCGTGGAAGGCCAAGCACCGACCCACGATAATTCACCCCCCGGCCGGGCAACCGTTCTGTGGCCAGCCGCAAGCCAGCCGGGGCGGTCAGCCGCTTCCGCGGGGCGAACGCCGCCCGCCCAGCCGTTCAGGTCCGGCCCGACATAAACCGGTCGAGCTGGCCGCGAAGGCTGCGGCTCAGCGGCAACACGGTGCCGTCGCGCAAAACCACCTGGTAATCGCCATGCTGGGCGGGCTGGATTTCGCGCAACTGGTCGAGATTGACGATGGCCGAGCGGTTGATGCGGGCGAAATTCATCGTGCCGAGACGCGTCTCGATGGCGGTCATGGTCTCACGCAGCATCAAGCGACCCGCGGTAAGGTGCAGCATCACGTAGTTGTCGGCTGCTTCCACGCGAATGATTTCCTCGGGCTTGAGAAACACGAGGCGGCCGTCGGCCTTTACCGTGATACGGTCGGTGTTTTTGGCCGGCACCGGGGCGGGCGCGGGCACGGCGGCACGACGCCCGTGGATGAGTTCCTGCGCGCGACGCAACGCCTGCTGGCAACGCTCGCGGTCGAAGGGCTTGAGCAGATAGTCCACCGCCGACACGTCGAAGGCGTCGAGGGCGAATCGCTCGTGTGCGGTGGCAAAGATGATGGCGGGACGCCGGTCCTCAGGCAGTTCCTCGATCACCTGCAGGCCGTCGCAACCGGGCATCTGCATGTCGAGGAACACCAGATCAGGCGTCTCTCGGCGAATGGCGGCGATCGCGTCCGTGCCACTGCCACACTCGCCGATAATCTCAAAGGCGGGTTCGGCTTGGATGAAGCTGCGCAGCCGCTCGCGCGCGAGCGGCTCGTCGTCCACGATGAGGGTGCGGATTTTCATGGGCGGATCATAAAACGCATCGAGCCTATAGAGGGATCAACAATCTCACCTCAAGCCCGCCCTCGGGATGGTTGCGCATCTCGAACTCATGATGGTCGCCGTAGAGCTCGCGCAGGCGGGCGCGGGTGTTGGCCACGCCGATGCCTTCGCGCGTGAAACCGCCGGGCGGCTGACCGGCGCCGTTGTCGCGCACAGTGAGCAGCAGGCGGGCACCTTCGCGGCGCGCGCCGATCTCGACGCGACCGGGGCCGGGCCGGGGCTCGATGCCGTGGCGAATGGCGTTCTCGACGAGCGGCTGGAGAATGAGGCTCGGCACCTCCGCTTCGATCACCGCCGCGTCGGCGTTCACGCGCGCCGTGAGCCGGTCGCGGAAGCGGATGCGTTCGATCTCGAGGTATTTTTCGATGAAGGCGACCTCGTCGCGGAGCTTCGTGAGCGGCTGGCCGGGATGGTGCATCGTCAGGCGCAGCAGTTCGCTGAGGCGCACGAGCATCTTGTCGGCCGCGTTCACATCGGTGTGCATGAGCGAGGCGATGCCGTTGAGCGTGTTGAAAAGGAAGTGGGGCTTGAGCTGGCGAAGCAGCGACTGGAGACGAGCCTCGGTGAGATGCTTTTCCAGCTCGAGCGCGTGCACCGTGCGTTCGTGGTATTTGCGGTAATAGTCCACGGCGTGGCTGATGGTCACGATCACGCCGTAAATGAGCAGGTTGAACGGAAACGTGCGCACCAACAGCGGGCGGAAAACCTCAGCGAAACTCACGGCTTCACCCACCAGTCGGCCGTGCACCACGCCCACCAACGAACGCAACAGCACGTAAACAAACGAGCAGACCAGCGCCGCCGCGAGGTGAACCGCGGCCGTGCGCCACGGATGCGCGCCCTCAGGCGGGAAGCGGCGCGCGAGCAGCAGGATCGGGATCGAAAGCACGGCCCACACATACCAGTCGCCGAGGGAGTAGCTGATGGCCTGTCCCCAGGTGACCGACCGGCCCAGCAGCGTGCTCGACAGGTAGAACTGGCTGGCAAACGCGAGCCCCACGAGCGTCCAGAACGCACCAATGCCCGCAAAACGGAGTGCGGTGCGGCCGGGTGTGGTCGGGTCGGACATTGCGTGAATGGGGTTGCGGTTTATATGGGAGCCGGAGCATTTCCTGTCCACGTCCATTCGCGTCAACGTGCCCGCCCCCGCCGCCAGTCCCCGCCCTGCCCCGCTTCCGGCCCAACCGCCGGTGCCCGCGGTGGTATCGCCGTTGCTGCCCGTGCTGCTGCCGCTCGTGGTGACGGCCATCCTGCTGGGCGCGCTCTTCGCCTGGATTTTCCCGCCCGCCGAAAGCACCGATGCGCCCGCCGTGCGTTTCACCGATGTCACCGAGGAGGCTGGTCTGCGTTTCCTGCACCAACAAGGCGGCGCGGAAGCACCCACGACCCTCGGCGGCGGCGTAACTGTGCTGGATTTCAACAACGACGGCCGGCCCGATCTTTTCTTCACCAACGGCGCGCCCTGGCCTTGGGAAGAAGCGCTCGACAAACGCCTGTCCGCGAGCGGCGCGCTTTTCCGCAACGACGGCGACGGCCGCTTCTCCAACATCACCGCCGCCGCCGGCCTCAACGCGCCGATGCAAGCCATGGCCGCCGTGGCCGGCGACTACGACGGCGACGGCCTGCCCGATCTTTTTATCACCTGCGTCGGTCCGAACCGCCTTTTCCGCAATCTCGGTGGAGGTCGCTTCGAGGACGTAACCGAGTCGGCCGGCCTCGGCGGCGAAGAAAACACCTGGAGCAGTGGCGTCGCGTGGCTCGATGTGGATGCCGACGGCCGCCTCGATCTCGTGGTGTTGCACTACGCGCGCTGGCCGCAGGAAGTCGGTCTCGGCTCGGCCTTCGCTGTCGCCCAGATGGGACGCTCCTACGGCGCACCGACGGGATTTTTCAGTGCACCGCCCACGGTCTGGCGCAATCTCGGCGAAGGTCGCTTCGCCGCGCTGCCCGATGCCGCCGGCCTGCGCGACATTGATCCCGACACCGGCCGCGCCGTCGCCTGGCCGCTCGCCCTCACTCCGCTCGACGCCAACGGCGATCGGCACCTCGATCTACTGATCACGTATCACCAACAGGCACCGTCGCTCTTCCTCGCCCGTGGGGATGGCACGTTTGAGAAACAGGCCGTCGGCCAGGCGCCGCGGCAGGAGGGCGCCGCAGCCAGCCTCGCGTCGCCCAGCGCCCTGCCCTTCGCCCAGACCTCGGGCGACGCCGAGCGTCTCCGCGCCCTGCTTGCCGTCGGGGCGCTGTCGTCCAGCCAGACCGCACTGCGCCTCGCTTCGCGGCTCGGCGTGGTGGTCGCTGACCTCGATCTCAACGGCCGCTTCGAAGTGTTTTCCGGCCGGGGCCTCGCCGAGCCCAGCGTGAACCGATTCGAAAACGGCCGCGATTTCGCGCGCGCGCCCGATGTGTTCTGGGCGCGCGGCGAAAGCTGGCTGCCGCTTTTCGACAATAGCGAATCCGCCCTGCCCGCGCTGATCGCGCGCGGTGTGGCCGCCGCCGATTTCGACGGCGACGGCGATCCCGACATCGTCATCGCGCAGAACAACGGCGCACCTGTGCTCCTGCGCAATGACCAGCGCGCCGGCTCGCCGTGGCTGCGCCTGCATCTCACTGCCACGCGTAGCGAACCCGGTGCCGGCGGCGCGCGCGTCGAATTGCATACCCCGCGTCGCGTGTTCACGCAGACCGTCGCGCCTGCGCTTGGCTACATGGCCCAGTCCGAATCCATGCTCACCTTCGGCCTCGGCGAAGATGCCCGCGTGCGCAAGATCGTCATCCAGTGGCCGTCCGGCCAGGTGCAGGAGCTGAAGCCCGACGCCATCAACCGCACGCTGGAAATCGTCGAACCGTGAAAACAATCTCACGGGGAATTCGCGGACCAGACCGGCGTCGCATTCTCCGCGTGTTCGCAGATCAATCACCCGCCCCGCCCTAACGGGCACCCCTCTCAATAGAGAGGAATCTATCAGGCCGGAACCGCAGGAGAGGTGGGTCAGCGCGCTTGCGCGCGCTCTGGTCATGCGCCCGCAAGCGGGCTGCCCACCGGGTGGCGCGAAGCGACGGGGTGTGTCCCAGTTATCATAGACTGCCGCTACAGTAGGCGGACATGCACTCCGCCACGCGATTACAGCAATTCGTCCCCGCCGGGTTGCAGGTCGCCGGTGGAACCGGGATACGCCCGCACCCCACCCCATGTCCACGCTTACCCGTCACCTCCGTCGGGCCGCCGTTGTTGGCGCGCTCTTTTCCCTGATCGGCAGCACCCATGCCGCCGATGCCGGCCAAGCCCCCTCCCCGCTCTCGCTCTCCGGCGACATCCGCCTGCGCTACGAGCGCGATTGGGATTCCCAGAGCGCCACCGGCGCCGCCCGCGCTGATCGCAACCGCATGCGTGCCCGCGCCCGGCTCAGCCTCGGTTATAAATTCTCCGACGCCTGGTCCTTCGGCGCCCGCGTCCGCACCGGCAACACGGACAGCCAGCAGTCACCCCACCTCACGTTCCACTCCAATGACGACGTGACCGACGATCTCGAAGGCGCATTCGACCGCTATTTCGTGCAGTTCAAACAGGACAGCCTCACCGCCTGGGCCGGACGCAACACCTCGCCGTTCTGGCAGCAGAACGAAATGTTCTGGGACGAAGACGTCACACCCACCGGCATCGCTGTCAGCCACGATGGCAAGTTCGCCGATGGCAGCCTCACCGCGACCGCCGGCGCTTTCTACCTGCCCGATGGCATGAACGACCTCAACGGCACGCTCGTCGGCGGCCAGTTGAAATACGGGCAGAAATATCCCGACGGCCAGCTCACCCTCGCCGCGGGCCTCTACAGCCTCGATGGCAAGCGCGGCGCGACCCACCTGCGCAACCGCAACGGCGTGCGCGGCTACCTCATCGGCGTGCTCAGCGCGCAATGGAGCCACCCGCTCGACACCGGTCTCCCGCTCGTGCTCGGCGCCGACCTGATCAAGAATTTCGAAGACTACAGCGCTACCGACGCGCTGCCCTTCGCCGCCCGCCACGCCGACGAGACCAGCGGCTGGGTGCTCTCCGCCGTTTACGGCGCGACCCGCAATCCCGGTGACTGGCAGTTCGGCTGGTTCTACGCCCACATCGAGACGCTGGCCGTGAACGCCTCCTACGCGCAGGACGACTGGGCGCGCTTCGGCAGCGCCACGCAGTCCGATCTCACCGACATCAAGGGCCACGAACTGCGCTACACTTACGTCATCACCAAGACGCTGAACGTGCAGGCGCGCCTCTTCCTCGTCGAGGCCGTCACCAGCATCCAGGACGGCAAACGCTTCCGCGTGGACCTGAACTGGAAGTTCTGAGCCCGCCCCTTCTCCCTTCAACACCCCACGCCCCATGAAACTCACCTCCGCCCTTCTTGCCACCGTCATCCTCGGCCTCGCGCTGCATGCCGAGCCGGAGAAAACCGTCACCTACCGCGTCGAACAAAACGCCACGCTCACCGAGATCCCCGCCGGCGCGAAGCACGTGAAATTCTGGGTCGCGATTCCCGACAACGAGCGCTACCAGGACCTGCTCGACTTCGACGTCGTTTCCGCGCCCGGCCAATGGCGCGTGGTGCGCGAGCCCGACCGCGGCAACCGCTTCATGCTCGTCGAAGTGGACAACCCCGGCGCCACCTCGCTCGATGTGAAGGTCGCTTTCACCCTGCGCCGCCGCTCTGTCTTCACGGAGATTGATCCCGCGCAAGCCGGCACAATCACCGACTCGCACCGCAGCCTCTACGCCGAGGAATTGCGTCTCAATGCCCCGCACATGGTCGTCAGCTCTGAAGTCACCCGGCTCGCCGCCGAGGCCGTGGGCGCCGAATCCAACGTCGCCCGCCAAGCCCAGCTGCTCCTGGCGAAGGTGGCCGATCTCGCCGACCACTACGGCAAGGATCCCTCCAAGCCCGCCACCGGCGTGGGCGACGCCGCGGCCTGCCTGCTCAACGGCGGCGGCACCTGCACCGACATGCATTCCCTCTTCATCGCGATGGCCCGCAGCCGCGGCATTCCCGCCCGCTTGCAGATGGGTTACCGGCTCCGTGAAGCCAACGTCGGCAAGGAAACGAATCCCGGCTATCGCTGCTGGGCCGAGTATTTCGTGCCCAATTACGGCTGGATCTCGACCGACATCGTCGAAGCCGACGACCCGAAGGGCCTTGGCCGCACCCGCTGGTTCACCGGCCTGACCGAACGCCGTCTCTGGCTCAACGAAGGCCGCGAGTTCAACCTCGCCGGCCGCGCCGCGTCCGATCGCGTCAACACCATGATCATCGGCTACGCCGAGATCGACGGCGTCCCCGCGCGCCTCCTCCCCGAAGGCGACAAAAAAGCCCAGCTCTCCCGCACGGTGAAATTCACCGAACTCGCCTCCGACGCACCCACCAAGATCGCCGCGAACTGATTCCCTTTGTGGAGGGCCGCGTCCCTGCGGGCCGCCCCCAAGACCCGCTTCGGCGGGTCTTTTGTTTCGCGCACCGTCTTTTGTCTCGTCGCTGTCCGTCTCCGGCGCCTAGGTTCCACACGCTAAACCGCTTGGCAATCAACGGGCCGGCCGGCAGTTTGGC
>JBIQJF010000105.1:0-2291 GCA_044507675.1 Opitutales bacterium | reverse complement strand
CGCTCACCGCCGCCCTCCTCCTCGGCTCGTTCCTCGGCGGCTGGTTCGTGCTCGCTTTCACGATCGGCATCGGCCTGCCCGCCTGGCTCCTTGGCTATCTCGCGCTGCTCGGACGCACCGACGAACGCGGCGAGATGGAGTGGTATCCGCCCGGGCGTCTCGTCATCGCGGGCGCGCTGATCGCGGCTACGGCTACGGCGCTCAGCATTCCTTTCCTCGGCGCCGACATCGACTCCTACCGCGCAGCACTGCGGGAAGCGTTCGAGCGCGTGTTGCGCGCGCAGACCGACACAGCGGCGGATCAGCCGCTCACCCTTCCCGGCGCTACCGACCCCGCGCGCACGCTTGACGTGCTCACCGTCGTCATGCCGCCGGCGGCGGCCGTGGTCGGCATGGTCACGAGTCTCGGCAATCTCTGGCTTGCGGGCCGCGTTGCGCGCATCTCGGGGCGGCTGGCGCGGCCGTGGCCCGACCTCACCGAGATGCGATTTCCGGCGCTGGCGCCGCTGCTTCTTGCCGCGGCGGTCGGCGGCACGTTCCTGTCCGGCCTTGTTGCGGTCGCGGCGGGCCTGTTCGCGGCGACGCTGCTTGTAGCCTATGCGCTCCTCGGCTTCGCCATCGTCCATCACGTCAGCCGCCGATATTCGGCGCGCCTGCTGCTGCTGAGCGCGCTATGGGCCAGCGTATTCCTGATCGGCTGGCCGATCCTGCTCGCGGCGCTGATCGGCCTCGCCGATTCCTTCCTCGACTTCCGCGCGCGCTTCGGCGCGCAGGGCGGCGGTCACCCGCCGTCCTCCACCTGACAACGAACGAGAAAACAGGAGCCATCCATGCAAGTCATTCTACTCGAGCGCGTCGCCAAGCTCGGCCAGATCGGCGAAGAGGTGCGCGTGCGCGACGGATTCGCGCGCAACTTCCTGCTTCCGCAGGGCAAGGCACTGCGCGCGACGGAAGCGAACCGCGCCAAGTTCCAGGGCATGAAGGCAGAGCTTGAGGCGCGCAATCTCCAGAAGAAAAGCGAAGCCGAGAGCGTTGCAAGCAAGCTCAACGGCCAGACCTTCGTCATCCTGCGCCAGGCGGGCGAAGCCGGCCAGCTCTACGGCTCGGTGTCGACGCGCGACATCGCGATCGCATTGAGCGAGGGCGGCTTCAAGGTCGACCGCAACCAGATCGTGCTCAATATCCCGATCAAGTCGATCGGCATGCACAAGATGCAGGTTGAACTGCACGGCGAAGTCGCGGTGGAGATCACCGTCAACGTCGCGCGCAACGCCGACGAGGCGGCGCGTCAGGCGCGCGGCGAGGATCTCACCGTGTCGCGCACCGACGAGGAAGAAGAGCGCGCGCAGGCCGCGGTTGAGGCCGAGAAGTTCTTCGAGAAACCGGCCGAGGGCGAAGGCGAAGGTGAGCAGCCGGCGGAGGCCGCAGCGGGCGACGAGGACAAGCCCGCCAGGAAAGCGAAGAAGGAAAAAGCCGCCGGGGAGTGAGTCGTCCGGAAGGCGCGAAGCGCGTCCCTGCCCTACTTCCTCTTCAAGCAAAATTCGTCCCGGTTCGCGTTCGACGCGGCCGGGACGATCGATTCAGAGGAACGCTTTGATTCAGAGGAACGATTGCAGCACGACCCACTCGTCGCCCCACCAGCGTAGATATGCGCCGCACAGGCAGGGGAAGACCCAGTAGTGGCTGAGTGCGTTGTAGATGCCGAGACGACTGCCGTGCCCGCGGACTTCCTCCGCGATTCGGCGGCCATCGGAGACGAGGTCCGCCGCCGTGGTTCGCATGGCGCGGGCCAGCCGGCTCAGTACAACGACGGTAATATTGCGTTTTCCGCGCTCGACCTGCGAAATGTAGGTGCGATCGACATCGGCCTCGAGGGCGAGTTCTTCCTGCGAGAGTCCGGCGGCCCGGCGGGCCCGGCGAACATTCTCCGCCACCGTGGTGATGATTGCGATGTCTTGCATGGTCATTCCCCAGCCTCGGCTACTCACCTCACGGTGCCATGAGGGGTCCCCTCGCACCGCGTCCCTTGGCAAATCTAGCCGCGGCCTGCGCTGAAGAACACCCCGGAAATCGTGGCTTTTCCTGAGTCTCCATGGCCGCGCCGCTGACTATCGTCATCACCCTATAGGGGACCCCGCCGTCATGATCAATCAACCCAGAGTGACTGTTGCGGGCTAGCCACAGGTTCGCAGGATTGTAGCCGATAGTCATCACTGCGGGTTGTCGATTAAAGTCGACAAACGATACTGTGCCCCATCGCAACAAACGGAGGGCGCGATGAATCGAGTAAT
>JBIQJF010000021.1:0-76603 GCA_044507675.1 Opitutales bacterium | reverse complement strand
AACCCACCTTCGTTCCGATATGCCAGGTTCCTCTCCGCAAACACGGGCGCGGATCTCATCGCACGACGTGAATCAGCGGGATTTTCCAATGCCATGATATCCGCCAACAGGTCGGCGTTGTGGTATTCGCGAATCATACCGTTGGTGACGTGGACATCGAGGTGGCCGTCGTTGTCGAAGTCCTCGAACCGCACCGACCACGTCCAGTCCGTCGCCGCTAAACCCGCCAGATAAGCGCCTTCGCGCAACACGCCCATTCCGGTGTTCAGATAAAGTGCGTTGTGCATCAGCGGCGGCGCGATCGCCGGGTTCTCGTCATAGGTCTGGGCGCGCGCGCGCGAACCGGACATCCCGCGTTGATCCTTTTCGCGGGTGCTCGTCGCCATATCGGCCACCATGAGGTCGGCACGGCCGTCGTTGTCCACATCGCCGAGGTCCGCACCCATCGCGTAGTAAGGCGTGCGCGGCGCGACTTCGTTGATGACATTGGTGAATGTGCCGTCGCGGTTGTTGCGATAAAGCGTGTCCTCGGTCGCGTAGTCGTTCGCGACGTAAAGATCCGGCCAGCCGTCGCCGTCGTAATCCCACCAGACTGTCGCGTGCCCCATCGCCTCGCCGCGAATGCCCGCTGCCACGGTCACATCTTCGAAAGTGCCGTCACCGCGATTGCGAAAGAGATAATCCTTTTGTCCACCGGGAGCACGGGCCGCATCAAACATGTTGGTCTGCACGTAAACATCGAGGTCCCCGTCGCGGTCGTAATCGCCGAAAGCGCCCATGCCGCTGGCATCCGTCACCGCGAGCCCGCGCTGCGCTGCCTCCTCGCGAAACGTGCCATCGCCTTGGTTCATGAACAGCAGGTTGGGTGCGCCGAATCGGCAGAGATAAAGATCGAGCCAGCCGTCGTTGTTCACGTCGGCAAAGGCCGCGCCCTGCGTCCAGCCCTCTGGCTTGCCCGGCTCGACAATGCCAGCCTTGGCCGTCACGTCCTCGAACTTCCAGTTGCCCAAATTGCGAAACAACCGGCTCTGCTCGGTCTTGCTCACGATGAACACGTCCGGCCGGCCGTCGCCGTCGTAATCCCCCACCGCCACACCCGTGCCCATCGCGCCGTAGATGAGTTCCTGATAACGATCGCTCCACATGCGCGGATCGGCGTAGCGGTTTTCCGCCACGATGCCCGTCTGCGCCGCAGGCAGCGCCGTGAACAGTGTCGCACCTCGTGCCGAGCTGCGTGATGCCAGCGGCTCGCTTGTGATCAGCTCGGCCGCGAAGGACACCATGCCCAACAGGGAAAACAGAAGCACAGCCCCGCCGTGCCTAATGGGCCGGAAAGCAGGTAAAACCGGGTGTCGGAAACGAGCGGGGATGGGTGACTGCAACGCCGACAAGTTGATTGGCGGAGCCCGGCTTGGTCAAGGCAGGCCACCGTCAGGAACCGCACTTGCCAACCTCGCGGCGTTGCACGTATTTTCCGACACTCATACCCCGCCTGATGAACCGAAATTTCCGCCCCACTTCACTTGCCTGGCTGGCTCTGGTGGCGGGGGCGGTTGCGCTGCTGGTGATCATGACCACGCGACGCATTGCGCGCATCGAGCAAATGAGCGACCAGGCGCCAGTCGCGACGGTGGACAGCGCCTCGCCCACCGGATATACGCACGGCACACGCGGCCTGTTGCTTCCCGTCGGCAGCTACACCAGCCAGCCGTGGATCATGGACGTGCAGAAAATGACGGCCGCCGGTTCGTGGAACGCAACCGTCGCGAACTACGACAACGCTCCCGAGGGCCGGCCTGTGCATGGCGCGTCGCCCTATCGTTGGTGGCTGCGGCTGGTCGCTGGCGCAGAAACGCAGCCCGGCGGACAAGCCGTGGAGCGCGCCGCGCTTCACGCCGATCCCGCGCTGCATCTGCTGCTTTGCGCCGGAGCCGGGCTTTTTGTTGCGTGGCGTTTCGGCGCGGTCGCGGGCGGCCTGCTGGCCTTGGGCATCGTTGTGCTGTTTTCGCATGCTCAGGTTTTCAGCCCGGGACAACCGGACGATCACGGGCTTTTTCTCACCACTAATCTGATTGGCTTGCTCGTGCTGCTCGCCGGCTGGCAGACGGTCGGACAACGCGCCGCTCGCCTTTGGCTGGGTGCCGCCGGTGCGGCCGGCGGTTTTGGTCTCTGGCTCGACGCCGGCAGCCAGCTTGCGGTGCTCGTCGCATTGTTCGTCGGTGGAATTGCCGCGAGCTGGTCGATTCGAAAAACACCGTCCAATCCGCTGCCTTGGCGCAGTTGGGCGACGGGCGGCGCCATCGTGGCTATCGTCGGCTGGTTAATCGAAGGCCGTCCCGGCGGACTCGCCGGCCTGAACCTTGACAGCAACCATCCGCTGCTGGTGCTCGTTTGTTTTGGTGCAGCTGAAATTCTGGTGCGTCTGCACGGACGGCCGTGGAGCGAAATCAATCGCAGCGGGCGAATCGCGCTCGCCGCCGGACTGGTCGTGCTGCTGGCGCCGTTGGGTTGGCTGTTCTTTCGCGGGGGAGCGAACAGCCCGTTTTTTGGGCCGGATCATCCGGCGTTGGCCGGACACGGCGGGTTGTTGGGCTGGCTCAAGTCCAGTGGACTGAGCCTTGGCCTGATCGCTGCCTTGTTGCCGGTGTTGCTCATACCCGCGGCCTGGCACCTGAAGAAAGCGGCTTCCGCGCTGCGCCCGCTGCTGGTCTTTGCTCTCGCCAGCGCGATCGTGCTGCTGCTGTTGGGTGGCTGGCAGCTACGCTGGTGGGCGTTGCTGGACGTAATGCTGCTCGGGCTGCTGACCGTTGTGGCCGCCGCCACGCCCGGTGGGTTTACCGGCATTGCCTGGCGGAGCGGACTGGGCCTGGTGCTGCTTCCCGGCTTGATTGCCGCCTGGCCTCGTCATACGCCCGAACAAGCACTCGCTCCGGTGGAAGCGCGCGCCTTGGTCGAACGCGATCTCGCGCAATGGCTGGCAGCCCGCTCTGAACACGGCACCATTGCCTTTGCCCCGCCGGAGCTTTCCGCTTCGCTCTGCTACTATGGTGGGCTGCGAGTGGTCGCCTCGCCCTATCCGGGCAATCGTGATGGCCTTGCCCTGGCCACGCGCATCGCCGGCACTGTTTCGACCGACGAAGCGCAGGCACTCCTTCAGCAGCGCGGCATCCAATATATCGTGGTGCCCTCGTGGGACGACACGCTGGACCACATGGCCAAACTTGCCGCGGCAAATCCGGAGCGTTCGCTCGTCGCCTTGTTGCGCCAGTGGCTGCCCCCGCGCTGGCTGCGACCGGTCGCTTATCAAATGCCGGTGATTCCCGGCTTGGAGCGGGACTCGCTCGCCGTATTCGAGGTCGTCGAGCCGCAGGAGAACGCCCTCGCTCTCAGCCGGCTGGCCGAGTATTTCGCGGAAATCGGCCAGCTCGATCTCGCCGCCGCCGTGGGCGACACGCTCGAAAAGTCCTTCGCCGCCGATGCCGGCGCCATGGTCGCCCGCGCGAAAGTCGCCATCGCCCGCCGCGAGGCCCGCACGCTGGCTCGCATCATGCCGGAGCTGCTGCCCGCCATCGCGGATGGCGGTGACGAAGACCTGCCGTGGGAGCGCCGCGCGAATCTCGCCCTCGTGCTGGCTCTCACCAAGCACCCCGACCTCGCCCGCCAGCAGGTTGAATTCTGTTTCGAAGAGGCCGACCTCGATCGCCTGCGCTCGCTCGGCCCGGTTAGTCTCTTTCGCCTGCTTGCGCTCGGTCGCTCCATGCAAGTGGAGTTTGCCGACACCTCGCTCCACGCAGCGGCATTGAATCTCCTGCCGGCTGAGTTTCAGGCACAACTCCGCCAATAAGCGGGCCATCGAGCGATGAAGGCATTTCTGTCGAAGCCGTTCTCCATGACTGTCTCCCTCGCGGCAGCGGGAATGCTTTTGCTGGGCGGATGCCAGCCCCGGACTCCTTCGCGCGCGAGCGGTGTCCCGACAAAACCCAAAGCAACCTTTCCACCGCTTGTCTATACGCCCTCGGCCATTGGCAGTCCGGTTGGTCCCGATGATCGCCCGATGGTGACAAATCTTCAAATAGCGGACCTCGATCAGGACGGCTTGCCCGATGTGATTTACAGCGAGGCGCGCCAGAACACCGTGCGCTGGATCCGTCAGGCTCCGCGCGGTGTATTCACCGAACAGATCATCGCGCGCGACCTGCCGGCGCCGGCAAATGTCTCAGCCGCCGACGTCCAAGGCAGCGGCCGGCTGGATGTGCTCGTTGCCTGCATGGGCCAGATCATGCCCAACAACGATCGCATCGGATCCGTGATCGTGCTCGAGAATCTCGATAATCGCACGTTCCACCCCCGCGTGCTTTTGGAACAGACCGCGCGTGTGACCGACGTGCGGGCTGCCAACCTCGCAGGCCACACTGACGGCAAGCTCGACCTCGTTGTCGGCCAGTTCGGTTATGCGCAGGGAGAAATCCGCTGGATGAAAAACCTCGGGAGCTGGCAGTTCGAAAGCCAGATCGTCAACCGCCAGTCCGGCACGGTGCACACACCGGTTGCCGACTTCGATGGGGATGGCCGTATGGATTTTGCCGCACTCGTCTCACAGGAATGGGAAGAGGTGCATCTTTTCCGAAACCCCGGTCCCGGCGGTGAATTCAGGGATACGCTGGTGTGGGGCTCGACCAACGAAGACTACGGCAGCAGCGGACTCGGCGTGGCCGACGTCAATCGTGACGGGCGTCCGGATCTCATCTACACGAACGGCGACGGGTTCGACTATGCGGTGCGCGGTCACCGACCGTGGCACGGTGTGCAGTGGCTCGAAAACACCGGACAGGGAAATTTTCGTTTTCATCGCGTCGGTGATTTTCCCGGAGCCTACGCTCCCTGCGCCGCCGATCTCAACGGCGACGGCCACATCGACCTCGTCGCGGTGAGCGGCTTCGCCGACTGGGACAACCCGCAGTCGGTCGCGTTGATGGCCTGGCTCAACGATGGCCGGCAGAACTTCACGCCGATGCCGCTCGCGCACAGCCCGATCAAACTCGTGACCGCCGCGGTGGGCGACCTCGATGATGACGGTGTGCCCGAGATCGTGACGGGCGCGCTGCACGCTTTCCCACCCTACGAGAAACTGAGCAATATCACGCTCTGGCGTCGCCAGTGAAAAAGTCCGCCCCACCAGCCGCCCAACCGCGCCGCCGTCGCCTCATGGTGATTGCGCTGGCTTTTGGTGCCGCTGTTGCCATCGCCGTGGCAGGCGGTTTTTGGCTGCGCGAGACGCGCATCGTGCGCGTGCGCACGGGACTCCCCGCTCCGCCCGCGGCAACGCCCAATTCGACGCTGCGCGACCGGCTCGTCGACGCCCAAGCGCAAGCGGGCACGGGCCGGCTCGACGCCGTGGCTGAGCTCGGCCGGCTTTATCACGCCAACGAATTCCGCGCGGAAGCCGAGGTCTGCTGGCGTCTGCTGATCCGCGAACAGCCCCGCGAAGCCCGCTGGCACTACTATCTCGCCGACTTGTTGAGGATGAGCGGCGACCAGACCGCCGTCGAAGCCGCGCTTGAAGCCACCGTCGCCGCCGACCCAACGGCCGCCACCGCGTGGCTGCAACTCGCCGAAATGCAGTTCAAGAGCGGGCGCCTCGAAGCCGCGTCCGTCGGTTACCAACGACGTCTCACTTTGTTGCCCCGCGATCCTTACGCGGAACTCGGTCTAGCCCGTATCGCCCATCTGCAAGGCCGCACCGACGAAACCTTCCAGCGACTCGAACGCCTGTTGGCGCAACATCCCAAGTTTTCCGCCGCCCAGAATCTCTACGCCGAGTTGCAGGCCGCCGCCGGCAAAGAGGAACTTGCCGATTATCACCGCTGGCTCGGCCGCGAAGCGGGGCGATTTCGCGAGGCCGACGACCCGTGGATGGAGGAGCTGAACGCCCGTTGCCACGAACCGCGCCGCCTGTGCCACCTCGGCGTCATTGCCTACCAGACCAACCAAGGCGACCGCGGTCGCGCGCGGTTCGAACGCGCCATCGCCCTCGCCCCCAATCATCCATTCGCCTACGAATTGCTCGGCACACTTCTGCGCGAGGAGGGAGCCGCCGAGGCCGCGCGCGATGTTTTGCTGCGTGGCATTGATCAAGCCGCCAGAGCGAAGCCCTCGGCGCTGCATTATGCCGAACTGAGCCAAGCTTACGCAGCCTTGCAGCAGCCCGGCCCGGCCTATCGGACCCTTGAAGTCGGACTGCGCCACCACCCCGATTCGGCCGATCTATTGCACGCTTGGGGAAACCGACTCAAAGCCGAGGGCCGCCTCGAAGAAGCAGCCGCGGCCTACCGCAAGGCAATCGAGGTCAACCCCGCCTTTGTGGAGGCTGATTTCGCGCTCGCCGTTTTGCTGGTGGAAACCGGACGCCTCCGGGAAGCGGCGGAAGCGTTGCACCGCGCGCTCACCATGCAACCGACCTTTCCCAAGGCGATGCTTCTGCTCGCCCGATTGGAAGTGGACGCCGGTCGTGTCGAGGAAGCAGGCCGCTTTCTGCTACCGCTGCTGAAGGCCAATCCCGGTTCGCCTGAGATCCGCGAGATCACGGCCAGCTGGCGGCTGCGCGCCGGCCGTGCCGCCGAACAGCGCGACCCAGCAGCGGCCGAGCGTCACTACCGCGCCGGACTGGTCTTGCAGCCCGACCATGCCGAGCTGAACGCCAGTCTCGGCGTGCGCTTGCTCATCACAGACCGCGTCACCGAAGCGGTGCCGCTGTTGGAAATCTACCAGCGCGCGCAGCCCGCAAATCCACAGGCAGCGCTTTTCCTCGGCCAGGCCTACGCCCGCACCGGTCGCATGCCGGATGCACGGCGTGTGCTAACCGCAGGGCTGCAACAAGCCGAACGCTCCGGACAGACCACAACCGCCGGACATTTCCGCGAGATACTTTCTTCGCTGCCCTGATCAGCTGGAAGGGAGGCTCGGGCATCGGTTGCGAGCTGCGCGGATCACCGATCGGGACACGCTTCGCCCTGCCAGGCATCCTCTTGATAGAGGGATTCAAACCTACAGGAACGGCGTGGCTACAGCTCTGTTACAACCGCGAGAGCCAGCGATCGTTTGTGAGCTGAGGGACAAAAAAAGCGCCTCTCCTTGCGGAGAGGCGCGAGATTCAACCTAACTGCGATCCGCGCTTAGAAGCGGAAGCTGTTGGTGAGCGACCAGTATTGGCGCGGGGCGATACGGAAGCCCGCATACGAGCCGTCAGGCTGCGTCGTGATCGGGATCAGATCGTTACCCTTGCCGATGCTGCGCACGTTGAGCTGGATGCGCCAGTCAACCTTGTCGAACAGCTTGCGGCCGTAACCAACCCACATGTCGATGTCCGTCTCCGCCGGTCCCTTGTAAGGATTCGGGATGTCGAAGATATACTGCGGATACGACACGCTGGTGTCGGGGTTCGGGATCGCCGGATAACCGATGACCACGTCGCTCTGCCAGCGCAGGGCAGCGCCGATGCTCACACCCTTCAGACGACCTTCAGTGAAGTCGTAGTTGGTGATCGCGTTGACGCGCCACTCGCGGAGCTCGGGGACATTGCTGCCCTCTTGCAGGTAGCGAGCGAGGTAGTTGGAGCCGACGTTGAGGTTCCACTGGTAGAGGGAGGTTTCGTTACCAGCACCACCCCACCAGATGCGGAGGTCACCACCCGGGCGCCAGGTGGCGCCGGTGTCGTCAACCGCGGTCTTGTTGAGGAACGTTTCGTAAGCCTGCACGAACTCAGCAAGGTTCGGACCACCGATGTTCTTGCGGGTGGCGAAGGTCTTGCTGGCATTGAGCGTAAGGCGCCAGTTGCGGGTCGGCTGGGCATTCAGCTCGATTTCATAACCCTTGGAGAAGCTGTCCTCCGTGATGGTGAAACCTTGGGGCCCGGTGCTGCCGAGACCGCTCGTGCGGTTGTTGACGTCGATGTTCCAAGCGTCGGTGAGCTTCTTGGCGATCGGATCCTGCTGCCAGGCGCGCCAAGCCTTGATGGACTCAGCCTCGCGGAACGGGGAATCCTGCCAGTTGTAGCGGCTGTTGGTGGGATCCGTTCCGACGGTGCCGGAATTATCACCCATCCAGTCGAGCTCGAAGATATTCACCCAGTTGCCAGACCATTGCTGGGAGGCACCGATGAACCAGCTGCCACCGAGGCCGGAGCTGTTGGCGTTGAGCACTTCGGTCTCATACTTGTTCACCTTGAGCGAATACTTGCCGTCCTTGGTCTCGAGGAGGATACCGAGGTCCTTGGTGGTGCCCGCCGGGAGGGCGATGTCTTCACCATAGACGTCACGACGACCAGCGAACGGCTGGAAGTTCTCCGCCTTGTTGTAGAACACCGTCACACGGACGGGGAGCTTCTCGGCGAGGTTCTTGATGCCGGGGAGTTCGTCCAAGTGGGCGACGATGGAATAGCTGCGGGAAGTGCCGCTGAGCTCGCTCCAGGTAGCACCGTCGAGCGTGTAGAAGCTCGGGTCCCAGTTGAGGAAGCCGGGCGCCGGCATGTTGCCGGCATTCTGCGAGAACTCGGAGTTACCCGCGGTGTCCTTGCGATAGCCGTAGGTGCCGACGAGACCGCCGTCGAACAGGTGAGCCTGCCAGACGAGGGCCTTGGACTCGGTCTTGTCGCGACGGAGGCGGGCGTTGGTCGTGAGAGCATCACGATTCGCCTGCGAAGCCTCGGCATCGGTGATCTGGAAGGGCACATTGACCCAGCCACGATAGTTGCGCGAATTTTCCGCTTGGAAGGAATTGCGACGGGTATCGGGGTTGGTGCCGTTGAACTGCGTCACCGGATAGTAGGCATTCTCCCAAGGATCGGCCGGATTCACGTTGGTGGCGACCCAAGTCGAATCGAAGAAGCGGATCGTGCCACTGGTCGCGGCGTTGAGGTTCTGCAGACGGGGCAGATAGGCACCGGAAGCGCTCGAACGGTTGGCCAGCGAATCACCGAGGTAGATGATGCGGTTGACCGCGAAAGCATTGTCGGTGAAACGAATGCCGCCGCCGCCGTCGAACAGCGTCCAGTAGTTCATGTCGAGCACCGCGTAGCGCTGCCAGGAGCGGTCTTCGCGATCCAGTTTGTCCTCAGCATACAAACCCGTGAGGGTGTGGCGGCCGAGGAAGTTCATGAGGGCGCTGTCGGAACCGCTCTTGGTGAAGTCGTGCGTCACGAAGGCCGTGGCGCGAAGGGACTCGCGCTTGGACTCGTAGCTGCGATTGCCACCCTGACCGCTGTCGGTCACGAAGGCGCGACCCACATTCGGATTGGGCGTGCCATCATCGAAACGCACGCCGTTCTTGCCGGCCGTGGTGCCGTCGGAGTAGACGCGCATCATGTCGATGTAGATGGCCTGACGTTCACCGTCGAGGAGGGAGATCTGGCCGTTGCGGTAGTTCTGCTCATTGTAAACCACCTCGAAACCGAACTTATCGTCCATGAAGGTCTGGGCGATGGAGGCGTTGAGCGAGTCATAGTCAGACCACTCCGACTTGTTCGGACCGTCGAGCAGGTTGTTGTAGAAGTCGAACACCGTGTTATCAGCGAGCTGATAGTTCTTGTAGACTTCGGCGAAGGGCAGTTGGGCCGACTTGGCAAACTGCGAGGCCGTCGCGATACCGACCGGGCGGTGGAAGGCGAATTCGCCGACACCGTTGTCGTCAGCGCCGGTGGAGTTGATACCACGGGTAGCGCGGATTTCCCAGAGCCAGTAGGCCGGGGCGCCGCCGTCGGTGGCGAAGAAGCCATTGGGGCCGCCGAATTGCTGGCCGTAGTTGCCGAGGTAGGGCTGGTAGTAGGGGCTCAGACGGCCGCTATCCACACCACCGTTGATCTTCGGACGAGCCTGGCCGGCATTGGGAGCACCGGAGTTGTCATCCATCACGATGTGCGGATTGAAGGTCTGCTTGTTAAGCGCCTGGAAGGTGCGAGGAGCGCCCTTGACGTAGTTGATAACCTGACCGGTGTTGGGGTCACGATACTGCGTCGCCGGATCATCGCTCGGGAAACGACCGGTGTAGGTGCCGGTGTAGAACCACGGGGTGATCAGGTCGAGGGGAGGCAGCGTGCGCGGACGGTTGCTGCTGATGTCGCCCTTCTCGAAGGAGGCCTTCACGATGGTGCGAGCTCCACCCTTGCGGAGGAACTTGGGCTCCCAGCGGACGGCGCCCATGTAGCGCTTGTCTTCTTCAAAGGCGGGATCCTGCTGGAACTTTTCCCGTTCCTGCATGGCAAGAACGCGCACGGCGAGTTCGTCCTTCAGGAGCACGCGGTTGAAGTCAACCGTGGCACGGGCACTGCCCCACTGGTCGGTCTGGAAGGTGACTTCGTTCGCATTGCGATAGGAAGCCTGCTTCAGGCCGACGTTGATGATACCGGCGGGCGAACCTTGACCGAAGAGGATCGAGTTCGGGCCGCGCTGGAGATCCACGCGATCGACATTGAAGCCGTCCCACGGGATGTCCGAGAGGAAGTAATCGCGGGTGTTGTCAGCCGCCGCCAGACCGCGCACGCGCGTGTTCTGGTTGGGGTTGACGAACCGGCTCGACTCATCGAGGAAGGCGCCGTCGCCGGTGCCGGCGAAGTTGCCCTGCAAATTGCCGACCTCGGTGCCGACCGTGTATTGCAGCAACGTTTCGTTGCTGGTGGCCGCGATATCCTTCAGGAATTGGCTGTTGATGACGGTGACGGCATTACCGATGTCGCGAAGTTCCGTGTTAAGACGGTTGCCCGCGAGGGTTGTGGCAGATGCGTAACCGGTATCACTGTCAGCCGAGACTTCGAACGGCGAGTGCACCAGGACGTCTTCGTCCTGCTGCGCCGCCGGCTGAGCCGCTGTCTGTGCAAATCCCCACGTGGAGGAAAGCACGAAGGTGCCGAGCATGGATAGCCCGCACCGGAGTGTGCGTTTCTTGGTGTTCATACGAGGTAACGAGGTAAGGTTCAGGGTAAGGGTGACCATTGAAGGTCTAGAACCTAGGGTGAATCACCTGAATGGATCGTCGGGTCGGAATCAAAAGATGGCTAAGTCTAACTGTAGCACATTTTCCGTGTAGCTTGTTCTACACAAGGAGGATAATGCCATATCTCAAGGTCGTTTCCCGAAAGGGAATAACATCACCCAGTTTAACACCTCTTATACCCCCTCTCTCCCATGTCTCTATTCATTGGCATCGACAGCGGCACCCAGAGCACCAAAGCGGTCGTTCTGGACCTCAACGAAAAGAAGCTCATCGCGGAGGCCCGCGCTCCGCATTCGCTCATCGCCGGCCTGCCCGCCGGCCACATGGAACAGCACCCGCAGGAGTGGACTGCTGCACTCGATTCCGTGATCATGCAGGTCGCCGCCAAGATCGACGGCTCGCGCGTGCGCGGCATCGGCGTCTCCGGCCAGCAGCACGGTTTCGTGCCGCTCGACGAGAAAGGCGAGGTCATCCGCCCGGCCAAGCTCTGGTGCGACACGAGCACGACCGCCGAGTGCGACATCCTCACGAAGAAACTCGGCGGCACCAAGGCCGCCATCCGCACCGCCGGCCTCGCGTTCCTGCCGGGCTTCACCGCGCCGAAGATCCTGTGGCTGAAACGCCATGAGCCAGCGAACTACAAGCGCCTGCGCCACGTCCTGCTCCCGCACGATTACCTGAATTTCCACCTCACCGGAAACTACTTCATGGAATACGGCGACGCCTCGGGCACTGCGCTCATGGACGTCCGCAAGCGCACCTGGTCCGCCGCCGTAATCAAGGCCCTCGATAAAAATCTCTCCGACTGGCTGCCGCCTCTCTCGCCCTCGCACGTGCCCGCCGGGACGCTCCGTCCCGCCCTCACGCAAAAATACGGTTTCTCCAGCGACGTCATCGTCAGCGCCGGCGGCGGCGACAACATGATGGGCGCCATCGGCACGGGCAACGTCACGCCCGGCGTCGTCTCCGCCAGCCTCGGCACCAGCGGCACCATCTATGCCTACGGCAACAAGCCCGTTGTCGATCCCCACGGCGAAATCGCGGCGTTCTGTTCCTCGACCGGTGGCTGGTTGCCACTGCTCTGCACGATGAACGTCACGCTCGTCACCGAGCAGTTCCGCACGCTCTTCAACTGGGATCACGCACAACTCGAGCAAGCCGTCTCCAGCGCGCCCGCGGGCGCCGGCGGCCTCGCGCTCCTCCCCTACTTCACCGGCGAACGCACGCCCAATCTGCCCAAGGGCACCGGCATCTTCACCGGCCTGAACCTCTCGACGCTCAACCCCGGCCACCTCGCGCGCGCCGCGATGGAAGGCGTCACAATGAACATGAACTACGGCCTGCGCCGTCTCACCGCGCTCGGCATCAAGCCCAAGGAAATCCGCGTCACCGGCGGTGGCTCCCGCTCCGCCTACTGGCGTCAGATGATGGCCGATATCTTCGGCGTGCCCGTCGTGGCCATGATCGAGGACGAGGGCGCCGCGCTGGGCGGCGCACTCCAGGCCGCGTGGTGCGAAGCCCTCGCCCAAGGCAAAAAGGCCAAGCTCACCGACTTCACCACCGGCATCGTCGCCATCAACGAAGCGACGCGCTGCACCCCCGACGCCAAGCGCAAAGCCCTCTATCGGAAACTGCAGGACAAGCACGAAGCCCTCAGCAAGCAGATGCGTCCGCTTTTTGAGTAAAACGGCCGGGCGCGAAAAGAGGGTTGATTCGCGGTTTTCAACCCTCAACCGTCTGCCCCTCGTTTCGGACGCTTAGCTCAGTTGGTTAGAGCACGTGCTTCACACGCACGGGGTCACTGGTTCGAGTCCAGTAGCGTCCACCATTTTGATAGTGAGTCGGTTGCGGATTTTATCGGAAAAGTCTCAGCAGCCAGTCACAGCACGACCACTAAAATTCACTATCGGTGCTCGGTGTTCATCGGTGCATCGGACACGGATACCGCGGTTGGCACACGGGCCGTAACGCTGGGGAAAATCGACAAGCAGGTGGTGCGGTCCGGACAGGCGGGTTGCGCGAGTTTCTGTCGTCGGTGCTTGCCTGTAGCCAAACAAAAGCGACCACCCCAATGTATGGAGTGGTCGCGGAAAGTCTCGATCTAGAGACTCATTTCTTAATCTCTCGGATAAGGAGCCTCGTCTGCCAGATGACGGAAGAGAGGGCCAGAAGCACGAGAGCGCTACCGAGCAAATAGATCATGTTGGTGCGTTCGGTGTTGAATATTCCCATTCGCATGGGGTTCGCCCTCCCGTTACCGGGGGTTCTCTTAGAACTAGATTGGCTAGAAAGGGGACGGATTGCCAAGTCATCTTCAAGCCAGCGCGCCCATTCGCCCGTTCGCCCGTTCGTCCATTTGCCCACTGCATTCCGGCCATTTGCCAATAGCGACAACGCCTACGAGCAAGATTAGCCCGATGACGGAAAGAACCTATGCGAAGCAAGAGGGTGTTACGCTGACGGCTTCTGGCGCGGCTTTACCGATCGCCAGATCGCCCACGCGATTAGCAACAAAAAGAAAATTAGTGGAATCTTCTCACCAATGCTCTGCCCCATTTTCTCAAAGCGACCAGGTTCAAGCAGACGACTCAGGTTGATTTGGGCCGGCGCGTAACCCTTGGCAACTGCGAGCCGCATCCATTTCTCCGCCTCGGCCAGGTCTTTCTTCACGCCTTCGCCCTTTGCATAGAGTATTCCCAAATCCCCCTGTGCTGCCGCGTGTCCTTGCTCGGCGGCTTGTTGCATCAGCTTCGCGGCTTGTGCGAGGTCCTTGGGCACACCCTCGCCGTAGTAGTAAAGCGAAGCTAGACTGTATTGCGCCGGTCCGAGGCCTTGGTCCGCGGCCTTGTGCCACCAAGCCGCCGCTTGTGCACTGTCCTTTGGCCGACCTTTTCCATGGTAATACAGGGCGCCCAGATTGTTCTGGCTGTTAGCGAGCCCTTGATCCGCAGCCTTTCGATACCATCGTTCTGCTTCGGTGTAGCTTTGGGAAACACCGACTCCATTCTCGTACATGCAGCCAAGGTTAAACTGGCTGGGCGACCAACCCTGCTCCGCCGAACGAAGATACCACTGAACAGCTTCGGACGGATTTCTTGACACGCCGTTGCCGCTTTCAAATGCCACGCCAAGGTTATATTGAGCTCTTGGATCTCCTAGGTCGGCGGCTTGACGCCACGCCCCTATGACCTCCGGTGCATTCTTGGGGATTTCGTCTGCGGCGTTTAGCACACCGCACATTACAGCACAGGCCACAAGCCATCTGAATGCTGGCTGGTTCACCTAGAAATGGTGCGAGGAGATTTTTGCAGAGTCAATAAGTCATGCCCGACGCGCCTGTCGGCTGGTTGTAGGACGCCGGTCTTGTGGCTCCGGGAGTCTCACAGGTGTAAGCATGCCCCTTGCTGCTGTCTCTGCCGCGCTTGGAATTCCTGATGCCTCGTCGCATAGAGCCGTGCTCGTTGCTGTCGCACGTGCCATGTATGCGCCTCGCGTTGAGTCAATGCCGGCGAACGCTTCTCTGCTAGCGCCAGCTCTCGCGCGTCGCTCCGTCGAATGTTCTCGCGCAACGCCGCCTTGTCCGGCGTCAACACGACGACACGTCTCCGCCCGCGGGAAATGCTCACATACCACTGCTCCCGGCTCGTGGCGGCGCGGTTACCGGCATCGACGAAAATCACGGTGTCCGTGGTCTTGCCTTGCGACCCGTAAGACGTGACGGCGTAGCCACGCACGAACAGCCGTTGCGATGGCGCGAGCGTTTTCGTTGTTCCACGTTCATCGGTGACCACCAGCGCACCCGGCGGCTCGACGCGGGCGACCGTCACCAGCTCGCCGTTGTGCAGGCGAGCACCCTCGATGCTGCGGCCGTTGGCCTTGAGTTGGAGGCGGTCGCCGGGCGCAATTTCCATTTCCGTCGCCTTCGCGACCGCAATGCGGTCGGCATAGCGATAGCTGATTGTGGAGGACCGGCCGTCCTTCACGACTACAACGCCACGCTCATTGGCTCCGGCAATCTCGCAAATGTCTCCTTTTTTGAAGCGCCCATATCGCTTGAGAAAGGCCGCCGACTGCCCGGGTTCATAAAAACGGCTGTCGCGCTTTTGCGCTTCGCTACGGTCGAGAGGCTGGTAGGTGGTCAGCATGGTGCCCGGTTCCAACTTCCCGGCCGACCGCAGCGCCGACCGGATCGCATCATTGGCCGCGTGGACTTCGCTCCAGGTCTGGGCGACGACAAGCGGGCGCTCATTGCGCGCGATGGCGGTGAGGTATTCGCCGGCCAGCTCCGCTCGGCGCGTTTCGTCGGGCAACTCCCGCACACAGCCCAGCTTTTCCAGCCGGTCGAAGGACTCCGCAATCTTGCCTGCGGCGGCCTCCTTTACGGCGGCGCGATAGCTCCGGATGAACTGCCTTTCCTCTGCCGACCGGGCCAGGGCGGGATTCTGCCGACGGATGGTGCGGAGCACGGCCACGCGCGGGTGGGAATGCTTTTCGATAGCCCGCAGGGCATCCGACGCCGCCACCGCGCCATGCTGGCGGGTATCGCCGGAGAGGATCAGCCGGCCACGCTGGGCCTTTACGAGCCTAATCAGCTCCCGGAGGTCTTTGCCGCCCACCTGGCCAGCTTCATCCAGGATGACAACCGCATGGGGCGGAAACTGGCGGGTCGTGAGGGCATGGGCCAGCGTCTGCGCGGGCAGCCCTTCATTTTGCAGGTCCTGCGCCTGCTGGCGTTGGGGCGTCAGCACCATGACCGGACTACCCGAAGCCGTGATGCCACGCTCGATCTCCTTCAACGTATGGCTTTTGCCGGTGCCCGCCCCGCCCCGGAACAGCGTGATAAAGTCATGACTGGTCAGAATCCGTCGCGCCGCCTGCGCTTGCTCCGGCGAAAGGCCCGGGTCCGGCTGATAGTCTCTACGACCCAAATTGAAGAAGCAATTGCGGCCATCGCGGGCGGCAACGACGATCTCCAATTCGCAACGCAGCAATTCCCGCGAGATGAGTTTCGGCGTGTCCTTTTCCCGGATGTAGCCGCGTTCCTCAATCGCGCGCCGCAGATCGGCGAGATCGAAGTCGTCGCCCCGACCGCGCCCAAGGGCTGCCGCCATCAGTTCATAGTCGTTCACTACTGACCGCCGTTCGAACAGGTGTTCGTCGGCCCAGGCAACGATGCCGCGCACGTCGGCGGGCTGTGAACGGCCAGTCGATGCGATACGGAGCCACGCAAGCGCCCGCCGTTCGTCGGGTGCGAGTTGCTTGCCCCAATGCGGCCGCAGTTCGTCAGCGGTCGAGCTCTTGATTTTGCGGCGGCGATGCTCGTGCGCGACCCGCGTGCGCAGTTCCCCCAAGTCACGGCCGTAGCCCGTGGCGGCCTGCCGCTGTGCCTCTGCATCGATTTGGGCATGTCGCTTGGAGAACCGGGCGATGACGCTCGCCGGCACGTTCTTGATCTCAAAATTGCGCGCATTGTTCTCGATCTCGTAGCCGAGCGAACGGAGTCCCTTGCTCAATTCGTGAAAGTAGAGGTTCTCGGCAAACTTCTGGGCGCGATACATCCCGCCCGTTTGGAGGGCCTTCCAGCGATTCTCCACGGGGTCATGGGTCGCGTTGAACACGACGCAATGCGAGTGGAGATGCGGGTCGAGTTCCCGGCTCGTATCATGCCGGAAGCACGCGGCCACGATGCTTCCGGTGACGCGCTCGCCATTCTGCTTGGCCTTCCGGACGCGGGTTTCGGCCAATTTTTCCAGCTCCGTCAGCGCGCAGCGGACCGCCCGATGATGTTCCGTGATGATACGGCTATCCTGATAGAGCCCGACGACCGACACGCTCTTGGGCGGACTGATGGTAAAATCGTGAAAAATCCGGCGATTGGCTGCTGTCCTGCCGTTGTCGTGGCGGACGGTGTTTAACCGCTGGGTCAGCCGTTTGCCGGTCCGCGGATGCAATCCCTCGCACAGGGCGAGAAAGTCCTTCTCCGCAACCACGCCTGTCAGGCCGAGCCTTTCTGCCGCCTTTCCGAACCATTCGCCCGCGATCTTGTGTCCCTCGGAATAGTAGTCGCCCACGCACAGATGCTCGCGGAAATACTCCCGCGCATTGTGCAGATTCAACTGAGGTTTCGGTCTCAACATGACTTGATGCGTAGCCCTCTACTATTGGCGCACGCGCTCAACACGAAGACCTGCGACACAGCCCGCAGTGCGAATGTTGTCCTACCGAGAAAAGTGTAAGTCTCGCCCGAACCTACCGACCACGCTCCCCGATCCGAAACGCAGACGCGTTTCTTTTTCAGGCAGACACATTACCCCTTACCAAAATGGTAACGAATCGCCGGCCTGCCTGTGTCATCCATGAACACACAGATCAGGTGCGACCGCGTGCCATGTTTCGCACTTACGAAAGTTCGGCGCGCTCGAATGCACCCGGCCAACCGGAGTTGCGACGGCTCGGCTTCGCCTCGGGGTAGCCGTCGCAAGACGCGGGGCGCTTGCCGCCGCCCCCGCACCCCCGGCTCGGGGCAACTAACAAGAAAGCAATCGTTGCGCGCTCGTTGGCGCGCCAGCCGACAGAGTGCGTCCGGTATCCCCGCGCATGCCTGGTCCCGCGAAAATACGGTCGGCGGCCGACCTGCATGGTGACCCTATTTTCGCGCGTCATCTCGCGATAAGATGTGAGCCACGACGAAAGCAAACATTCCATGAACACAGCCACGGAATCGATCCCAGTAGCTCCCGGCGCGACAAACGATGCGCCCTCGCCTACCGAGAAAGCGGGAGGCCAGCTACCGCAAATTCAGCAGACGCACGCCGTTGGCGAACGCTTGGGTCAAGCTCAGACATTTGAAATCACCCAACAACAAAAGGAATAACCATGAACCCAGCTCCCATCACTCCCGCACCAACCGGCGCTGCGATGCAGCGCGTTGAATTCTTCCGGCTGCCGGCGCCCGGCAAACGCGACCCACATTTCGGGCTTTCGCGCGGCTGGTATTACAAGGCCGCCGGCTCCGGCGAGATCAAGATGGTCGCCCTGCGGCAACGCGGCGCGCTCCGCGGGGTGCGCCTGGTCGCCTACGATTCGGTTTGTGACTACATCCGCCGCGCGGCGCAAGTGACACCAGCAGCACCCGTATGCGCGACGAGCGGCCTTGGGCAAACGTCGATAGAATGGACGGAGAAGTAAGGGAACTTGACGAATGAACATAGAGGCATACAAAAGACATACTATGTCTGCCATTCTCACCGTTCGCCTCACCAAGGAAGAGCAAGGCATCCTGGCCAAACGTTCCAAGCGGGCCGGAATGAAGAAAGCTACGTTTGTGCGGAAGCTGATCCGGGATGAGGAAATCATCACGGGGGCCGATTTGTCGGCCTGGGCCGACCGCCACGCCGGGGACGAGCGACTCCGCATCACCCTCCGCAAGTGAGTCGTTTTCTCCTCGATTCCTCGTTTGTCATCGACCTCCTCAATGAGATCGCGGCGAACCAACGCGGACCGGCCCGGACATGGGCGGCGCGTAATCCGGGAGCGGAACTTTGGATTTCGCCGGTGACCTCCGCCGAGGTGCTCGAGGGCGCTGCGGACGCGACTGCGGTGCGCGAGGCATTTCGTGCCTTCCGCTGGCAGACCATCGGCCGGCAGCACGCAGAGCGAGCCGCTTTGCGCCAAAGACGCGCTGCCCGACGGATGGGTGAGAACGACGCCTGGCAGGTCGCCGTGGCTGAATGCATGGACGCGGTGATTGTCGGCCACGACCCCGGGGCATTTGAGCGACTGGGGTCCGGCTACGCCGACCACCGCAGGCCGTGAATCACGCTTAGTGCGTCATAGGTAATATCGGTTGCGCGTAATCCCCGGGCTTAAGGGTCGTCGCCGAAATGCATACGGTTCACCAAATAATTCCACGGAAACATTTGGGTGCCTTCCTGGAGAACCGCTTGTTCTTTGCCCCGTGCAGCTCGTTTGTTGACCTGCTCGAATTTCGGTTGGGTTATTGTTATTTCAACGAGGGGACGGTGAAAGATATCAGCGATCGCGTCCGTGATACCTTTACCAATGGAGTCGTAAACAAACTCATTGATGAGACTTCCATCTCATGTTGGAGCGAAGCCTGCCGTCCCGCTCCGGCCCAAGCGCACGGCCAAGCCCAATTAAAAGCGGACTGGCTATGCGAACCATCGCATGGCTAGCATGGCGACGGATACCCCCTTCGCCATGGGCCAGAAAAAAAACCGTCCAGGAAGTGCTCTGCCGATTAAAAAACCTAAAAGGTCTTCGCGGTGGGTCATCACGAAGATTGATGTAGCAGTCCGACAGCTCGAGGACGCCATTTATCTTTGGGCGGCCAACGGGGATTTTGTTTCGGTTCTAACCTTAGGTCATGCGGCGCACCGAATCCTGTTTCATCTAAACGAGGGATTATCAAACCCGTGTATCAATTTAGGTGACAAGAATCCGTGGGGAATTGACGAGCCGTGGGTTAAAGATTGGCCCGTCATGTTTCGCATGGGCTACGATTTTTCACGACACGGCGGCAAGAACCCCAAGGAGCTACATCGCTACGATCCCGAATTACCCATTTTCGTTATCCACGACGCAATCCGCATCTATCACCATCTAGGCTTTCCCATGAGGTCTGTTTTTGAGGCGTGGTTTAAGTGGATTGTGCTCACGAGGCCCAAGTTTTTTGGCAAGAAACTCTCGGATTTTGGAATCAGTCAAAGGATCGCGACGGATGCTATCCGCTGCGGCAGACAGAAGTTTATTCAGCAGGCGAAAGCGCCGCCGGGCTTCTACTACCTTCCGAGAGGCATGTCTGTTTTTCATGCGAGGGCTAAGAAATATGGGATTCGCTTGAATCACGACGTGAGCGCGTTCGCTCACCCGATTCGGGATTCAAACTGACCCACTACCGGAGCTTCTCACACGACCTTGGGCAGTTTTTGGAGTGCCGCACGCTTGGCCTTGGTTTCGATGTGCGTGTAGTGCCGGCTGATCGCCTCGCTGTCGTGGCCAATGATGTCCATAGCCACGGCTTCGGGCACGCCGGCATTCTTGAGCAGGCTCGTCGCGGTATGGCGGAGGGAGTGAAACGAAATCTCGCTCACCGGGCGCCGAAGCGAACGGCCTTTGCCGGTTTCGTCCTTGGTCCGTTCCGTCGCCATGCTGGCGGTGACCAGTAGCGCCTGAAATTGCTGGGACAGCCGACTGTCGCTGCCTTCTTTGCTGGCGATGGCATGGGCGTCCGGGAACAGCGGAGCGGCCGGGTCGTCTCCCGCGGGCATCGTTTGCAGGTGGACCAGCAGGGGAGACGCGAGGGGAATCACCATCCGACGGCCAGTTTTCGCCGTAACGAAGCGCAATTCCTCGTTCTCAAGGTCGATGTTCAGCCAGGTGAGCCGCGCGATGTCCTTGAGGCGCTGGCCCGTGTAGAGCCCGAATAGAATGAGACCTTTCCACTCGCCGCTGGCGTGGGTCATGATCGTTTTGAGTTCCTTGACCGTGAACGGACGGCGTTCAGCCCGGTCGGTCTCGCGACGTTTGAGCACGTCGAGTTTCGCCGCCGGATTGTCCTGGGCCACGCCGTCCTTGTAGGCAGCATTAAGCGCGACTCGGAGGTATTTGAGGGATTTGTTGGCGTTCGCCACCGATGTGCGTTCCAGCACTGTATCCCGATACTTGGCCACGTCAGTCTTGGTCAGTTGGGAGATATCGACGCTGGCGCGCTCGCCGAGGGAAGTGACGAAATCCCGCAGCACCTGCTTGTAGGCCTGATAAGTGCGCAGGGCAGTATCCGCTTTTCTTTTCTCGGCCCACTGCGTGAGAAAATCGCGCGCGACCGCCGAGCGAAGCGGCTCGTTGCTCACAGCCGCATAAATATCGGAAAGCACCCGGCGGGCCTGAGCTTCGCCGAGACGCTTCTCGGAGGCCAGCCTTGCGGCTTTCTCCCACTCGTTGGCGACGAGTTGAGCCTTCTTGCGCAAACTCTGTTTGGTGGAGCGTTGGACGCGCCGCCCGTCTGGCGCCGTGTAGCCGGCAAACCAATAAGGCGAACGCGGAAATTTGCGCAGGAAGGCCATAATTTAGTCTCAGCAATAGTCACAGCATTGACCATTGTTTTCCAGTGTTGTTCCTCGTCATTTCCCTCTGACAGAGACATTAGTGAACATCAAAAGCCGTATCACTGGTTCGAGTCCAGTAGCGTCCACCATTGCCTTTCAACCCTCCCCTTCTCGGGAGGGTTTTTATTTGGCAATTTTCGTCACCCGTTTCCGTCCCGGGAACAGCGTCCGGCAGATTTCGCACACCGTGCCGTCGCAACCACGGGCGGTGCAGTATTCGCGGCCGTAGAAGATGATTCGCAAGTGAAGCTGGTTCCAGTGCGCCTCGGGAAACAGCTTCTTCAAATCGCGCTCCGTCTGCTCGACGCTGCGACCGTCACTTAATTTCCAACGGGCCGCCAGCCGGTGAATGTGCGTGTCCACGGGAAGTGCCGGCACACCCCACGCCTGGCTCATGACCACCGATGCCGTTTTGTGGCCGACGCCGGGCAACGCCTCAAGCTCCTCAAAGGTCCGCGGCACCGCGCCGGCGTGGCGCTCCACGATTAGCCGCGAGAGTTCGCTAACCGCCTTCGATTTCTGCGGCGACAGCCCGCAAGGCCGGATGATCTCCTGGATTTTCGCCACCGGCACGCGCGCCATGCCCGTCGGATTGTCGGCCAGCGCCCACAGGCGCGGTGTGACTTCGTTCACGCGCTTGTCCGTGCATTGCGCGGAGAGCACCACCGCCACGAGCAGCGTGTAGGGATCGCGGTGATCGAGCGGGATTGGCGTCTCGGGATAAAGCTCCGCGAGGCGGCGATCCACAAAGGCGGCACGTTCGCTTCGGGTCATCAGGCCGGAATCGGCAGCGTCATTCCTGCTTCGCGCCCGCGAGCATGATGTCGAGCAGCTCCTGGTCCGGCTTCCACACGGTCTGCTTGGCGTCGCGCCATTCATAGATGCCGAAGTCGCCCTTGTATTCCCAATTGGCCCAAGCCATGCCGTTGGCCTCCATCACGGCAATGATGTCGCGGTAGTAAGCCAGCCGGTCTTTGCGCGGCACGGTGGGCAGGCAACCGAACTCGCCGCAATACAGCTGCAACCCAAGTTCGCGGGCGCGTTGGATCGCCGGAGCCAGCTCCTGCGCGATGCGTTCCGGTCCCCAGTTGTCGCGGGCCGTGTTGATCAGGTCGGCCATCTCGCCGCGCACGTCCTGTTTCCTGAGCTTCGCCAATTCCTTCTCGCTCACAACCGGGCCGGGGTAACGCACCTTGCCCTTGTAGATTTTGAGCGGCGTCCATTCCGCCGTGTAATGCGTGAAGAGGAACGGCGAGTAGGTGTGGGTGCTCAGGATGATGTTGCGGTCGCCGGCCGGCACCTTGAGGAACGGCAGGGTCGGCGGGATCTGCCAGCGATTCGAGCCGAAGATGAGCACGCGATCCGGCTCCGTTTTCCGGATGAGCGCGTGCGCCCCGGCGATGAGCTGGTTCCACTGCTCATGGTCGTCGGCCACGGGCTCGTTCATGATCTCGTAGGCCACGGCGTCCACCGGCTGGTCGCGCAGGCGCGCGGAGAGCTGCCGCCACAGGTCGAAGAACGCCTCCTGCGCATTCGGGTCGGTGAAGAGCGTGTTGTGCCCGCCCTCGTTGGCGGCGTTGAAGTGATGGGTGCGCACCGTGTGCAGGTCCACGATCACGCGCAGGTTGTTGGCGCGGGCCCAGCCGATGGCCTGCAGCATCAACGCAAAGGCCTCCTCGTTTTGCGATCCGTCCTCCCGCCACAACTCCTTCTCATCGATCGGCAGGCGCACATGGTCGAAACCAGCCTGGGCGATGAAGGCGAAATCCTTCTCCGTGATCCACTGCGACCGCGGCTGCCAGCCGAAGTCCTGCGACAGCCAGTGGCTGAGGTTCGTGCCGCGACGGATGACAAAACCGGAGGGATTGAGCGGGGTCGCGGAGGCGTTGGCGAAGGCGGCCAGCGACAACAGGCCGGCCAGCAGGGGTAGAAGCAACCGTTTCATGGCAAGCACCGTGCCTCGGCATCCGGCGGTTGGCAACGCGACAGCGGAACAAATCGCCATGTGCGCCCGGCTATAATCCGGACGCACGCCGCGCACCAAATCGATTAATGACCGGCAAGGTTGCAGGGCGGGGTCGTATCCCGCCCTGCAATCGAAACGAATCACTCGCCGGCTTCGACAACTTGACCGTTGCCGTTGATCGTGAGCCGGTCGGCGATAACCCCGCCGGTCAGCATGCTGTTGCCGTTGACCGTGACGCTGCCGGCCGGCGCCGCGACGTAGCCGGCGAAAGCCACGTTGCCGTTCAACGTCAGGCCGCCGGAGGCGATGTTGAGTTCCAACCACTCCGGATGCAGCGGCTCGCCGGCGGGACCGTTAAGCGCAGTTCCGTTGGCCAGGTTCACGATGACCGGACCGACGATAACGAGCCGGCTGCTGCCGTTGAGCGTCAGGCCTTGGAGGTTATAAACCTCCGGCTCAGTGGCCCCGGCCACGCCGAATACGAAACGACTGCTGCCATTGGCCGTGAGCGCGCCGTAGGTGCCGGGCGGCACCACCAACTCGCCGGCGTTGCCGTTCAGCGTGAGATTCCGAATGGTCGCGGAGTCGCCCGGCGACTGACCGGCGGAGTTGAGGGAAACGTTGCGCGTGCCAGCGGGTGCAGGCGGTGCCGCGACCACAGGCAAGCTGAGCGCATCCGTGCGGCGAACCACATGGCGCAACACCGCACCACCGTTGAGCGTGATCGTGTGGCTCGACGGCGCGACCGCACCGTTGCCGTCAATCGTGCCGCCGTAAACCGGCTGGCCGTTGAGCCGCACGGTCGGTGTGCCGGGCACGAGCAGGTCACCCGACACCCAAGCGTTGCCGTTCAGCGTGACACTCTCGGGCAGCAGCACCTGCACAGATCCATCGAGACCACCGTTGAGCACCGGCGCATGCCGCACGAGTGCGCCAATCGTCACGACCAGCGAATCACTCAGCGAGCCCGTGTAGTCCGGATGATCGATCGTCGCAGTCACGGCATAAACCCCCGGATTAACCGGCGGCGTCAGCGAACCGTCGTAGGTGATGATCACCGGCAGGTCGACGGGAACGGTAACGGCCGTCACTTCGCGCGGGGTGCCGTCGTAACGCTGCGTCAGGCCCGTCAGCGTCAGGTTTGCTGCCGCCGTGTTCACCGTCAGCAGAACCGCGCTGCTGGTCGCGTCACCGACGCTGTTGGTGATCACGACATCGTAGAGGCCGGCGTCATCCGTCGTCGGATTTGCAATCATGTAGCTGGCACCGTCGGCACCGGGGATGTTCATGCCGTTCCGACGCCATTGGTAGGTCGGCGCGGGATAACCGATGACATCCACGCTGAAGGTCACGCTTTCGCCGACGGTGACCGTCTGCGCCACGGGCCCGGTGATGATCGTCGGGGCCGCCGTGAGGTTCACGCCCACGATGACGGGATCGTGGTCGGAATAGCGGTAGGGCGTGCCGGTATTGATCGCCTGTTGCGCGGGCGATTTATCCTCGGTGTTGTAGTCGTAATAGATCGGCTCGTCGGAGTTGACGTGCCAGGTGGCCGCGCCGACGACCTGCGCCGCGAGACTCGGGCTCGCGAGCGCGTGGTCGAGATGACCGAACGCACCGTCGAACGAGTAGGAATACCCGTCGGCGCCTTCGTAGAGCTCCGTCAGGTTGACGTAGCCGGCGTTCTTGAGCGCGGTGATGGGATCTTCCTGCGCATAGGCGTTCAGGTCGCCGATGATGAGAAAATCCGGATCGCCGCTGCCGGTCGGGTCGGTCGCGAGCCAGGCCGCGAGTTCCTCGGCCTCGCGCGTGCGCAGCCAGTTGTTGGTGCCCTGGCCGTCGCCTTGGTCGATGTTGGGATTGGGCAGGATGCCATCGCTCATGCTCGAAACGCTGGCCTTGGCGCGGAAGTGGTTGATCGAAACCGTGAGCACGGCACCGGTCGCCTTTTCGCGGAAGGTCTGCGCGAGCGGATTGCGCGCGTGGTTGTTGAAGTAAGGGCTGTCCAGCATCGCCGGGGCGCCAACCGTCTCGACCGTTTCCAAGCGGTAGATGAACGCGCAGTGAATGAGATCGGTGACGATGTCCACGGCCGAGGCATCCACATAACTGTAGGTCGTGCCGGCCGGGGCGGCGGCGTTGAGCGCGTCGACCAAGTGCGCGAGCGCGCTGGACGGACCGTAACCGTCGTTTTCCACCTCGGTCAGACCCATGATGTCGGGCGCCTGTGCGAGGATGCCCGCGACAGTCTTGGCGAGCTGGCGCTGGTATTCCTCATAGGTGGTCGCACCGCGGCTGGTCGGGAAACCGCCGCCGGCTCCGTCGCCGTTGAAGAGGTTCAGCACATTGCCAATCGTGATGCGCAGCGAACCACCGACCGCCGGCGGTGTCGCGCTACGCGGATTGACGCGGCTGAAGACCGGTGCCGTGTCGGGCTGCAACATGAACGCGCCGAACTGGTAGGTCAGCACGCCGCTCGCGCCCGTAGTGGTGTCGCCCGCCCGGAGTGTCGCTCCGGTGCCGTCATCGAAGATGAAGGGCGTCGGGTCCGGGTTGGAGCGCGAGGTGCCGTCGTCGAGCAGGATCTGATTGAGCAGATTGGCCGCGAGCTGCGCCTGGGCCGGGGCGCCCGGGGCGGCGATGTTGGTCGGCTGGAAGAGCCGGCCGTTGGCGAGAATCACCTGACCGAAACGACCGAGATCGTAATTGTCGGTAACCGTGAGCGTCTGCGGCAGGCTGATGCGCATGCCCTCGTAACGCTCCAAGTAATCGGCCGCCGGCAATGGCAGCGTGACCGGGATGGCGGCAGGCAGCGCCGCCGTGCCGTCCACGCTGATGGCCACGACCGAATCCACTTCGGTGAGACTGTTGAACTCCGCAGCCTTGCCGGTGACCGTGACCACGTCGCCGACGTTCAACGCGGCGGCCTCGGCGGCCAGCGATGAACTGGAACCGAGGAACACATAGACGCCCTCGGAAGTGGTCGGATCGGAGTCGGCGTTGGCGTCGAGTTCCTGCACAAAGAACCCGTCGCGGGTGCCGAGCGATCCCGTGAAGAACCCGGTCACCACGCCGTTGATCGTAACCTGATACCCGACGAGCGGGCTGACCGGACCGCTGCCTTGGATGACATGGATGCGCGTCACGCCGGTGCCGCCGTCGTCATCCACCACGCCGACCGTGAGCGACGGCAGCGTGAGCGTCGTCGAGTAGTCGGCATCGCCGGAGGCCACGATGGCGTGGCTGATGAGGCTGAAGTGCGTGGCGGCTTCGTTGACGGTGTCATCCGCCGCCTGCACATGCACGAGCTTGGGCTCGAGGTCGCTCAACACGATGTCGGCCGTCGGACCGAAGGTCAGGCCGTCGGCGCTGACGAGGGTTTGCTCGTCGGCGCTGGCGCGCACGGTCACCGGACCGGAGGGCATGGTGTTGAGACGAAGCGTATAAGTGTCGGTGGTCAGGCCCGCCTCGTGCACGAGCGTGTCGCCGCCGGTCGGCGAGACGAAGACTCGTGCAACACCGTCGGACACGCTGGTCACGACGATGTCATCAATACCCACCCACTCGTCGTTGCCGACGGCGTTGGTCGTCATGAAGCGCACCTGCACCTTCGGCTGGTTGTCAGCGTCGGCCGGCAGGATGACGGACACGGGAGTGGCGAGCCCGCTGAGCGCCGGACCCTCCGTGGCATCAGCCACGAACGCCTCGGGCAAATTGGTGAACGGACCAATGTCGCCGACCCGATACTGAAGCGCGACGGGCTGCACGGCGTTGTCGTTCGAGCCGTCGAGGTCGCGCAGGTTGGCGGCGACGCTGACATTCGTGCGACCGCGGGTGTCGAGATGGATGACGATGTAGGGCGCATCCGCCGTGCCCGAGCCTTGGAGCGCGATGGTCGGATTGGCGATGCCATCGAACTCGGCGACGCCACCGCTGGTGAGACCATTGGGGTTGGCCTGGTTGGCGATCACATCCACGTCGTTGGCCACGGCGCTGGTGCCGGTGAGGGTCTGCGGATTCGTGCCCGTGCCGGTGGTGATGTCCTGGCCGAGGTAACCGATGATCGAGGGCACGCCCGACCAGTTGTCATTGGCCGTGATCAGCGTGGTGACGGACCAATCCTGGCTGAAATCCGCGGTGGCCAGATTCCAATAGAGATCGGGCACGACAACGGTGAGCACCGCGGGGGCGCTGGTGTCGTCACCGGCGGAATTCGTGACCGTGACCGTGTAGTTGCCGGCATCGCCGGCTTGCACGTTCGTGAGCGTCAGGCTCGCACCGGTCGCACCGCCGATGGGGAAACCATTCTTGTTCCACTGATAGGAAAGCGGCGCGGTGCCGGTCACCCCGACGGTGAAGGTCGCGCTACCCCCAGCCAGGACGGTCTGCGAGGCGGGCGGCGTGGTGACGACGGGCGCGACGGGCACGACCACCGTAAGCGTGGCCGCGACACTGGTCACATCGTCGGCGGAATTGCTGATGAACACCGAATAATCGGCCTCGTCCGTCGCCTGCACGTTGGTGAGCGTGAGGATCGCGGCCTCGGCGCCGGAGACATTGCCGCCGTCGCTGAGCGGGTTGCCATCCTTGAGCCATTGGTAGGCCAGCGGCGCGGTGCCCGCGGCGGTGACACTGAAGACGGCCGTCTCGCCAACCGCCACGATTACACTGTCGGGCTCATCCGTGATGGTCGGAGCAACGCCCCCGCCACCCGCACCCACGGAGGTGAGGGAGAAATTGTCCACGCCCATGGCATCGTCGGCCCCGGAGGCGTTGAAATCCGTCCAGCGCAGGTAAAAAGTCGCCCCATCAGGGATGGAGAGACCGGTGATGCTGGCGGCCACCACCGCTGCATGCTGCTGGCTGCCACTGCCCGTGGTGGGTTGGCCGGGATTGGCGTAATCGAGTGCGTCGAAGTCCGTCCAAGTGCCCGTCGTGAGCGACGTGGCATCCACGCTGTATTGAAAATCGAGCCGGTCGGAGCGACTGGCTGCACCCACGCGCCAAGTTTCGCCCGTGTAGCTAATCTGGACTTCAGTGATCGTGGCTCCGGTGTTGTTGGTGAACGCCACGCCGACCGTCGGGATCAGCGAGCCGCTTTGCAGGCCGCCCAACGCCCACTCGCCCGCCGTGCCGAGCAGATAGGTGTCGCCGGCGTTGTTGCTGCCGGTGCCGCTTGAAATCGTGGTGTTGGCGTTGGTGCCGCTTTCGGAGAAGAGCCAGCCGGCCGGCAACGAGGCCGTGGTGGCAGTGTTGAAGTCCTGGGTGTAGGTGCCGGTCAGCGACACTTGCGCCGTCAGCGAAAGGGCGAGCAGCAGGCCGACAAAAAAGGCCGCCGCGAGACGCGGCAGCCGAAAATGCAGATTCGTAGAGTGCATGGGATGCGGTTGTGTGTGCACGAAGCCTGCCAGCCGCACCTGGCAAATCAACCCGCACTGGTGACGACTTGCTGACAATTCATTCACCAAGGCCAGCAGACCAACTACCGGTGAATGCACGGTCTTTAATGCCGCATCTAATACCCAAAACTCAGTTGCACGGCGCGGAGGCCGCTGCGTAGCGTCGGCCATGGTTCCGCCGCGCGATCCCCTCGCCCCTCTAGATACCTTTGAACGCCGCCACACCGGCTCCCCCGACGCCGATGTCGCCGCCATGCTCCAAACGGTGGGCCAACCCTCGGTGGACGCCCTGGCCGATGCCGCCGTGCCGGCCGGCATCCGGCTCCCCCGCCCCCTGAACCTGCCCGCCGCCATCGGCGAATCCGCCGCCTTGGCCGAGCTGCGCAACATCGCCAGCCTGAACCAGGTTTACCGCAGCTTCATCGGCCTCGGCTACTACGACTGCGCCACGCCCGGCGTCATCCAACGCAACATTCTCGAAAACCCCGGCTGGTATACCGCCTACACACCCTACCAGGCCGAAATCTCGCAAGGCCGCTTGGAGGCGCTGCTCAATTTCCAAACCGTCATCACCGACCTGACCGGCCTGCAAATCGCCAACGCCTCGATGCTCGACGAAGGCACCGCCGCCGCCGAGGCCATGATGCTCGCGCACCGCGTGAAACTCGGCGACAGCCACGACGCGTCCGTCTTTTTCGTCTCCGACAAGTGCCATCCGCAGACCATCGACATCGTCCGCACGCGCGCGAAGCCGCTCGGTGTCACCATCGTCACCGGAGACCATCGCACCTACGAATTTGCCGACAAGGTCTTCGGCGTGCTCGTGCAATACCCCGACACGACCGGCAGCATCCACGACTTCACAGCGTTTTTTGAAAAAGCGCACACCGCCGGCGCGCTCTGCGTCGTCGCGACCGATCTGCTCGCGCTCACATTGCTGCGTCCGCCCGGCGAGTTCGGCGCCGACGTCGCCGTCGGTTCCGCGCAACGTTTTGGCGTGCCCATGGGCTTCGGCGGTCCGCATGCGGGTTTCCTCGCCACGAAAGACGAGTTCAAACGACAGATGCCCGGCCGCCTCGTCGGCGTTTCCAAGGACGCCCAAGGCAACCCGGCCCTGCGTCTCGCCCTCGGCACGCGCGAACAACACATCCGTCGCGACAAGGCCACGTCCAACATCTGCACCGCGCAGGTGCTGCTCGCCGTCATGGCCTCGATGTATGCCGTCTATCACGGCCCCGCAGGACTCAAGCGCATCGCCGAACGCACCCGCCGGCTCACGCAGCTCCTCGCCTCCGCCTTGAAAGCCGCCGGTGCCACGGTCAACGCCGAGCCCGTGTTCGACACGCTCACGATCGGCAACGTCGCCGCCGCACGCGTCCACGCCGCCGCGGCCGCGAAGAAGATGAACCTCCGCGTGGTGGACGATTACACCGTCGGCCTCTCGCTCGACGAAGTCACCACCGTCGAGGAAGTGCAGACCCTGCTCGCCTGCTTCAGCGAATCGGCGGTCTTGGATCTGTCTGCGCCGGAGAATCGCGACGAATTCGCGCGCACCTCGCCGTTCCTCACCGCGGGCGTCTTCAACCGCTACCACACCGAACACGAGATGCTCCGCTACATCAAGCGGCTCGAGCAGAAGGATCTCTCGCTGGTCCACTCGATGATTTCGCTCGGCTCGTGCACGATGAAGCTCAACGCCACGAGCCAGATGTTCCCCGTGACTTGGGCCGAGTTCGGCAAGCTCCATCCCTTCGCGCCCGCCGCACAATCCCGCGGCTACGCCCGGCTTTTCTCCGACCTCGAAACCTGGCTCGCCGAGATCACCGGTTTCGCCGCCGTCTCGCTCCAGCCCAACGCCGGTTCCCAAGGCGAATACGCCGGGCTCCTCGTCATCCGCGCCTACCACGAATCGCGCGGCGAAGGTCATCGCAACATCTGCCTCATCCCGACCAGCGCGCACGGCACCAATCCCGCCAGCGCCGCGATGTGCAACTTCAAGGTCGTGCCCGTCGCCTGCGACGCCAACGGCAACATCGACGTCGCCGACCTCAAGGCCAAGGCCGCCGAGCATGCGAAGAACCTCGCCGCGCTCATGGTCACCTACCCGTCCACGCACGGCGTGTTCGAGGCGCCCATCCGCGAAATCTGCGGCACGATCCACGCGCACGGCGGCCAGGTTTACATGGACGGCGCCAACATGAACGCCCAGGTCGGCCTCACTTCGCCCGGCCACATCGGCGCCGACGTCTGCCATCTCAACCTGCACAAGACCTTCTGCATCCCGCACGGCGGCGGCGGCCCCGGCATGGGGCCGATCGGCGTCGCCGCGCATCTCGCCCCCTTCCTCCCTAGTCACGCGGTGGTTTCGCCTCGTCCTCAGGTTTCAGGTTTCAGCTCTCAGGTTTCCTCCATCGGAGCCGTCTCCGCGGCCCCGTGGGGCTCGGCCTCGATCCTCGTCATCTCGTGGATGTATATCCGCATGATGGGGCCCGACGGCCTCACGCGCGCGACGAAGTTCGCCCTGCTCAACGCCAACTACGTCGCCAAGCGCCTCGAGAATTTCTTCCCGGTGCTCTACAAGGGCGAGGGCGGCCTCGTCGCGCACGAGTGCATCCTGGAATTCCGTCCTTGGAAAAAACACGGCCTCGAAGTCGAAGACGTGGCGAAACGCCTGATGGATTACGGCTATCACGCGCCCACGATGTCGTTCCCCGTTCCCGGCACGCTGATGATCGAGCCCACGGAGAGCGAAACGAAGACCGAACTCGACCGCTTCTGCGACACGCTGATTTCCATCCACGGCGAAATGGCGGCCGTCGCCAGCGGCGAAAGCGACAAGCTCAACAACCCGCTCAAGCACGCCCCGCACACCGCCGCCGCCGTCTGCGCCACCGAATGGCCGCACCCGTATTCGCGCGAAACCGCCGCCTTCCCCGACGCGTGGACGCGCGTCAGCAAGTTCTGGCCCGCCGTCGCCCGCGTGGACAACGTTTACGGCGACCGCAACCTCGTGTGCTCCTGCGTCGGCATGGAAGCCTACGCCGCGCCCAGCGCGGCAAGTTGAAGGTTATTGGTTATTATACCAGCGTCCTTTGGCTTTTGGACTGTCATTGCGAGGAGCGAAGCGACGAAGCCATCCAGCTCGGCCCGCTTTGCGGGCCTCGCGATGACAAAAGTCTAAAAGCTATGGGTGTTTGGTATTAATTAGATGGAGGGCCGACCTCCCGGTCGGCCGCGGCCCAGCGGGAGCTGGGCCCTCCAGAGATGGGATCATCAATCCCGCCTGATTAGCCTCATGTAGGGTCGGGCCTTGGCCCGACCTCGCGACGGAAATTGATGCACGTGACAACGCCGAAGGCGTAAGGCAACCGATCCGGTTCAATTATTCCTATTCCTCCCCCTCCATCTCCAACGGTTTGATCGCCACCTGCAGGGGCGTGGCTCGACCACGCCCGTTTTTTCTTCAAATGCGCCAAGTCACGTCGTTCCGCGAGGCATGAACCACCGCGAGCACGAGAACCGTGCCACTCGACTCGTCCACCTCATAGATGATCCGGTAGGGAAACCGCAGCGGATATCGCCAACGCAGATTCTTCGTGGTGTGCTTGCGCGCCGCCAAATGCGGATTGTTCGCGAGTTCGCGCCACACCTGCACGACCTCGTCGATAAACGCCCGGCCCAGACCGGCCTGCTTGCCTTCATACCAGATCGCCGCCTCGGCGACATCGTCACGCACCCGAAAACTGAAAACGACCCGCCACATCACGGGCCCAGTTTGGCCCGTAGTTGTGATTCCATTTCCTCCAGACTGAGACCGGAGGATGGGGTCCGCAGATACTCCGCCCGCCGCTCCTCGACCAATTGCTCCACCGCCGGTGACAGGGCGGGTTCATCCAGTTCCAACGCCCGCCGCATGAGCAACTGACGTTGCTCGACCGTCAACGACGGCAACTCGGCGAGGACTTCCTGGAAGCTCATGCCGGCACCTTATCCGAGGTCTTTGCTCCCGCAAGCCTCGCGTTGACCCGCGTGGACAACGTTTACGGCGATCGCAACCTCGTGTGCTCCTGCGTCGGCATGGAAGCCTACGCAGCGACGCGCGCCGCAAGTTGAAGGTTATTGGTTAATAGGTGGAGGGCCGACCTTCCGGTCGGCCGCGGCCCCGCGGGAGCTGAGCCCTCCAGAGATGGGATCCCGCCTGATTAGCCTCATGTAAGGTTGGGCCTTGGCCCGACCTCGCGACGGAAATTGATGCACGTGACAACGCCGAAGGCGTAAGGCAACCGATCCGGTTCAACTGCTCCTACTCCTCGTCTTCGATCTCCGGTGGTTTGATCTCCGCGAGCAAGCGGTCGAGCTCGGCTTGCGTCGGGTTGCGGATCGACAGCGCCGTCAAGATCGATGGACCCGCCGGCAGGTTCACCTGCGTTGGTTTGTTGGCGGTGAGACCCAACAACGCCACCGCGAGCGGAGAGCTGTGCGGCAGGCACTCGATGCCGCTGTCCGGATCGGTCGCCGTCTCGCCGTAGGTGGCAACGAGAAAAGTGAAGCGATGCTTCCGCTTCGTGCCGACATCCTCTTTTTCAATCCGGATCACATGCCCGAGCTGGACGAAATCAACCGGCTTGGTGAGCCAAGTCGCGGGATCCACCTCGATGAACGTGTTGCGCCGATAGAAACGATCGAGCTCGTCCATTTTGCGATCCACCGCACGAATCGCGTCCTTGGCCGCCTTGAAGCCGAAGTTCTCGCGCAAATCGCCCTGACTGTGCGCCTCCATCTTGTCCTCGACGAGAGCCGCGCGTTTCACCTTCAACGCCTCGAATTCCTCCGTGAGCCGGCGCAGAAAACCCGCCCGCACATAGATGGTCATCGGCGGCGGCGGAGCCTGACGATAGATATTCTTGCGACGCGGAGGAGCCATGCCCGCCGAGTGAGCCAACCAACGCCCCCAACGCAAGCCGAGCGTGTCCTGACTAAATGAAGATCACCCACTGCAACGTGATCCTTTGCTGGTGCTACACCACAATCACCACTCCCTCGGACAACCACTAGTCCTCTGATTCTTCGAATATCCCAGGAAGCTCTTCTTCTCCACGGCCGTCAATCATGTCGCTGAACTCCAGTAGTCGATGCCGGAGCTCGGTCCCAGCAGCGCGTTGCCTCTCACGCGCTTCCTGAATTGCGGCTATCAAACGTTGTTGCTCCTCTACAGTTGGAGGAAACGAAATTTCCAAGGCTTCAAAGTCTCCGACTTGCGTGCGCCGCCGGTTGCTGTGGCCAGTGGTGATCGCCCTGAAGGCTCGCTGATAATATCGAGTCCGCAGCAGTGCCTGCAAAAATGCGGGCGACAATCGCTCATCAGTAATCCGATAAATCGGAAATTCCTTTGTCACCAGTCCTCCGTTAAATTCAGCCGGCACGACAGCAATACATCCTTTCCATAAATCAATAGAGGAAAACACCACATTGCCCTCGCTGGCGGCAAACCAATCACTCGCGCTTTCGGCAAAGTAGGCACCAATCCATTCCGGCGGATTATTCCCCTTTCCAGCAACCCGAGGTCGGATTTCGCCAGTTTGGGACAGAGTGAGAACCGTATGCACCGCATCCGGGACCTCGAAACTCATCGGCACAAACTGCCGTTGCATAACCCCACCTATTGTCTGGCGAATCCAACCCTCAGGCACATCTCGATTGGCCTCGCGCTTGAACAGATGATACTTGGGATCTAAACGGTGGCTGGGATGCGCCGTCCACAGGATGTCGAACGGACAGGCCATGCAATCCGGTCTTGCGCTTCCAGGGTAATCCGGAGTGGCAAGAAACCGCCTCCACTCGCCCAACACTGTGCCAGACTGATCGTCAGTAAGAACACCATCCGGAGACGAAAGATAAAGATCGTTGAGAGGCGAATGAGCCCCCGTCGCAGTGTAACCGACATGGTTCGCCTCAGCGAGAAACACTGCGTAATTCAATCCCGCTCGGACTACGGCGCGACCGATCGGATCTACCGCGGCCCCGGCTGGTTCCTGGTCCATTTCAATCTCTGCTTCCAAGGCACGATCCAGCGCGTGCTTTTCCGCCGTGGTGAACTTTCGAAAAAACAGGATCGATGTCTTGTTTTGTGCCCCGGCGCGCTTGAATGCATGGTCAGGCAGCGAAATGATTGCTTCAATGCGTCCCCGCTTGGCTAGCATGGCGCGCGTTTGCGGACAATTTGAGTGATGCCCTTGGTTGTTGAATACACCATCCGGAAGAATTAGGCCGAAGCGTCCGCCTGGCTCTAGCAGATCGATACAGCGCTCCATGATGACCTGCTCGGAGTCCACACTGGTGCGACCTACCGCGATCGTGAAGCTCGCCAGCCGATTGCTGCCTAGATGATCTTCATCGTTTTCGGCCACTTCGTCCCCAAACGGCGGATTGCCGACAATTCGGGTGAATCGACCGACTGGAGGATTCAATCGTGGGTTCATGAATGTCGAATCCAGACATGAACGGTCTGCCTCGATGTTCGTGTGCCCATCGTGATGAAGCATCAGGTTGATTTTGCAGATGCGAGCCAGTATCTCATGAATCTCGATTCCATAGACGCGTGAGAGAGCAAAATCAGTTTTAATTCTCGAAATATTTGCTTCCGGCTGGCCTTGAAAATCCCGGTCCACTCGATGCCAAGTTTGTAACAGCACCTCCAAAAGGAAGCCGCCAGAACCGGCCGTCGGGTCGAGAACGTAGTCGCCCGCCGAGATATCGAGCACCGCGACGGTGAATCTCGCGAGCTGTCGCATCGTGAAATACTGTCCTAGTTCACCACGAAATACCGAGCCGAAGAATTCTTCGAACGCGCGCCCGACGCTATCCACATCTGTTCTTACGAAGCACACGCCTTGCAGAATGCGCACGACTTCAGCGATCTTGGTTTCAGGCAGGTTGATTCTAGTCCCAACGGGGAAAATTGTCGGATCCTGGCGTGTCGCTTGCGTGAATAACTCATGAACTCTGTTTGCTACCGCCGCCGTGGTTTCCCTGTTACCAAATTGAAATCGACGAGGCTGGCCCGTCGGCGTGAGCCGCTCATCCACTACCTTAGCAAACAGCAATTTGCTCCACTCATCGAACGCTGTCAGCGGGTCGCGTCGACCGCCCGCCCAAATAGCATAGTGCGCGCGACGGATTCTTGCACCAAGCGGCCCTGAGGCCATGGGCTGTATGTCATCCTCGTGTCCCGCAATATGGGTAAACTGAGCAACTTCGCCATACTGACGCGGGACGGCATTACGCGTGCCCAGACGATTAGCTGTCCTTTCAGTGGGCTCGAAACCGGCGATGTCGAAGAACACGGAAGTATCATGTTCTTCATATAAACCGAACGGAGCGCGCAATGAGTTGGCATTGCCGAACAACTGCTCAACAGCCTGACTGCGCGCCCTCGTTGACTGTCCAGCAGCTTTGTTTTCGATCACCAGATAAGGGTCACGACAGGCGTCGTCCCGATATACGACCACGTCCGCAAAATCTCCAGGCACCCGACGAGGCACAGAAACCTCTGTGCGAATACGGACTGCGGGGTAGTCGCGCGCGATAATCAACCATCCAATAGTCGCCGCGCGCACCCATTCTTCCGGATCGTTCCAATCGTAAGTTTTCTGCTGATTCAGGTGATAGGTGACTCGCCTTTCAGTTACACGAATCACTCCACGACGTAGCGCTTCTGCGATGAATTCGTTCGCCAACGCATCATCAATGTTAGCAAGAGGCATGAGCAGATTCAGCAACCAGTGGTCACGACCCAAGGAGCTCGACCCTCTGATGAGGATAGCTACGGCGGAAAATAAGCAGGACGTCCATGAGTGAGCATTATTTCGCACCACCTATAAGTAGCTGTAAAGACAACACTACCCATAGGCGGTGTTTAGATGTGCCCGCTCTCGCTATGGTCGCGCGTGGTCAACGAAACGACGAAGCGCCTGATGGCGCGCGTAAAACAGATCCGGCTGGCAAACAAGCTCACCCAGGAGCAATTCGCCGAGCGCGCCGATTTGGACCCCAAATATTATCAGCACGCAGAGGCTGGCCGGAAACCTAACCCCGGAATGGACACCCTGCTCAAACTGGCCAAAGGCTGTGGACTGGAACTGGCCGAGCTGCTCGATTTCAAGACTGACCCGGTCGTTTTGGCCGAAGCGAAGGCGGAGCACGGATTCCAACGCTCCACCAAGGGCACCCGCAAGACGTCCAAGCGCTGATTGCCGCCCTCTACGCCTGCAACTGTGTCGGGCAAATCCGTCCGGCACCGTCACCGGGACGCCCCTCGGCCCGGTTGACACCCCCGCCCCGCCTCCGCATCGTTCCGTCCGTGAGCAAGCCGCGCAAAGTTGAAGAGCCCCAGGCCCCCTACGCCGCCAAAAAGCCGGCGAAGGCGGCGGCGCAGACTCCGGCCGGACCCCGCTTTGCCGATCTGGAGAAAGTCCGGGCGAACAACGCCAAGCTGATCCGGGTTCACAGCAAGGTCCTGCAAAAATTGGCCCAATGAGCGAACCCGTCTTCCTGTCGAGGGAGGCCGTCGATCTGATTCACGAAGCCTCCTTGCGGGTGTTTGGCGGCGCCGACGGCGTGCGCGACGAAAACGCGCTCGAATCCGCTCTCGCCCAACCCATGCACGAGCATTTCTACCGGCAGGCCGACCTGTTCCAGATCGCGGCGGCCTACGCGTTTCACATCGCCGAAAACCAACCCTACATCGACGGCAACAAACGCACCGGCCTGCTCAGCGCGCTGAACTTTCTCGCGGAGAATGGCATCGCGGCTGACCAACCCGTGGAAGAGTTCCACGACGCCATGATCGGCATCGCCGAGAAGCGCGTGGACAAGGCCGGACTGGCCGCGATCTTCCGCCGCACGCTTTCGACGTGATGCTATTGTTCGTTTTTGCGCTTTTTGCGTTTTTTGTGGCCAAAACTCTGACTGAAAATCCATGAAACCCGTCAACATCCGCGATGTGCCCGAGGAGGAGCAGGTTTCGCCTGCCGGGCATTTTCAGTCGTTCTACCGCAATCTGTCGCTCGCGCTCGGCGGCGTGCGCAACGCCGGCACCTGGGGCGGCGGACATCCCTTCGACCTCCAACTCCGCCGCATCCCGCCGGGCAAATCGGTGTGTCCGTTTCATGTTCACTTCGCGCAATGGGAGATGTTCCTCGTCCGCTCCGGCCACGGCACCGTGCGCGTTGGTGACGAGCGCCATGCCATCCGTCCGGGCGACTTTTTCCTCCATCCGCCGGGCATCGCCCACCAACTGCTTAACACCGGCGATGCCGACCTCGAGGTGCTCATCATCACCGACAACCCGCCCCTCGACGCCTGCTACTATCCCGACTCCGACAAATGGGCGCTCCGTCCACCGGGAAAATTCTTCCGCCTCACCGAGACCCCTTACTTCGACGGCGAGGAACCGCCCCTCCCCGACAAAGTTCGTAATACGAACTTTGCTCCACCTGCTCCACTCGCAAGCGGGGCCACCAAAGTTCGTATTACGAACTTTGGGCGGGTGCCGCCTCTGACGGCGGCGGAGACGTCCTTCTCAGCGCGCAAGCGGAACCTCGACGATCTGCCGTGGGAGGACTGGTCCTCGCCCAAGGGAAAGTTCGCGCAGTCGGGCAAACAGCTTTCGCTCGCCCTCGGCGCCAAGCATCGCACACCGCTCACCGACGGCGGCCACCCGTTCGATCTGGAACTCGCCCGCATTCCGCCGGGCAAATGCGCCTGCCCGTTTCACTCGCACGCGCTGCAGTGGGAATGCTATCTCTTCCTCAGCGGACACGGCGAATTTCGTCTCGGCGACGAACGATTCCCCTTTGGCCCCGACGATCTCGTGATGGCCCAGCCGGGCGTCGCGCACACCTTCACCAACACCGGCACCGAACCGCTGGCCTACCTGCTCGTGACCGATGATCCGCCGGCGGATTACTGGCACTATCCCGATTCGGGCAAATGGGGCACCAATGCGCCGCGCCAGTTTTTCCGTCCTGCCGAAGCGGACTACTTCGACGGCGAAGAGTGAAACGCGCTGCCTGACACACCCCGCCCTGCGGGCAGCGGAATGATGCAGTAGGATGTGGGTCAGCGCGCTTGCGCGCGCTCTGGCCATGCGCCCGCAAGCGGGCTGCCCACAGCATCACCATGGGATTCCAAACCTGCGCAGGCGGGGCGAGTGCTCGATCGTCCCACATTTTTTGACGTCCTCTTAGCAGTCTCCGGCGCACGACCGCTGCAAATCTCGGAAAATCGTCACCGCCCGCTGCCATCTCTTGCGCACCGGCGCGCATTCTTTGCGGCGCGCAAATTTTCGCATTGTTGCCGGGGATTTTCTTCCAGAAAAAGAACCTTCATCATGAGTCAAACCTCCCTCGATTCGTTCCTCACCTACGTCCGCCAACGAGATCCGCAGCAGCCCGAATTTCACCAAGCAGTCGAGGAGGTCTTTCGCAGCCTGTGGCCGTTTGTGAGTAAGAATCCGCGCTACAACCGCGACGGTCTGCTTGAGCGCCTGGTGGAGCCCGAGCGCGTGATCATTTTCCGTGTGCCATGGGTGGACGACGCCGGCAAGGTCCGCGTCAACCGCGGCTATCGCGTCCAGATGAACAGCGCCATCGGTCCCTACAAGGGTGGCCTGCGTTTTCATCCGTCCGTCAATCTCGGTATCCTGAAATTCCTCGCCTTCGAGCAGGCCTTCAAAAATTCCCTCACCACCCTGCCCATGGGTGCCGGCAAAGGCGGCTCGGATTTCGATCCCAAGGGCAAGAGTGACGGCGAAGTGATGCGCTTCTGCCAGTCGTTCATGACGGAACTCGCGCGGCACGTCGGCGCAGACCTCGATGTGCCCGCGGGCGACATCGGCGTCGGTGCTCGCGAAATCGGTTACCTCTTCGGCCAATACAAGCGGATCCGCAACGAGTTCACCTCCGTGTTCACCGGCAAGGGCCTTGCTTACGGCGGCAGCCTTATTCGCCCCGAGGCCACCGGCTACGGCTGCGTCTATTTCGCCGAGGAGATGCTGCAAACCCGCAAGCTCAAGCTCGACGGCAAGCGCGTCGCGATTTCCGGTTCGGGCAACGTTTCCCAATTCGCCGCCGAAAAAGCCATCGAGCTCGGCGCGAAGGTCATCTCGCTCTCCGATTCCGACGGCACCGTGCACATCCCGAAGGGACTCACGCCCAAGCAACTGATGTGGGTGATCGAGTTGAAGAACGAGCGCCGCGGCCGCATCCATGAATTCGCGCGGCATTTCCGCCTGACCTACCTTCCCGGCAAAACGCCGTGGCAGCTCTCCTGTCAGATCGCGCTCCCCTGCGCGACGCAGAACGAACTCAACGGCAAGGACGCGCGCACGCTCGTGAAGAACGGCTGCCTGTGCGTCGCGGAAGGCGCCAACATGCCCTCCACGCTCGAAGCCGTGGAGGTCTTTCAGAAGGCCCGCATCCTCTACGCGCCGGGCAAGGCCGCCAACGCCGGCGGCGTCGCCACCAGCGGACTTGAGATGAGCCAGAACGCGATCCGGCTTTCATGGACGCGCGGCGAGGTGGACAACCGTCTCCACGCGATCATGAAGAGCATCCACCACTCCTGCGTGCGCTACGGCCGCGAAAAAGGCGGCTACATCAATTATGTGAACGGCGCCAACATCGCCGGCTTCGTCAAACTCGCCGACGCCATGCTCGCGCAAGGCGTCGTGTGAGGCGCGCCTGGATTTATTGAAACTCGCGGGATGTCCCTACACACCCCGCCCTGCGGGCACCCCTCTTCATAGAGGGGAATTTCGTCGGTGTGGATTTGGAATCCCCTCGATCAAGCAGAGAAATGTGGGTTAGCGCGCTTGCGCGCGCTTTGGCCATGCGCCCGCAAGCGGGCTGCCCACAGGCAGGAGGCACACATTTTTTCGAGTCCTCCAGCTGCGGCCGATACGGATCCCACGCTGCAACTGGCTCGGTTTACTTCCGCGCGGGCGCGAGGAGTTTCTCCTTGGCGACGAAATACAGGAAGCCGCAGAGCAATCCGTAGGGAATCAACGAGAGCAGGTCGGCATACGGTCCGGCGTAGAACGGATTGTGCTCCGTCGCCCACTTCGCGATGGCGGCGTCGAACTTGTCGGTCACGCCGGCGAGGAAAGCGATGACGATACCCGCGATCGCGCCGCCGGCGATGTAGCCCGAAGCGAGCATTACGCCGGGACTCTTGTCGCACTCGGCGTTGAAGGTCACGGAATCCATTTTCGCGTAGGCCGGCTTTTTCCGCATCCAAGCGTCCACCGCCCAGCGAATCATGCCACCGATGCAGATCGGCAACGACGCCGACAACGGCAGATAAACACCAACCGCGAAGGCTAGCGCGGGCACAAACGACAGTTGCACCGTCACCGTGATCATCGCGCCGAACAGCACGAGCGCCCATGGCAGTTCGCGACTGAGAATGCCCTTGATGATGTAGGAAACAAGCGTGGCCTTGGGCGCGTCGAACTTGCGCACTTCCGTGCCGTCCGGTCGCGTCGTGTGCGTGCCATTGATGCCCGGATCCACGAGCCACACCGCTTCGCCGCGATCATTGACGAGATACTTGCCCGCCGGCCCGCCCTCTGTGTCGGTTTTGTGCCAGGCGTAGTAGGTGCCGGCGTCATCGCGGGCCTGCGGGCCACGTAAAGTCTCGCGAGCGGACAGTTGCGCGACATCGGTGTTCAGGCCGGCCGGCGCCACTTGTGCCGCGGGCACATAGACGGTGGCCGTTTCGTTCAAGCGCATGAGGATCGGCCCGAGCAGGATCGCCGAGCAGAGCGCGCCGATGAGAATGGCGTATTGCTGGAACCGCGGCGTGCCGCCGACGAGGAAACCCGTTTTCAAATCCTGCGAGGTCGTGCCACCGTTGGACGACGCGATACACACGATGCCGCCGATGGACAGCGCAGTCACGTAGTGCACACCGCCGGTCCAGCCGACGAGCAGGAAGATGAGGCAGGTGAACAGGAGCGTCGCGATCGTCATGCCCGAGATGGGATTCGACGTGGAGCCGATCTCACCGGTCAGGCGCGAGGAAACCGTCACGAACAGAAAACCGAAGGCCACGATGAGCAACGCACCGAGCAGGTTCATGTGCAGCGAGGGCGCCATCATGATGGCCGCGAGCAGCACGAGGATGCCGATGCCGACGAATTTGAGCGACAGATCGCGATCGGTGCGCGGGATTTCCTGCGCAGAGCCGCCATTGCGAGAAAGGCCGAGGTCGCGCAAGCCGCCCTTCATGCCGTGCCAGATGGTGGGCAGTGCCTGGATGAGGCTGATGATGCCGCCAGCCGCCACGCAGCCCGCGCCGATGTAGAGAATGTAAGCGCCGCGAATGTCGCCGATGCCCATCTCCGAAATCGGCACCGTGCCGGGCGCAATCGGTGTCGTCGAGCCCTGCCCGAAGAAACTGATCATCGGAATGAGCACGAGATACGACAGCGCGCCACCCGCCGCCATCAGGCCGCCGATGTAGGGACCGATGATGTAACCGACGCCGACCAGCTCGGGCGAAATCTCCGCGCCGACGGAACCGTGTTTGAGCGGCGCACCGAAGGCTTTTTCCGGAATGTCGCGCCAGCCGCGGAAGGCGATGTTGAGTGTCTTGTAGAGCAGCCCGATGCCAAAGCCGGTGAAGATCACGCGTGCGCCCGGCGATTTGCCGAGACCCGCCGCTTCGGCGGCAGCCATTTCGGCTTGGGCCGAGGGTGAAGCTGCGGCCCGCGACACGTCGTCGGCGCCGGCCTTGAGCACCGCCGCGCAGGCTGTGCCTTCGGGATATTTCAACACGCCGTGCTCCTTCACAATCAGCGCGCGCCGCAAAGGGATCATCATCAGGATGCCGAGCAAGCCGCCAAGGATGGCGACGAGCAGCACGCGCGTGAATTCGAGATCGAAGCCGAGAATCAGGATCGCCGGCATCGTCACGCCGAGGCCGAAGGCGATGGATTCGCCCGCCGAACCGGCCGTTTGCGTGATGTTGTTCTCGAGGATGGTCGCGTCGCGTCCGCCGGCCTTGGCCCAGCCGCGAAAGAGCGCGAGCGAGATCACCGCCACTGGGATTGAGGCGCTGACCGTGAGGCCGACTTTCAACACGAGATAGAGCGATGACGCACCGAACACGATGCCGAGCAATGCGCCGGTCAGGACGGCGCGAAACGTGAATTCAGGAATCTTGGCCGAGGCCGGGATGAACGGCTCGAATTTCGGGGGATGGTCGGAGGACATCGCGTCGTGTTTCGCGCGACGCTGGAAAGCTTATGACATGAGGGCAATCCCGGATAACAAGGGTGGAGCCCGCGCTCCGCGCGGGTTGTGCACCATTCATCCGGAAAACCTGCGGCGGAGCGCAGGTTCCACCCTGGCGCCCTCTACCGCTTGCGCGCCTTGGCTTTCAGCGCGGCGTTGCGCGCGGCGAGCCGCTGCTTGATGAGCCAGTAGAGCATCTCCATGCGCGGCACGGCGGCGCCGACGGATTTGGCGCGGCGCACGGGCTCACCCCAGATTTCCTCGATCTCGACGTCGCGGCCTTCCTCGAAATCGATGAGGCTCGACGGCCGGTAGCGCCCCATCTTCGCCGTGCGTTCAAACTGCAGGTCCACAAACGAGCGCGAAATCTCGTGGCCGAATTTCGCGGCAGCCTCGACGATCTCTTCCATCAACCGGCGCGCGAGCAGCTTCAGTCCCTCATCGGCCATGAGCACATCGGTCGTGATGCCGCCCGCCACGATGGCAAGGCCGTTGAAAGGCACGTTCCATACGAGTTTGTGCCAGCGCTGCGCCTCGAGATTGTCCTGCGCGTTGCATTTCACGCCCGCCCGGCGCCAGAGCGAAGCCACGGCCTGCGTGCGTTCGCCGGCGGGCTTGCCAAATTTGCCGATGGTCATGAGGCCCGGAAAGGAACACGTCACCACGCCGGGCGCGGTGCGCATGCAACCGATGTAGCAGATCGCGCCGATGACGCAGCCCGGTCCGACGATGTCGGCGATGGGCTCCTCGACGCCGAGACCGTTTTGCAGAGTCAGCACGGCGGTGTCGGGTTTCAGCAGCGGCGGCAGGAGCGTTTTCAACGACTCGTTGGCGGTAGCCTTGGTCGCGATGATCACCAAATCACAGGGACCGATCTCGGCGGCCGAGCCATAGACCTGCACCTTGCGCACGTTGATGCGCTCGCTCGGTGTTTTTACCTTCAAACCGCGCGCGGTCAGGGCTGCCCGGCCGCTTCGGGCCAAAAAATGCACATCTTCGCCCGCTTTGATGAGGCGCGCGCCATAATAGCAGCCCAAGGCGCCGGCGCCGATGATTGCGATGCGGGGATTATCGGGAAACGAGGTGCTTACCACGCGCCAGTCGTCCCAAAACCTCCCCTAAAAGACAACCCCTCAGTCGCTGCGTAAGCATGAGCGCACCTCATGCTTCTTCACACTAGCGGTTCACCTGCTCGTAAAGGGCTCCGCCCTTCAGCTCAGCACGTCCTCAGAAGCGGCCCTCGCCCGTGCCACAGCTATCGCGGCTACGTCATATTCAGGCTTTCCCTCTGAGCGATCGCCCAAGCGAACGCGCATTTTCAGGCGGACAGTCCGCGAACTACCAACGTATTACAAAAATACTAATACTGGGCTGCCCCATAAGGCTTCTGCGCTATCTGGCAGGGTGGCCAGCTCCCCTCCAAGGGCGAAGTGTGCAGTTCCCAGCTGCCAAACCGGCTGTTCACAAAATGAAAAAGCCCGCACGCACAGAGTGAATCGCCGCGTTGGCTGACAAGTTATTCACAGCGCTTTAAGCGGTCTTGAGGCCGGTGTTCATTCGACGCGCACCCGTCTCCTTGGCTCACTGGGAAATCCCAGCGGACTACAGGGGCATATTGTCGGTCAGCCGCACCTCGTCCACCCAGTAGGAGACGGCCATGAGGCATTGGCCGGGCACGATTTCGCGCATCGGCTCCATCGTGCGATGATCCACCACGGCGATGTAGATAACGCGCAGTCGTCGCTTGGCCGTGATGATGTGCGTGGCCTCGGCGACAACGCGATCGGTGCTCTTCACGCCGGCCTCGACCATTTCCTTGGCCGTGCGCAGGGCCTTGACCACCGCCAGCGCTTCTTCGCGCTGCGACGGCGTCAGGTAATTGTTGCGCGCGCTCACCACCATGCCGTCCGCGTCGCGAATGGTCGGGCCCGTCACGATCTCGACCGGCAGCAAAAGGTCGGTCGCGGTCTTGCGGAATACCGCCAGCAACTGCGCATCGCGCTCGCCGAGCACGATCTGGTCGGGCCGCACGATGTTGAGCAGTTTCAGCCAGCACGTGAGCGCACCGCGAAACAGCGCCGGTCGCGAGACGCCGCACAGGGGCTTGCTCACGGCATCTTCCTGCACGAGCGACGAAAATCCCTTCGGATACATTTCCTCCGCTGTCGGCGTGAACAGGATGTCCACGCCTTCCTTTTCAGCCAGGGCGGCATCCGCCTCGGGTGTGCGCGGATACTTCACGTAATCCTCGCTCGGGCCGAATTGCAGCGGGTTCACAAAAACCGACACGACCACGGCTGCGCCTGATTCCTTGGCCAGCCGGATCAGGCTGACATGACCCGCATGCAATGCGCCCAACGTGGGGATGAAGGCCACCCGCCGCCCGCCGGTGCGCAGAGCCGCCGCGGCTTCGCGCATGGCTGTGATGGTGGCGATTTTCTGCATGAGGTAACGGACTTGAATATCCAGACGACGTTCCATTTATCAAGCCTCGCATTCGCTCGACCACCGCAACCGATGCGCAGCGGACTGCACATCATGGCGCGAACCTGCGCGATGGCCGTCATAGCTCGAAACGAATGTTGATTCGTGCTCGCCTCCTGCCCCCGACTCACTACCCGCTAGTCGCTCCTTTTTATTCCATGATCCGCATCAACGAGAACTACACCAAGCTCAAGGCCTCCTACCTTTTCGCTGACATCGCCAAGCGCGTGAACGCCTACGTCGCCGCCCATCCCGACAAGCCCGTCATCCGTCTCGGCATCGGCGACGTCACCGAACCGCTCCCGCAAGTCTGCCGCGATGCCTTGCACGCTGCCACCGACGAGATGGGCGCCCGCGCGACGTTCAAAGGCTACGGCCCCGAGCAGGGTTATGCGTTTCTCCGCGAGGCGGCCGCCCAGAACGACTACGCCCCCCGCGGCTGCAAGATCGAGGCCGACGAAATCTTCATCTCCGACGGCTCGAAGTGCGACTGCGGCAACATTCAGGAAATCTTCTCCGCCGATGCGCGTCTCGCCATTCCCGACCCGGTTTATCCGGTTTATGTGGACACCAACGTCATGGCCGGCCGCACCGGCGCCAACGTGGATGGCCGTTACCAAGGCATCACCTACCTCGAGTGCACGCCTGCCAACGGCTACGTGCCCGCCGTGCCGTCCGTCGCCACCGACCTGATTTATCTCTGCTTCCCCAACAATCCCACCGGCGCCGTCGCCACCAAGGCGCAGCTCGCCGCCTGGGTCGCCTACGCGAAGGCCAACAAGGCCATCATCCTCTTCGACTCCGCCTACGAAGCCTTCATCCGTGATCCGGAGATTCCGCGCTCGATCTATGAAATCGAAGGCGCGCGCGACGTCGCCATCGAGTTCCGCAGCTTTTCCAAGACCGCCGGCTTCACCGGCACGCGTTGCGCCTACACCGTCGTGCCGAAGACGCTCGTCGCCTACGATGCCGCCGGCAACGCCCACCCGGTCCACGCGCTCTGGAACCGTCGCCATACGACGAAGTTCAATGGCGTCGCCTACCCGATCCAGAAAGCCGCCGCCGCCATCTACACCGACGAGGGCAAAAAGCAGACGAAGGCGCTCACCGACTTCTACCTCGGCAACGCCAAGCTCATCCGCGACGCGATGACGAAGCTCGGCTTCGGCTGCGTCGGCGGCGACAACGCCCCCTACATCTGGATCAACACCGGCCGCGACAGCTGGCAGTTCTTCGACACGCTGCTCAACGAGGCGCAGGTCGTCTGCACGCCCGGCGCCGGCTTCGGCAAGTGCGGTGAAGGCCATGTTCGTATCAGCGCCTTCAACTCCCGCGAAAACGTCGAGACCGCCCTCGCCCGCATCGCCGCCGCGCTGAAGTGAGGGTTTTGTGTGGGCAGCCCGCTCGCGGGCGCTTTCTTCTCTGGAACCGGGACGCCCTCGTCCCGGTTCTTTGTTTTCAAAGACTCCTTAGTCGCACCGCTACAAGCCGTGTTGCTTGCGAATGGCATCCTCGGCCACCGTCCACGAGACGACCGAGCCAGGATTCTGTCGGTAAGCGGCCACACGCTCATCAATCACTCGCTTCTCTTCGAGCGAAAGACGCGCTCTAGCTTCTGCGTCACCCTGCTTCGGCTGCGCTATCTCACTCTTCGCTGTGCGCATGGCTATAATCTCAAGCGGACAGTAATTCTAGTCGCCTTACCACAGGGTCCTGAGGCTTCGGCATTTCGTCATACGTGCGACCGCGAAGTTCGCGCCCCGTGAGGTCCTTTCTCACACCGCCCCATTGCTTGAAGAAGAACGCGGTGCCTGACCTGCGACACTGCCGGAAGATGGAACGCACCCACTCAATTTTCATCTCACGAGCACCGGGGCCGCTCTCGCCGCCAACAATTGCCCAATCAATTCCATCAAGAGGAAGATCATCGACCGGCCCGATAAGCGGCTCCAAAGATAAAAATCTGACAGCCGCCGGCACACGCTGTAGGTCTCTTGTGCGATGAATGACTCGCGAATCCTCCACACTTACGCCCATCCATACATTGGGAGCCCAATCCAGCTCTTGAGCTAGCTCAGCCAACCGCCCACTTCGTTTCGTCAGCACTTGAAACGTATGCTGGGGACATGCCCGCATTGTTGCGAAGACCTTCTGGATGAACGCCAGCGGCACCTTTTCATGAAAAAGGTCGCTCATGGAGTTTACAAAAATCACCCGCGGTGTTTTCCACGCCTTGGGTGCATCAATCAGATCATGGTGCAAGGTGACGGCGAATCCATTGGTATAGCGCTCTGTTCCCATTGCGCGCAACCGCAACGCCATACGCTCCGCATAGCAATTCTTGCAGCCTGCACTGATCTTGCTGCAACCCGTGACCGGGTTCCAGGTGGATTCAGTCCACTCGATATGTGATTTGCCGCGCATACTTTAGCGTAGAACCACTGGCTGAGGATTCTCAAGGGATGAGTAACTCAGGCCGACCACTTTCTCAATCTTTCCTTCAGCTGCCAATACCTTGAGCACCGCATTCGCGTGTTTGGGCAAAAACCCTCGCTCAAGGGAAAAACGATACAAATCAGCCGTGGTTTTGAGAGTGCCGTGCAAAACGGCTACGGAAAATTCTCTACCGAAGACCTGGACCTTCTTTGCTTCGCCCCACTCGATCGGCAACTCGCCTGGCAAACTGAAGCTACCCTCTCTGTGAATGTCGAAATTTGCTTCTCCAGTTCTCGCGTCCAAATGCCAGGCAGCTTCCAAGAATTTTTCCATCCCTTTCAAATTGGACGACCCAAACATTACACCGTATATGTTGCTGCCCTTCTTGATTGAAAATGGAGCTAGAAAATACTGCTCTTGGGATGGCACCAAGGAGCGGTAATAATCTACCATCGCTCGGTGTGTCTCGTAAAATGGTGTTTCTGACTCAAACACTTTAGCTGTTTCCAAATGACGCTTCATTTCCGGAGCATCTTGAAATCTCCAAGCATAGGACGACGAAACGAAGACCAGCACGTCTGTCCGCGGTAGTTTGCGAAGCCGTGCAAACACCTCCGGAGGGAACTGCTTAACACCGTTTTGATCAATCAGAACCATTCGCCGCACCCTCCATTCGAACCGAGTCTTCGGGAAACAGAGAAAGAAATTCTTTGCTGGAGAAACGCAACTGATATGGCCCGTCATCCAGTCCGGTTTCTCTAAGCCTATCCTTTAGGGCTTGGATTTTTTCGTGTTCGGCGTCGTTCAGGAAAACACCGACGTCATACGCATATTGCCTAATGGTGGGCTCCAATTTTTTAAGGTGCTGAAGCAGCATCACGGGACTGCCCAATCGTCCTTGGGAATCCATGCCGGGACCGCAGAAGAAATCAAAAATCTGAATTCTTTTGGGGTAGGCCCTCTTGCTACCAATAAAAACGCCTAGGAATCCTTCGGCGGTGAGCTTGAAAAGTTCCAGTTTGGCCAATGTGCCTGAATCAAAGGCCGCTCGATGAAGATCGCGTTCGGGCATGAGCTTGATGGTAACGCCGCCCGTGGCCCCAGTCGGCTACCTGATGGTGTGTCGAGAAAAGTGGCTGACTGCAAAAACAATTCAGGCCGCCCGGGGGCGGCCTGTTTCGTGTTACGGCGTCGCGCCGGGAATTGCGGCGGGCGTGCTGTCGTGGACCCAGAAGCGGGAAACCACTTGGTGGTCCTTCTTCAATTCGTAGCCCCACTCGGTGTCCTTGATCTTGATCTCGACGACGCGGCCGGGCTTGGCGCTCAACTCGGGTTGGTTGACCGCTTCCTGCCACTCGCGCAGGGCTTCCATGCGGGCCGTGTCGAAGGCCTGCTCCACATCGGAGAACTCCCCGCAACGCCGCACTTCCTGCGTAAGCCGGCCGTCGGCGGCCTGCTTGAGCGTGAAGCGAAGAACGGAAAATCCGGATTTCATGGCGTGGTCACTACGGGTCCTTACTTGGCCAGAACCATGTCACGGCGATGGCACGCCTGCAAAGAATTTTTACACTCGCACTGCGTCATTTTTCCACCGCGGCGGCGATGGCGTCGGCCAGTTCACCGGCAGCCTCGCGCATCAGGGCGATAATGGCGGCGGGATCACTGCCTTCCCACCGGCGGGGAGTCGCGGTGAATACCGACGACTGGGCGTCGCCCCCGCCCGCAGGCGTGAGGCTGTAGCTGGCGGCGAGTTGCACGGTGTTGCCCGCGGAGCGGTCGAGTTCGCACCGCTGAATCTGCACCACGACGGTGGCGCCGCCCGGCACCGCGCGCAGGCGGTTGCGCAGGATCTGCGTGAGCGCCTCGTCGAGCGGCTCGGCCCAGCGCACCTCGTCGAGATAGATGACCTCGCTGGCCGACACGCGCACGGCCATGCTGCGACTGCGCAGGTGGCCGGCGAGGCGCACCGGGCGCACAACCACGCTTTCCGCCACGCCGCCGGTCATGGCGGGCTCGCTGAGGGTGAAATGGCGCACGCTGTCCACCTGCGGTTCGGGCAGAACGCTGCAACCGGAGGCGAAGAGGAGAGCGGCAGACAGAAGACCGAGGACGGAGAACCGAGGATCGCGGGCTGAAAGTGGTGTTTTCATGGGTGTATGCTCAGATGGTTGCGCAGTCGGCTTCGCTCTTGCTCATGTTTTCGGTCTTCTGTGTTCAGCCCTCCGTTCGCGGAGTCCGCCTCATTCCGGTTTCTTCTTTTTGCCCACCAGCAGCGAAGTCGGGTTGCGCTCGAGGGAGCTTACGAGGTTTTCGAGGGCGGTGGCGGCTTCCGCCACCTGACGGAGCGCGGTGGTGATTTCGTCGCCCACATCGCCCTGACGCTGCACGAAGCGACGCGTGGTGCTGGCGGTGGCGTCGATTGTCTTCAGCGCGGCCTGGGCGTTCACGAGGGTTTTCTTGAGCTCCTCGCTGACCGGGTCCACCTGCGTGTCGATCTTGGCAATGGCGGCCTTGGTCGCGAGCAGCGCTTCGTTGAGATTAACGAAGGCCTGTTTCGCTTCGGGTGATTCGACAAACGCGGTCATCGCGTCGGCGGCGCGACCGACCTTGTCCCCCAAGCCCTTCACATCGGCGTCGGCGATTTTCTTGTTGGCAGTCACAAGCAGCGCCTTGGCTTCGCGGGAAATGCCGGCGAAATCTATCTTGCGCAGGTCGGAGAGAATTTCGCTGAGGCTGGCCTGATATTCGGAAATCGCCGAGGGCATGGCGGGCACGACGACAAATTTCGGCGTCGTGGTGAGTGCGGGAGCCGGATACTCGGCCGGATCTTCGAAATCCAGCTCCACAAACAGCAAACCGGTAGCGAGACCGAGCACGCCGAGTTGGGCCCGCAGGCCGTTGTCCACCATCGCCTGGATGTCAGCCGGACCGGCGATCTTGAGATCCGCGCCCCTCTCGTCGGTGATGACGTTGCGCACGAGTTCGCATGTCACCACCACGACCGATTTGTTGGCGGCGGCGTCGTAATGCACCGCGAGGTCCACCACGCGACCGACACGCACGCCCCGCAGCTTGACGGGCGAACCAAGGTCGAGACCGTGGATGGACTCATCGAAATACACCATGAAACGGTGCGGCTTGGAGAACAGGCTCATGCCGCCGAACGACAAAAGGGCGATCATGCCGAGCGCGAGGGCACCGATCACAAAGACACCAACGGCGGCGGGGCTGAGCTTGGTCTTCACGGGTGAGGAGGGTTAGCGGGATTGGAGGAAATGGACAGAATTTAGTGGAAAGCGGACATCGGTCGGACCGTGCCGGGACTCTCCATTTTTCGCGAACCACCACACCCCGCCCTGACGGGCATCCCTCTCAAGTGGGAATTTCCGGACGCATGGGATCGTGTCCCCTCTATCAAGAGGGGTGGCGCGAAGCGACGGGGTGTGTCGGGAGCAGACATGAAGTTTATTCCGTTCATACGGATTGGGCCCGCGGCTGATCACGACGCAGGAGAAACTCGGCGACCCGCGGGTCGCGGACACGTTCCGCGAGACCGACGGGCGGACCCTCGGCGATGATTCCCTGCGCTTCGCGGTCGAGCATGATGACGCGATCGGCGATGCCGAAGATGGACGCCAGCTCGTGCGACACGACCACCAGCGTCGTGCCGAAACTGTCGCGCACCTGCAGCACGAGATCATCGAGCTTGCGCGAGGTGATGGGATCCAGGCCCGCGGAAGGTTCGTCGAGGAAAACGATATCGGGATCAAGCGCGAGCGCGCGGGCGAGGCCGGCGCGTTTCTTCATGCCGCCGCTGATTTCCGACGGATAATAATCCTCGAAGCCGGTGAGCCCGACCTGCGCGAGCTTGAGGCTGGTGAGCTCGGCAATTTCGCGTTTCGAGAGCTGCGTGTGTTCCTCGAGCGGCAGCGCCACGTTCTCGCGCAAAGTGAGCGAACTCCAGAGCGCACCGCCCTGATAGAGCACGCCGAAGGTCTTCAGCAGGTTGCGGCGCGTGGCGAGATCGGAAGCCGTGAAGGATTTGCCGAAGAATTTCACGTCACCCGCCAGCGGCGCGTTCAGACCGATGAGATTGCGCAGGAGCGTGCTCTTGCCGCAGCCACTGCCGCCGATGATGAAGAACACCTCACCACGCTTCACCGTGAAATTAACCTCCTTCAGCACCGTGCGGCCCTCGTAACCGCACTGCAGTCCCGTCACCTCGATGGCGGGAGCGGAGTCGGCGGGATTGGTAGCGAGGCTCATGGCTCAGATCCCGAGGATGTCGAAGGCCACCGCATAAAACGCGTTGGCGACGATGATGAGCAGGATGGCGGTGACGACCGCCGAGGTCGCCGCGCGACCGACGCCCGCGGCGCTGCGATCGGCCTCCATGCCGCGCAGGCAACCGGACAAACCGATGATCAGGCCGAAGGTGCCGCCCTTGATGATGCCGGTCATCAGGTCGGAAACGTCCACGATGGTGAGCATTTCCACCCAGTAGGCCGTCGGCGGAATGGACAACACACCGCTGGCCACCGCCATGCCGCCGACGATGCCGAGCGCGTTGGCGTAGAGCGTGAGCAGCGGCATCATCACGAACAGCGCGAGCAGACGCGGCAGCACGAGAAAATCGATCGCCGGGATGCCGAGTGTTTCAAGCGCGTCGATCTCCTCGTTGGCTTTCATGTTGCCGAGAGTGGCCGCGTAGGCCGCGCCGGTGCGGCCGGCGAGCACGATGCCGGTCATGAGCGCACCCATCTCGCGCACCATCGCCAAGCCCACGAGGTCGGCCACGTAGATGTCGCCGCCGTATTGGCGGAGCACGATGGCGCCGATGTAAGCCAGCGTTACGCCGACCAGGAAACTGATGAGACTTACGATGGGCAGCGCCATCGCCCCGCAATTTTGCATCTCCTCGAATGCGTCCCCCCAACGAAAGCGCCGCGGACTCTTCCCCACCCGCATCGTGCCGATCACGCACTCGCCGATGAAATGGGAAAAGCTTTTCACCTTGTGCCAGGCATCGAATGTAGCCTCGCCCACGGCCGAAAAGAAATTTTCCGAACGGTCGAAGGGCACGCTGGTTTCGTGCGAGGCCGTCATCTGGCTGAGCAGCGCATGAACCCTCTGCGGCAGGCCCTTGGTGTCGCAGTGCGCGCCCATCACGCGGCACCACTGCTGCGCCTCGAACAGGAAGAGCAACAGCGCGCTGTCCCAGTCACCGAGTTCCGCCGCCGATAACACAACCTGTTTTGGCTGGCGTCCGGCCAGCATGGAGTCCCACCCCGGTCTAGCTGAGCTGATGGACCAATCACCCGCCACGGTCACCTTCAGGGCCGTGCCCTCGAGGACGGCATCGGCACGGGCGGCGTTGGACAGCGAAGCAGGCGGCATGGACAGCAACAGTGTGCGAGGCACGTCGCGCGCGCGCCAGACTGATTTTTCAAGTCCCCGGCTTGCGCAGCACCGCAAGCTTGGTCTCGACCAACTCGTAGGTCACACCGTGCTTCTCGCAGAATTCCAGCACGGCCTGCCGCGAACCGTCATAGACGTGATCCGCCTGGCAATCGTCCACCACCACCAATCCGCCCGGCGCGAGCAGCGGCCAGATTCTCTCCAACCCCGCGACCGTCGGCAGGTAGAGATCCACGTCGAGAAGCACGAAGCACAGCTGCGTGCCCGCGGGAAACGCGAAATCCTGCACGGCGGCGGCGTGCGTGCAGACGCGCATGATGCCGTTTTGCCGCAGCGTGGCCTCGAACATCGCGCGTGAGTTGACGGTGAATTTGTCGAGCGCGCGCTGTTCTTCGCGACCGGTTTTGCCCCTGACCTCCGTTTCGTGCGTGACATCCGCCGCCACAAAACCGCCGAAGGTGTCGATCGCCCAGTAACGCTTCGCCGGGGCAATGGCGTCGAGGTGTTTGTTCAGGAACACCGTCGTATAACCGCGATAACAGCCGATCTCACAAAAATCACCCGGCGCGGCGGCCGCTTCGGTGGCCAAGGTGGTCAGCCGCGCAAGCTGCGCAGGCGTGAAGGCATAGCGGTATTTGTAAAGCAGGTAGGGCCGCAGCGGCGACCAGAACATCAATCGCTTCGCCAGCCCGTCCCAAAAAATCTCCCACCGCGAATTCGTCATGCGTCGGGTTTTCCGCCCATCATCCATGGCGCGCGTGTGACGGGTCGCTGGCGGGCGCGTCTCACCTGCAGTTGAAGCGCATGGAGCGACACGAAAATATCGCGCAGGAAGTCCACGAGCGAAGCCGTGAGGAGCAGGATGCTGGCGGCAAACAGCACCAGCACGACGACGCGCATGTTCCAGTCGAACATCGCCGCGGCAAACAACGCCACGATGAGCAGGCACGACACCAGCATGCTCAAGCCGTTGCTCGTGACAGCCCGGCGGATCATGAGCGTGCGCCGCCACATGATGGCCAGTTGGTCCTCCAGGTGCTTTCGCTCATCGGGGTCGGCGTCGGGAATTTTTTCCGCCAATTCGCGTGTGCGGTCCACGATGCGCGCCATGCGATTCGTGAGCATAATCATGAGGGCACCCATGCCAGAGATCAAAATGACCGGCGTGATGGCCAGCTGGATGATCGGCAGCAGTGAGGAAAGCGAGTCCATGACGCGGAAAAGTGGGCGGTTCGGCCGCCCGGCGCAATCCTGCGCTGGCGCTGAAGCAAAATCCCAAAAGAAATGCTCTGGTTTTGAAATTTGGACGTTGGCGTTGGGAGTTTCCCCACCATGCGGGTCCAGTTGGTTTTTGCCAAACCATGCAGTTGGTTTTGCCTCGCCGCCGCGCGACCGTCCGGGCGATGCTCCCGCTTTTCCGATGCTCCCCGCCTGCGTTCTCTTCGACCTCGACGGCACCTTGATCGACCATTTCAAGGCCATCCACCGCTGCCACGCCTACGCCATGACGCGCCTCGGTCTGCCCGCGCCCACAATGACACAGGTGCGCGCCGCAGTCGGCGGCGGCGTCGAGCTGGCTGTCGAACGGCTGGTCGGCCACGAACGCAAAAACGAAGCCCTCGCCATCTACCGGCCGCACTGGACCGCCACCATGTTGGACGATGTCGAACTGCTGCCCGGCGCGAAGGAACTGCTCACCGCGCTGCGAACCCGCGGAGCGAAGACCGCCGTTTTCACCAACAAGCACGGCCCGTCCTCACGCCTCACCTGTGCGCATCTGGGCCTCGATACGTCGCTCGATGGAAATTTTGGCGCGACCGACACGCCTTGGCTCAAACCTGAGCCGGCTTGGACCCAACAGGTGCTCGCCCAACTCGGGGCGACAGCCGCGACCACGCTGCTGGTCGGCGATTCGCCCTTCGACGTGCAGACCGCGCGGAACGCTGGCCTCGCCTTCATCGGTGTGACCACCGGCACACACACCGCCGACGAACTGCGCACTGCTGGCGCGGAACGCGTCTGCGCCAGCCTGCCCGAAGTCGCCCGCGAATTGGGCCTGTAAGGTGGAGCTTGCGCTTCGCCACGGGATCAAGATGGAGGGCTCAGTTCCTGCTGAGCCGTTTCGCCACCCCGACCCAGCGGGAGCCGGACCCCTCCAGCAAATCTTAATCCACCAACTCAGTCCGGCCGCCGCGCGATGAGCAGGTTCGCCGTCATTTCCTGCACGGGCTTGCCGGCTTGGTTGAGCGTGCGACAGAGCAGGCGCAAGTTGCCGAAACTCGTCCGCACCGGGTGCGGTTCCAATCCCGTAACCTCCATCACCACACGCAGGCGGTCGCCGGGCTTCACCGGGCGCGGCCAGCGCAGGTTGTCCACCCCTGCCCGATCACGCCGTCGTTCAATGGCATCTCGCCGCGCACCATCAGGCCCATGCTGATCGCCGCCGTGTGCCAGCCGCTCGCCACAAGTTGGCCGAAAAATGTCGTCTTCGCCGCGTCCACGTCCGTGTGAAACGCTTGCGGATCAAAGCGTCGGGCAAACTCGATAATCTCCTCCGCCGTCACCGTGTGCTCGGGCGTGTTGAAACGGTCGCCCACCTTCAGGTCTTCGAAATACAGCATGGAGTTGTAACGGTTCGGAGATTGCAGCGCGGCAATGCATCGCGCAATCTCCGCCTGCGCTGTGGTCAGGGGCCACTGGCCCGGCGCATTCCAACCCCATGAAAAAATCCCTCCTCCTCATCGCGGTGCTAGCCGTCTCCTCGGCGGCATTCGCCCAAGACAACGCCGCCAAGCTGGCCCTCGCCCGCGAAGCCATTTCCGCCATGCAGGCCGACAAGATGTTCGACGGTCTCGCCGCCCAGATGAAGCAACTGGCCGCGCAACAAACCCGCGTCCCTGCCAATGCCACGCCCGAACAGCGCAAGAAGTTCGAAGAACTCCAGGGAAAGATCATGGACCTCTCCATGAACGAGGCCCGGACCTTGATCACGAAAATGGATGCCATCTATGCCTCGGTTTACAGCGAGGCCGAGTTGAAGGCCATGATCGCCTTCTTCAAGTCGTCCGAAGGTCAGTCCATGATGGCCAAGCAGCCCCAGATCATGGCCCAGATGATGCCGCTCATCCAGCAGATGCAGGCCGACATCGCCCCGAAGATGCAGAAGCTCATCGAAGAGGCCAAGGCCGCGCAGTAATCACGCGTCGCTTTCCTTCTCCCGGCCCGCCGCTCGCACGGCGGGCTTTTTTATTTGGACTCAAAACGGCCGGACGCAACCGCGAGAACGCACCCTGACTGCGTTCACATTTGCTTCATCGTTCCAATCCCATCGCCAGCGTGTGCAGGCCGGCGCCGAACATGAAAAGCGTGATGAAGGCGGCGTTGGTCGCCTTGGGCTGCGTGCGCCAGAAAATCGGCTGCAGGATGGCCCGCAGAATCCAAAACGCGGTGAGCCCCGCCATCAGCAACCGGCCGATCCCCGGTGAAGCCATCTCGACCGGCAGCAACACCTGCAATCCCGCCATCAGCAGAAGGAAAAACGTGAGCATCAGGTTCAACACCTGCACCACGCCGCGGTTCACCGGATGCAGCTTGGGCAGCTCTTCCTTCCAGCGGAACAGCCGCCAGAATCCCAGGTGAAACAGCGCGAGCGCCACGTTGTAGCCTGCCGCCGCGTAGATCCATGTTTGGAATTTCATCCGCCCGAAGCTGGCCGCCTCCTGCGTGGGCGGCAAGCCGGCTCCCGCAACTCAGGACAAATGCCGCAGCCGCGCCTGCACGCAAGGTGTCCGGTCGCGACGCGCCACCGCCACCAGCCGCCGCGCCTCAGCCCGAAATTCCGGGTGCCGCCGCGCGAGTTCATGAAAGGCGTTCACGCTCCATGCGCGCACGGTCGGCTTGGGATGAGCCACGCAACCGCGCAAAAATTCCGCCATCTCGGCCGGTGCGGCATCCATCAGGGCTGGCTGTTCACTGACCAGCTGACACAAAATCAACCGTCCGGCCCACGAACGCACGCCCGGCAACGCCTCAATCACCACAGCCCAATCCTCGGCCGGGAAATCGCTGCCGCGCACTGCCGCTTCGCGCCGCAACAGCCACGCGCCGGCCCGTTCCAACACCACGGAACCGCTTCCCATCGCCTCCGCCACCGTGCGCGTGAAATTGCGATCTTCGCGATGCCGACGGTGCAACGCGTCCAGCTGCGCCACGGTCACCGGCGTCACTTCCAGATCGTCAAGCAACATGCCGGCAGGGTGCCGCGCCCGCATGCTTCGGTCAACCCGCGGTCTTTTGCGTTTTTGTGCTTTTTGTAGCCATTCATTTCCCTGCATCGTGTGGCCTCCGTGGCGTCTCCCTCCGCAGAAACTCTCACCGGCGTGCTCGAACGCATCATCTTCTTCAACGAGGAGAACCATTACACCATCGCGGAGCTCAAACCCGACGGCGCACAGACGGCCGATGCGCGCGTGACCATCACCGGCCCGCTGCCCGGCGTGCAATGCGGTGAAACGCTCCGGTTGACGGGTGAATGGACGAAGCACGCGCAACACGGCGCGCAGTTCAAAGTCACGGCATTCAAGAGCGAACTCCCCTCCTCCGTTTACGGCATCCGCAAATACCTCGGCAGCGGCCTCGTGCCCGGCATCGGCAAGGTTTACGCCAACAAGATCGTGGATGCTTTCGGCACCGACACCTTTCGCGTGTTGAGTGAGGAATCGGGACGGCTTCGCAAGGTGCCCGGCATCGGCAAGGTCCGCGCCACCTCCATCAAGCAGGCTTGGGACGAACAGCGCACGTTGCGCGAGGTGCACATCTTTCTCCAAACCTACGGCGTCACCACCGCGCAATGCGTGCGCATCGTGAAGAAGTGGGACGCCGCTGCGCAGAAAATCATCTCAGCCGAACCCTACCGACTCGCCCGCGAGATCGATGGCATTGGTTTCAAAACGGCCGATCGCCTCGCCATCAACCTCGGCTTCGCGAACGACGCGCCGCCGCGACTCGACGCAGGCCTCATCTACGCGTTGCAGACGCTCGAGGAGGAAGGCCACACGGCGTTTCCCCGCGGCGACCTTGTCAGCTACGCTGCCAATCTCCTCGAAACTTCCGCCGAACGAATCGAAGCCCGCATCGACGCGCTCATCGCCGCCAAGGATCTGATCCAGCAAGGAGGGCAAGCAACGGCCCCGCAAAACGCGGCGTTCATCCAGCTCCCCCATAACGACCGTTTCGAAACCAAGATCGCAGCCGTCGTCCAGCGGCTCAACGCCGTGCCTTCCGGCCTGCCGGCCATCAAGATCGACGCCGCGGTTAAGTGGGCGCAGGACAAGGCCGGTTTCGAATTTCACCCGCTGCAATCCGCCGCCATCACGCACGCCCTCGCGCACAAGTTCACCATTCTCACCGGCGGCCCCGGCACGGGCAAGACGACCATCCTGCGCGCCCTCGTTGACATCCTGAAAGCGAAGAAAGTGCGCGTCACCCTCGCCGCACCCACCGGCCGCGCGGCACAGCGACTCGCCGAAACCACCGGCGGCTTCGCCTCCACCATCCATCGCCTCCTCGCCTACGATCCCGCCGGCGGCGGCTTCGTGCACAACGAGTCCAAACCGCTCGCGACCGATTTTCTCATCGTGGACGAATCCTCGATGCTCGACACCCGCCTCGCCGCCGCGGTGTTGCAGGCGGTGCCCGTGCGCGCGCATCTGCTGCTTGTGGGCGACATTGATCAATTGCCCAGCGTCGGCGCCGGCAACGTGCTGAAGGATTTGATCGCCGTGGGGTCGGCCTCCGGCCCGGGAGACCCGTGCCACATTCCAGTCACCCGCCTGCAGTTCGTCTATCGCCAAGGCAAGGAGAGCGCGATTGTCACGACCGCCCATGCGATCAACGAAGGCGTCGCCCAACCTCCGCCGGTCGTCAGCGAGGTCGCCAAGGCGCAGGCGTGGAACGATCTCAACGTCATTGCCGCGTCGGGCGCCGACGACTGCCTCGCCAAGGTCATCGAACTCTGCACGCGATTCATTCCGCAACACTTCCAGTGGTTTAATCCCGTCTCCGATGTGCAGGTGCTCGCCCCGATGCACAAGGGCGTGGCTGGCGTCGCCAACCTCAACAATCAGCTCCAAGCCGCGCTCAATGGCCACGCTCGTGGCATCAAGACGGTGAGCGGCGAATACCGCCCCGGCGACAAACTCATCCAACTCCGGAACAACTACGACAAGAACCTCTTCAACGGCGACATCGGCACCGTGGTCAGCGTCGATCTGCAAAAAGGCACGCTCATCGCCGCCTTCGATGGCGAGAAGCACGTCTTCGAGCGCGGTGAGTTCGGCGACGTCGCCCTCGCCTACGCCATCAGCATCCACAAATCGCAAGGCAGCGAATATCCCGTCGTCGTCATCCCGCTGCTCAAGGGTCACTTCATGATGCTTCAACGCAACTTGATCTACACCGCCATCACGCGCGGCCGGAAAAAGGTGTTCGTCATCGGCGAACCCGCCGCCTGGGGCATGGCCGTCCGCAACGCCGAATCAAAAGCGCGCTGCACGCACCTGCGGGAAAAAATCCTCTCTACCTAAGCATCACCCGCTCCGGAATTCAGGTCCGGAAAATGTGTAATATAATACGTTACACTTTCCGAGAGTGGCCACAGCTCGTCACGGTCCCCACACCCACGCGCCGACGTCGTGCACGCGGTGAAAATCGGGAGACCATTCGGGAATCGGGGCGAGGTTCCAGCGCCAGGTGCGATCGGGTCTGGGCAAACCGAAGCGCTCGTGGAGTGTCTCCTTCTTGAGCTGTTTTCCGTCGGGGCCGATGTCGTAGCGCGCAGCGTCGGCAAGCAGCAGGCGCACGCCGGGACGTGCCTTCAGCCATTCGAGGTGTCGCTTCGCCGCGGTGCTGGCGCAACGCTCGGGCAATGCCTTGTCCTTCTCATAAGCCGGCAGCGAGTGGCCGGGCACGAGACCGAGCTGCGAGATGCAGTTGGCCGACACGATGAAATCCGCCTCGCCACCCGGCGGTGAACCCGGATCGGCTTTTGCAAAAATCTCGGGAGCCTCATGCGCCGGCACCGTTTCGCGCACGGCGGCCAATGCGGCGAGCGCGCCACTGGCGTCCCAATTCACACCGCGGACACGTCCGCGGAATTTTTTCTCCCAGCGTCGCACTTCCGCGCTCGTGACGATATCGGCTAGCACCACCTCCGCGAACATCTCCGCCAGCTCCGCCACCGGCACGTCGAGGCAATCGCCCGCACCGATGACCAGCGCACGCTTGCGCTGCGCACAACGTCCGGCCGTTTCCACGACAACTTTGCGGCTTTCCTCTAAATGGGGTGCCCACGCGGAGCGCACGCGCGCGTGCCGTTTCGCGATGTCCTCGTGTTCGCACAGCAAGCCGAGTTCCCTTCCGGCGGGCGGACAGGTCGTGGCAAGACGGCGGAGGAGACGGCTGAGCATGGCGATGTCTCTGGATAACCCCGCCGCCCATCCCGTCGAGGCGCCATTTGTCCAGTTGGCATCCGCGCAGAAGCCGTATTACGTTCAGCTCCCACCAACCTGTTCCTTCCCCATGCTGAAACGCTTCTCCGCTCTTCTCTTTGCGCTGGTGCTCGTGTTGCTACCGGCGCTGCGTGCCGAAATTTCCGCCGACATCCCGCCGCGTCCGCAGGCGCCGAACGATGAGGCAGTCTATCGCACCCTCGTCCTGGACAACGGTATCAAGGCCATCCTGCTCTCCGACCCGAAGCTCAACAAGTCCTCCGCGTCCCTCGCCGTCGGCGTCGGTTCCTACAGCGATCCCGCAAACCGCCAGGGCCTCGCGCACTTCCTCGAACACATGCTCTTCCTCGGGACGGAGAAATATCCCGACGAGGCGGAATACGGCAACTACCTTAAAACCAACGGCGGCTACAACAACGCCTACACCGCCGGCGATCACACCAATTACATGTTCGAGATCCGCCACGAGGCCTTCGAAGGCGCCCTCGACCGGCTCGCGCAGTTCTTCATCGCCCCGCTGTTCACACCGGAATTCACCGAGCGCGAGATGAACGCCGTGAATTCCGAGAACCAGAAGAACCTCGAGAACGATCTCTGGCGCGAATACCAGTTGCGCAACTCCCTCTATCGCGTCGGGCACCCCGCGAATCATTTCAGCACCGGCAGCCGTGATACGCTCGGTGGCACGACCCGCGAGGAACTCCTCGCCTTCTACCGCGCGCACTACAGCGCCAATACCATGACCCTCGCCCTCGCAGGCAAGGCCGGCCTCGATCAGCTCGAAGCGTGGGCGCGCACTTATTTTTCCCCGATCGAGAACCGGAAAATCGCGCCCATCACCTACCCGACCGACTATCTGCCATCCAAAGCCGCGCTGCGTCTCGTGCGCATGGAGCCGGTCAAGGATCTGCGCCAGCTCACGCTCGAGTTCCCGTTGCCCGGCACCCGCCAATTCTGGGCCGGCAAGTCCGACGTGCTCGTCGGTTTCATCCTCGGGCACGAAGGCGAAGGCAGCCTGCTTTCCGCGTTGAAAGCCGAGGGCCTGGCGATTGCGCTCGGCGCCGGCATTGAGGCTGGCGCGAACGAGTTCAGCTCATTCAACGTGAGCGTGAGCCTCACGCCCGCCGGTTTGGAGAAATATCCGCGCGTGCTCGAATTGGTCTTCGCCGCCTTTCAGCGCCTGCGCGCGGCCGGCTATCCGTCGCACCTTTTCCAAGAGCGCGCGACGCTGGCCCGGCTCGACGAAACCTTCCGCGACAAGGGCGAAGGCGCCGAACGTGCCGTGCAACTCGCCAACCTCATCCGCGACTATCCGCTCGAGGTCGCCGATCGCGTGCCGTGGCTCTGGCTCAAGGAAGATCCCGAGACCTATCGCCTGATTCTCGATCATCTGCGCCCCGACAACCTGCTCGCCGTGCTCACCGCGAAGGGCCTGCCCACCGACAAAACGGAGCCCTACTACGGCACGAAATACAGCTACACCGAGGACACCCGTGCCGCCTACAAAGCGCTGCTCAATCCGCCCGACGTCGCCTCCATCCAACTGCCGAAACCTAATCCCTTCATCCCGGCTAGCGCCGCCGTCCTCCCGATTCAGCCCGTCCGTCTCATCGACGAACCTGCTCTCTCGCTCTACTACGCGCAGGACACCGAATTTCTGCGCCCGCTGGCGGCCGAGGTTTATCGTTTCCGCCTGCCCCGCTCGCTCGCCTCGCTGGAGACCGCCGTGCTGCTGCGTTTCTACGAAGCATGCATCCGCGAATCGCTCAACGAAACCGCCTACACCGCGCGCGAAGCCGGCCTGAACTTCGCTTTCAACGCCGCGCTTGAGGGCGTGGAGATCGCCGTCGAGGGCTACGACGCCTCCGCCCCGCGCCTGCTCGAAACCATCGCCGGCAACCTCGTGGATTTCTCGCTCTCCGAGGAACGCTTCGCGGCGCTGAAAGACAACCTCCTGCGCGAACTCGCGAACTTCCCGCGCGCCGATGCGTGGCAGATCCTGCTCGAAACCCGCCGCGCCGCGGTGCGCGAGTTTCACTTCCGACCCGATGAGCAGTTGCCCGTCGCCGAGCAAATCACCCTCGCTGCCGTGCGCGACTTCGCGAAGAAACTCTACAAGCAGGGCAAACTCGAGGCGCTCGTCCACGGCAACGTCACCGCCGCCGATGCGATGGCCCACGCCCGCCGCTTCGGCGCCGCGCTCAAGAGCCAACCCGTGGCCGATGCCGACCTGCTCCGTCGCCGCCTGCTCACCCAACCCGCGGGCGATGCGGTGCTCACGAGCGAGAAGCTCGTCGTCAACAATTCCGCCTACCGTCAGGAATACCTGCTCGGCCGCGATACGCCGGAAATCCGCGCCGCCACGCTCGTGCTGGCCAATTTCATGGGCGAGCCCTTCTACTCGGAACTGCGCACGCGCCAACAGCTCGGTTACATCGTCTTCGGCGGCGCCGGCGACGAGGAAAACACCGCCTTTGCCTATTACATCATCCAGTCCGGCGATCATCCCGCCGACGAGGTGCGCGCCCGCGCCGAGGCCTTCATCCATGCGATACCCGACCAACTCGCCGCCCTGCCCAACGAGGCGTGGGAGATGATTGTTGGTGGTGCCCGCTCGCAGTTGGAGGAGAAAGACAAAACCATCGCCGAGCGCGCAAAGCGTCTCTTCGGCCTCGCCTATGATCGAAAGGCCGACTGGAGCCGCCGCGCCGATACGCTCGCCGCGCTCGACCATCTGACCAAGGAACGCGCCCGTGAGATCCTTGCGAACGCCCTCGCTCCGGAAACCCGCCGCATGCGCACTTTCCTCGGCTTCGCCCGCCAGCACGAACCCAAGGAAATCCCGGCCGTCACCTTCACGGATCGCACGACTTGGAAGAAATCGCAGCGTTACGAATAACAGACCTGCTCTGTAAGGCGGGATTTCCAAATCCCGCCTTAATTTTTTGCCGCAGGGCCGGCAGCTGCGAAACCGGAGCAGCACCACCCTATGACAATATCAAGGTGTTATTCTGAAAGTGGCCCTTCGCCCTTGGCCCGGCGGACGTTCTGGCTAGGTTCGAGGCATGCCGAGCATCCTCTATACTGTCCGTGCCACCTGCAAAGACGTGCCGCAACGCGGGCGCTTCCTGTCGTGGCTCACGCCGGACCACGTGCAGCAGGTGAAGGCCGGCGGCGCGACTGCGGTGCGTATCGTATTGCCGGACTGCGAAGATGCTTCGGCCGCGGCCGTCGTCGAAACGCAATATGTGTTTCCGACCCGCAAGGCCTTCGACACCTACCTCCGCGACCACGCCCCGGCGCTGCGCGCCGACGCGTTGAAACATTTTCCACCTGAGACCGGCGTGACCTTCGCGCGGCAGGTCGCCGAAATCGCCACGGAACTCTGAACCATGCCCGAACTTCCACACATCATCGTCCTCGGCGCCGGCTTCGGCGGCCTGACCTTCGCCAAGGAATTTCCCACGCACCTCGCCCGGGTTACTGTCGTGGACCGGCAGAACCATCATCTCTTTCAACCGCTGCTCTACCAGGTCGCGACCGCCGGTCTCGCCGCGCCCGACATCGCCCAACCGATCCGCACCATCCTGCGCAACAAACCCAACCTCGTTGTGCTGATGGCCGAGGTGCAGTCCGTGGACGTTAAGAAGCGCGAAGTAAAACTCACTGATGGCACGCTTCATTATGATTATCTCGTCATCGCGCTTGGCGGCCAGACCGGTTACTTCGGCCGCAACGAATGGAGCGAATTCGCCCCCGGCCTCAAGACCCTCGACGACGCCCAGCGCCTGCGCCGCAACATGCTCCTCGCCTACGAGCGCGCCGAACGCGAAACCGACGCGCAGCGTCGTCGCGAGCTGATGACGACCGTCGTGGTCGGCGGCGGACCGACCGGTGTGGAACTGGCCGGCACTTTTGCCGAACTCGCACGCACGGTGCTCTATCGCGATTTCGACCACATCGATCCGCGACAAGCCCGCATCATTCTCGTCGAGGGCGGCGATCGCGTGCTCGGCACGTTCGATCCGGAACTCTCCGCCAGCGCGCAACGGCAATTGGAAGGCCTCGGCGTGGAGGTGCGACTCAGCACGCGCGTGACCGCCATCCGCGCCGGCGAGGTGGAGTTCGGCGGCGAAACCGTGCGCGCAGGCAACATCGTGTGGGCCGCGGGCGTGGCCGCGAGTCCGGTCACCAAAACGCTCGGCGCAGAACTCGATCGGGCCGGTCGCATCAAGGTTGCGCCCGACCTCAGCGTGCCCGGCCACCCGCGCGTCTTTGCCGTGGGCGACATCGCCGCGCTCACCGACCGTAATGGCGTGGTTGTGCCCGGCGTCTGCCAAGGCGGCATGCAAGGCGGTGCGCACGTGGCGAAACTCATCGCCCGCGAACTCCGCGGCGGCGACCCGGCGCAACGCGAACCCTTCGCCTATCGGGACAAGGGCAGCATGGCCACCATCGGCCGTTCACGCGCCATCGCTGAGATTGGCAAGTTGCACCTCAGCGGCATCCCCGCGTGGCTCGCCTGGCTCGGACTGCATCTGTTTTTCCTCATCGGCTTCCGCAACCGTCTTTCGGTGCTGCTGCAGTGGACCTATTCCTATTTCAGTTACCGGCGCGGCGCGCGGATCATCCTCGGTTTGGAATCCGAATCCAAGTAATCCAATAGACTACTTGATTCTGAAAAACGTGTCATCGCGAGGCCGGTGAAATCAGCCGTGGCGATCCATCTGGCGGGATGGCTTCGTCGCACGCTTCGCGTGTCTCCTCGCAATGACAAAAAGGAGACCTCCATTCTGAGTGCGGCGCGATGCTCACCAGGCTCGCTCGGCGCGACGGGCTTCGAGGGCATCCTCGGCGGGATCGGGCAACTCGTGCAGAAAATCGAGTCCGGTGCGGTGTTCGAGTTCGTCGATGCTGACGAGGAAGTCATCGAGCCGGGCACCTTCGGGCGTGTCTTGCGGGAAAAGATACGCGGTGGCGCGCACGCGGCCATCGCTCTCGTCCACGATGATCATGTAGCACGACTCGGGCACGGCGACGCGACGACGAAGCTTCTCCGGATTCGAACCGAAAACCGGCCCCGCAATTACCCAGACTTCGCCAAAGCGCGCCGGATAGGCGTTGGCGATGCGTTGTTCGAGTTGTTTCCAGAGGCCCGCGTTGAGTCCGTGTTTCTGGGGAATGATGTTGGACATCAGGAAGGTCTCGCGCTGGGCCGCAGCACCGTAGCGGGTGGCGATGGCGAAGTTGGGCGCGAGGTGGCCGCGATCATAACCGCTGCGCGTATAGTCGGCGGGCTCGATGCGGGCTACGGTGCGCAGGTCGGGCGCAAATTCGTCGGGCCGCGGCGGGGCATCGGTCGGCTCGGTATCGTGCATGCGGTAGGCCGCCCAAAGCGGATTACCCAAGGCATCGCTGTAGCCGACCACGTAGCCGAGGTTGGCGAGCACGCGCACCGGCGCAAGATCGGGCCGCGTATGAGGCACGCCGCCGTAGAGGTGGACTTTGTCGCCCGGCGCGACCGCGGCGACGTAATCCTTGCTGTAGTAGAGCTGCCAGAGATCCCAGGCGACATCGAAGGCCGAGACCTGCTTGCGGCCGTCAAAGGCGTTGCCGACGAGACGCGAGACCTCCTGCTGGCGCGCCTCCGGCTGGAACAGATACCAGCCGCCAATCGCACCCCACAGCACGAGGTTGACGATCAAGAACGCCTTGGTGCGACGGAGAGCGCGAGGAACTTTCGCGGAACGGGAAGACTTGCGGGCCATGTCTCCGTTTCAACCGAAGCCAAACGGCTGGCGACAAGAAACCGGCGGAGATGGCCGGACCGGCGCAAACTTCATTTCGATTTTGCGGGCTTGGACGCCTTGGCCGCGTCCGCTTTTTCGTTGGCGGGCGGTTTGATATCCCACTGGATGTCCATGTTCACGTAAATCTTCTCGCGATTAGCCATGACCTGCGGGGGAAATTGCAGTTTCAGCGCCGTGACGAGCGCGGGCATGATAAACTCCGGATACGTGGACTTCACGATGCGCGGATTGATCACCTTGCCTTCCTTGTCGATGGTGATGTTGACGACGACCTTGCCGTATTTGCCGGTGCCCGCGAGTTCCGCTGGATAGCGCGGGGAGTAGAGCTGCAACGGGCGCGGCCACGCGGGAAGCTGCTGCGCGGGGATCACCGTTTCCTTCACCTCCTCGTAAACCGGACGGCCCGCGAGGGAACTCAGAATCTCATTGGGTGAGAGACGGAAGTCGAAGGGCACGCGAATGCGCACCGACGCGACCTCGCCGTCAATGGAACCAGGCATGAACTTCCACTGCCGCAGCGCGTCCTCCGCGGCGACGGCTAAACCCGGGTGACTTTCCTCAATCACTTTGACTTCGTGCACCTCACCATCGACGCCCACCAGGCATTCCAGCACCACCTCGCCGCCGATGAAGTTCTTCTTCAATTCCGGCGGATGAACCGGCGCCACTGTGCGGGTCGGGATCGGTCGCTGCACCTTGCGTTTGGCTTCTCCCGCCGGACCCACGGGCTCCGCTGCCGAAGCAACCAGCATGGTCGCGATTGAAAACAACGCGACCGCCCACCGCGCACGCATGCCGTGGCGGAACCTGACTGGCCGGAGGGAGAGAGGTGACATGGCAGTTATTTGACCAACTGCGGCGCATTCTTCTGACCGCTTCCTTGGTAAATCTCAAGTGCCTTTGGCATGAGATCGATCATCTGCAGGATGCGTTCGGGATAACTCGGGTGAGTGGAAAGCCACGCAGGCGGCGTGGCCCGGCCGGCATTGGTCTGCTCGAGGTTTTCGATGACTTTGATGGCTTCCTCCGGATTATAACCGGCACGGGCCATGTAAATGAGTCCGATGTGGTCGGCTTCCTTTTCCTTCTTCCGGTCAAAGCCGGTGGCCGTGATGCCGGTGGACAGGCCATAGGCCTCCATCACCGCAGTGCTGGCGATGGAACTGCCCGGCGTGGCGGACATCAGTCCGCCCACCACCAAGCCGCCGCCTTGGATCGCCATGTTCTGCGACAAGCGCTCATTCACATGCTTGGCCGCGACATGCGCGATTTCGTGCGCGATAACGGAAGCGAGTTGGTCGTCATTGTGCACGATTTTGAAAAGCCCCGTGTAAACGCCGACTTTGCCGCCGGCCATGGCGAAGGCGTTGATCTGGTCGGGCGCCTCGAGCACCACGAACTCCCAGTCAGCGGCAGGCACGTCCCAGAATGCGACCTTGGCGAGACGCTCCCCGATCCGCTGCACGCGTTCCTGATAGGTGCGGTTGCGGCTGAGCGGGGTCTGTTTCTTAATCTGGGCGAAAGCCTCGGCGCTCACCTTGATCACCGCCTCGTCGGAGACCATGTTGACCGCCGAGCGGCCGGTGACGGGAACTTTGTAACAACCTGCCAGCAGGAAGACTCCAGCGAGCAGCAGGCTCGCGCAAACTTGCGGGGCGGGGCTCAGGCCGGTCGGGTGCATGGCGGTCCGGCGAAGAGCCATAGACAGAGCGCGATCATTTGCAAGCAACCCGCCGACGGGAAAGTGCCGCCAATGGTGTTCTTCCCGGTGACACTCGTTTGACTTTTGCCCGGCAAAATTTACTTTCCCACTTGTTCCCCTCTCGCAAACACCCACCGCAGTAAACGCCACCCCGTCACTGCCAACGCCCACTCGCGTATGAGCGACTCATCGGATTCTTCGCCCCACAGGAAACGCCGGGTTATTCACTGGGATCCGGACCATGGAAGGGCCAACGGCGCCAAGCGCTGGACCGTGCTGCGCATCGCCGGCTGGGTGCTGGGTGGCGGCCTCGCGTTGTTGATCGCGGCCGGCTTGGTCATCCGCGGCATCCGGCTCATCGTTGGCCCGCAGTTTTTACGTCCGGCAATGGTCGCGCAGAACGGTGCTGAGGTCGATCCGAGCCTCGCCTTTGTCAGCGAGTCCAAGGCCACGCTCGCGCGCGAAAACGTTGAAAAGGCGCTCGCCGAAATGCGCCGTCTCCCGCAGGACCACCCCAGCCAGTTGCAACAGCTCATTCTCATCGAAAAGGCATTCCTCGGCGGCGACGAACTGCTCGCCTCCGGCAAATACAGCGCCGCTTACAGCCACTTCACCGCACTCGGTCGCGAACTCGATGCCTACGGTGAAAACGTGAAGCTCAAGCAGAGCACGCAGAAAGCCTACGACGAGGTGCTCGTGCGGATGCGCGAACTCGACCGGGCCCGACCGCTCGCGCCCGAGGAGTTCGAAACTGCCTTCGCCTCGGCCGGCGCCGGCCGTCAGTTCTTCGTGGACGGCAGTTTCTCCACCGCTCGGAGACAGTTCGACGAAGCCTTTGCCGCGCTCGATCGCGCCGAACAGGCCCTGAAGGCCTTCGTGGACGAAAACCTCCGGCAGGCGCTCGAAGCGGTGGCCGCCGGGGAAAAGCAACGCGCCCTGGCTGCCTTCCAAGCCGCCCTTGAGAAAGATCCCGGCAACGAACTGGCCCAACAAGGCCTGAAGCGCGCTGAAGTCGCGGACCGTGTTCGTGCCCTCATCCTTCAAGGCGAGGCTTACGAACAGAAAAAGGACTACGCCCTTGCCGCCGAGTCATTCGCCAAGGCCTTCGAACTCGACGCCTTTTCCGCCGTGTCCCAACAGGGCAAGGCGCGCAACGAACGGCTGAAAAAGGAAACCGAGCTGAATGCCGCGCTTGCCGAAGCCACCACCCATCGCGAAGCGCGCGCTTGGGATCTGGCCATCGCCGCCTACGAGCGCGCGCTCAAGGTCAACCCGCAGGATGAGAAGGTTAAGACCGCCCTCACCGAGACCCGGGAGACCGCCCATCGCGAAGCCGTGAAGACCGCCCTTGGCAAAGCACTGGCCTACGAAAACAAATACGAATGGGAACAGGCCCGCGGCGCGTTCTACGAAACCATGGAGCTCGACCCCGATCACGTCGAGGCCAAGGACGGGTATTTTCGCACCGGCAAGATGATCCGCACGCTGATGCAATACAACAAGCTGGTGGACATTGCCGAGTCCCACGCACAGCGCGCCGAGTTCCAAGCTGCGATCCGCTCCTTCAACGAGGCCATGGCCGTGAAACCCGCCTACCTCGCCATGACCGACCGGGTCAGCCAGCTGCGCAACGTGCTCAATCTGCAGAGCAAGCCGGTTGATGTGACCTTCCAATCCGACGGTAACTGCTGGGTCTCCATCAGCAATTACCGCATGCTCGGCAAGATCACCGCGCAAACGGTCAAGATGCTTCCCGGCGACTACGAGATCGTGAGCCGCCGCAAAGGTTATCAGGATGTGCTGCTTTTGTTGCAGGTGCGGAACGGTTCGCCCCCGCCCGTGGTCAGTGTCGCCTGCACCCTCCGCGCCAACCGCTGACCGCCATGAGAATTTCCGCCGCCCTGTTCGCCGTCGTGCTGCTCGCCGACGCGACCGCTCAATCTTCCACGCCTCCCGTCGCTCCTGGTGCCGCCACGCCGCGCACCAAGCAAACCCCGCCCGCCAAGGGAGCCCAAGCCCGCGCCAAACCCGTGTTGCCCGACCCCGACATTCTCGACGGCTCGAAATACGAACCCGAGAAACGGCCCCTATATGGCATGCTTTCCGAAATCGAAATGGGCGAAGAGGAAGGCGATCAACAGGCCAACCGCATCTCGCCCAATTCCGGTCCGCAAGGAGCCGCCTCGTCGGAGGCCCCAAAGGCCGGCGGAGCCCAGCAGCAACAGCAACAACAACAGCAGCAGGCTCAGCAACAAGGGGGCTCTTCCCAGCCGATCACCCAAGGCGGCCCCCAGGCCCAAGCCGTGGGTGCGCAAGCTCAGAACCTGCAGGGGCCGCAAGGCGCACAAAATCCCGTCGGTGGACCGCAAGGCAGCGCCCGCGACATGCAGATCGGCGACGCCACCCTGCAGATCCAGACCGTCCCACAAACTCCCGACATGGTCGGCAATGAGCCCAGCCAGGCCCAACAATACGAGAAAAAGGTTCCTGCCGGCCAGCAGTCCAACAACCGCAATCAAGGCGTCGAAAAGGGTAAGGTCATTCCGAAGGGCCTATGAAACGCACTCTCTCCCTTTTCCTCCTCGGCCTGCTCGCGACCACGACGCCGGCCAAAACCGTTATCTTTCCCGTCGAAGGCATCGCCGACCTCTGGCAGCTCGCCGAAACGGAATTCGCGGAAAAGTATGCCGGCATCAACATCACCGGCCTCGGTCCGAGCGACGAAGGCTGGTATGTGCGTTATCGCCACGAAAACCTCACCTATCTTTTCGGCCCGCTTCTCGATGAGGAAGAGGCCCGCAAGGCCCGCTGGGAACTCGAAGCCGTGCGCGACGCCGCGATCCGCACCCGCCCCACCCTCGACACCAGCGAGATCGACGTCGTGAGATTCACCTTCAGTGGCGAGATGGGCCGCCGTGGCGAAGGGGGGGGCCGCGGCCGCGGCGGGAGAGAGGAATACGACCTCGACGGCAAGCCTACCGGTGGCACGGGCGACATGGATGGGGATGGTATTCCCGACTATATGGACCCCGACATGGACGGTGATGGCATCCCCAACAATCAGGACAGCGATATGGACGGGGATGGTATTCCGAATGACCAGGATTCCGACATGGATGGCGATGGCATCGAGAACCACAATGACGGCGATATGGACGGCGACGGCATTCCCAACACCGCCGACGGCGATCTCGACGGCGATGGCTTGGGAAATGCCATTGATGGAGACATGGACGGTGATGGCATCCCCAACGAACAAGACGATGACATGGATGGTGATGGCACTGAAAACGGCCGCGATTCGCAGCCCGGTCAGTATACCGTCGAAGGTCAATCGGTCGCCGATGGCCGCTCCCAAGGCCAGCAAGGCCGTCAGGGCCAGCGCAGCAGCAGCAACAACCGCAACCAGCGGCAAAGCAGCAGCCAAAGCCAGGGCCAGGGGGATTCGCAGCAACAAAGCCTGATGCAGATGCCCGGGCAGCAAGGACAACCCGGCCAACAGCAATCGCAACAAAGCCGCCAATCGCAGATGGGCATGCCCGGCCAACCGTCCTCTTCCCAGTCCCAATCGCAAAGCCAGATGGGGCGGCCTTCGTCGCAACAATCCCGACAGCAGCAACAAAACTCCTCCAGTTCCTCATCTTCCAGCTCGAGCAGTTCCAGTCAGCAGGGACAACCCGGTCAGCCCGGACAACCGGGGCAACCTGGTCAACCCGGCCAGCCCGGGCAACCCAGCCAGTCATCCGCACCGAACATCCTGCAACTGCTGCGCTGGATTCTCGGCATCTGAGCGACGCGGGGCTCAGGGCCCGCCGCTGGTCACACCGCGTTCGCGCTCACGCCCGCGCTCCCGGTCTTCCCTTTCTTCAATTTCGCGCAAGGCGATGAAGGCACCGCCGTGCTGATAAGCCGCCTCGCGCATGAGGTTCGCATATTTGACGCCGGTGTTGCCCATGGAGAAACCCATCTTCACCGCCGTGGGAAATCCGATGGCGTTGATCACGACCCGGCGTTTGCCGGTGGTTTCATCCTTGGGATTCAACTCGTCGAGCCGTCGCAACACCGCATCGGCCGTGCCGGTGAACTCGTCGCCGAGGATGAAGATCGTCATGCGCATCTCCGGGTCGTCGGGGTTGAGCAGCGTGCGCAGCGCGCGGACAATACCGGGCACGGGATTGCTATTGCTGAAGATGTTGTAGTCGAAAAGCGCCTGCTTGATGGCGTTGCGCGTGGCAGGATTGTCCGGCAGCCAGCGCTGCTCCGTCTGCCGGCCGCTGATGATGAAACGCCCGTCTGCGTCCATGAACTGGATGCCCTTCACCTCGGGATAGGAATTGAGCACCTCGTCGAATTTCCGGAGCACGATCGGCCAGATGCGCTCGGTGTGGGGGTCGCGCATGGAGCCCGAGCTGTCGATGATGAAGACCACGTGGTTGCTCTCCGCCGGCAAGCCGATGGGCGCCGGCTCCACGGCGAGTTCGATCTCCTTGGGCTTCTGTCGCGCCGCGAGGTCCTGTTTCACCTCCTCGATGTCCACCAGCAGTTTTTCGCGCGCGGCCTTCTGCTCGGCGACTTGCTGTTCCAAGCGGGCGAGCAGTTGTTTGAGGGTCTCACGCTCTTGGAGCGCCACGGTGGAAACACTGGCCCGGGCTTGGGTGATGAGGATTTCCTCCCGGGCGCGCCGCAGCTGCGCCAGCGTCACCAGTTGCTCCTGGACGATGCGCAGCAATCGCTCGCGCAATTCCATGATGAACTTCGTCTGCGAGCCCATGGTGAGCACGAAGATGAGGATGATCGCCCCGAAACCGCAGCAGATGCAGTCGAGGAACGACAGGCTGAAAATGGGAACGTTGGAACGACGAATCATATGTCGGGCCAGTCCGCGGAGGGGCTGACGAGAGCCCCGTTGGTGTAGCCGGCGAGTTCCCAATAGAGCGCGGGCGCGCCGGGATCACCGCTGGTGGGAAACAGAATCGTGCTGACGGGAATGCGCGGCGGCAGCTGCCGCACGGCCTGCCGCAAGAAGAGCATGCGGGTGTCGTCGTCCGTGCTGTTTGATGAGGGCGAACTGTCGCTGGCAGTGGGCAAGCCGTCCGTCAGCAACACGATGGCATCGGGGAGCGTCGGCATGTAGCGCACGTGATTGAAAGCGCGCTCAAGGTTCGCGGAACCCTTGGGCACGACTTGTTGCAACCGCTCCAGCGCCTCCTGCACGGCGGCGCGATCGCTGCGGGGAATCCAACCGTCGAGACGGTTGGGCAGCAGCGGGACTGTTTCCTCGTTGAAAAGGATGACTTGGAAATTCGCCTCCGGCGAGAGGCTGGCCACCAGCCAGCGCAGCGAGTTGACAACCCGCTGCCACTTGGGCGCCTCGCGTTTCTTGTAGTCGGGATCGTCGAGGCGACTGGCCGCATCCTCGATGGTGTCGCCGAGCATGCTGCCCGAAGCGCGAACGACAAAGAGAATGTGGCTGCCCTCCATTTGCACACCAGTAAGATACTGGCGGCGGTCCACCTCGGGAATCGGCACCGGCTGCTGTTCCTCCTCGGGCACGTTCTTGAGATCGGCGAGGAGCTTGGCCTCCTCCTCCTTCAGCGCGGCCAGTTGCCGGAGCAGGCGTTTGAGCTCTTCCTCGTATTCATCGGCCTTCCGACGTGTGTTCAGGTTTTCCTGCTGCACCTCCGCCAGCTCGACTTCAGACAGCGGGACCGGACGCGCCATTTTGTTGAGTTCCTCCCGCTCCTTGGTGATCTCAAGATCCATTTCCTGCACCTGCTTCCGGAGCACATCCACCGTGTCTTCGCTGTAATCCGCCTTCTGCCCCGTGGTAAGGATGAAGAGAAGCAGCACCGCACCAAAGCCGCAGCAAATGCAGTCCATGAAGGACATGCTGAAAACCTCGGTCTCGCGGCGCTTCCCTTTCAGCATGGCGGGAAAAACGGTCTAGCCCTGACGGCGCAGTGCAGAGGGTGAATCCGGACAGTAGGCGAAAAGCACCTCGGTCTCGTGCGCGCCGTGTTGAATGGTCAGGCGGTCACCGGCTTCGACGAGCGTGCGCTCGGGCAACTGGGCTAATGTCGATGGCGGCAGCCACCAGAGCCCGTCGGCCTGTTCGAGCAGAATCTGGCCGGCGGATCCGACGGCGTCGAATTCCTCGGGCAGTGTGAGATCGGGCGAAAGCGCGGCCGGGCCGATGGTGAACACTTTCTGGCCGTCGAGCACATGGCCGAGGCCTTCGCTCAAGGCGTGTGTCGGACGCCGTGCCAGGGTGGGACGGCGGGCTTTGACGAGGCGAACCACCAGCCGCTCCGCCGATTGCTGGGGGAGCAATTCCGCGGGCGCAGCGACTTCGACCGGCACGTCGTCGATTTCGGCGGCCACATCACGCGTGGCACCCAGCCGCGCGGCGCCGCAGGCGGCGGCAGCAGGCGGGAGATGAAGCACCCGCGTGATACCGGCCGTGTGCAACGCCAGCGGCAGGCCCGCGAGCAAGCCGGCCCGGGCGGTGAGGGCGACAGTGCATCGCGGCGTGCGGCCCGCACTTTTCTGCAGGATCGCCTGCGCGCCCTGCAGCACCGATTGGTTGAAGGCCACCAAGTCCGCTTCGAGCTGGTCGCGCGTCGCGATGAGCTCGTAAGTGCGCGTGCCCGTGTTGATCTGATAATGGTAGCCCATCACCCCGGAGAGGAGAAATTCCTTGGTCTGCCGGTAGAAGGCTTGGGCGATGCGGCCGTCCTCCTGGATGTCGAAGGTCGTGTGCCGGAGAAAACGGTTGGCCATCGTGCCCGTGAGATGCCGGAGCAGGTCGTTGAAGCCCGTGTGCGACACCTTCGCGAAATCCCGGCGGTTAAGCTGTCCGTCGGCGTCGCTGCGCAGCAGCGTGAGTTCGGCGCCGCGCATCTGAATGTCGATCACGAGCACGGGAAAGCTGCGATCGAAATACTCGAGTCGGGGATCGCACAGCGCCGCGCAAGCCATGTCCACGATTCCGGCCAGGGGCAGCTTCAACTCGTCCGCCATGCCGAGCAACAGGCCGATGCGCTCCTCCTCGGTGGCCGCGTCCAGCAGATACTCGCCAGACACGGCGAGCACGGTTTTATCCGGCGCGCCGGTGACCGCAGCCACGCGGTTGTAGTAATCGCGCAGAAAGTAATAGGCGAGCTGCGAGTAGGACTGTGGCCGACCCGCCGGCCCGAGTGGCGAGGCTTCATGCGAAAGCCGGCTCCAGAAATCGTGGGTGACCTGCTTGGGCCGCGCATACCAGAGGTCCTCGGCCGCAGAGCCAAAGGTCGTTTTCGATCCGTCGTGGGCGGCCAGACCAAGCCAGCCCAATGGGCCACCGACCTCCAGCAAGGGGTAGCGAACCTCTCCTTCCTGGAAAACCGCCGCCTCAAAGCCGGCGTCGCAAAGTTCGATGCCGAGAATGGACATGGCTTAGACTCCCGTGGTTTCAGATTCGCCGAGCGGCACGCGCATGATGTGCACCAGTTTTTCGCGACAATAGTTTTGCAACTCAAGAATCAGCGCTTCCTGACGCGACTGCAGCATGTGGAGCATATACATGAGCACCATGCTGAGCATCAATGCGACGAGCGTGGAATTGAACGCCAGGCCGAGTGCGGAAATCACGCCGGTAAGATCGCCCTTGATGGCCTCCTCTGCGTGCATGAGCGCGTCACCGATGCCACGCACGGTGCCGATGAAGCCCACCGCGGGAATGGCCCAAGCAATGTAGCGAATGAGCGAAAGCTCGGAGTCGAGATTGTCGGCCACGAGTTCAGCGCGTTCCTTCACCGCACTGGCGGCGTCCTGCACGGAATTGGTGGCTTGGAAACGGTGGAGCGCAGCCAGCAGAAAATCAGGCAGCAACCGCTCGCGCCAGCGAGGCGTGCTTTCGACCGAGGTTTTCAGCTCTTTGTAGCGGTCCAACGCGTCCTCGGGGATGATGCGCTCGCCCTGTCGAACACCGATGAAATCATGTTTGAGCAATGCCCGTTCCCGACCGACCTGCACAAGTTTGTAGCTCAGGATAATCGTGGCCCAGACCCACAGCGCGATTTCCACCGCTTGCTCGGGATCCTTGATGATGATGTAGACTGAACGCTGCGGAGTTTTGGCGGAACCGTCCGACAGCTGTGCGGCCGCCAACCGCTGGGTGATTTCCAACTCCCTCACCCGCGGATTGACCACGGTGGTGAAAAACGCCCAAACGAGCAGGATTGCGAAGAGCAGACCGAGATTGGGAACAAGGAAATCGAGTGACAGGATGCCCTTGTTACGGGAGAGGATGGCCATGGTGTGATGCGGTCGGGTTATGCCGGATCAAGGCTATGCAACGGGTGTCTGGAGGGGAACTCGGAACCGGATTAAAAGTAGATTTGATAAAATAGCCAACACAACTAAAGTCTTGCCCAGTTTCCCGCCCACCCGCCCATGAATAAGCAAGGTGTCCGCGCCTTTTCTGCGTCGTATC
>JBIQJF010000020.1:9577-77424 GCA_044507675.1 Opitutales bacterium | reverse complement strand
AAATGCTCATGGCGGCTTAATGCCCGCCACGTTCTCACTCTGACTCCTGCTAGGGACTGAGAACGACGACAGCAGGAATAGCGAAGAGGGCCATCGTGACCTCGCCGCCGTATCTTCAACCACGGTTGGCCGGCCGGGGAGCGCGCGTTGAAGCGCCCCGGTCGGCGAGATCAAACCAACGCTATAAAGGTAGATGCTGCGTGCGAAGGCCCGGGGCACAGGGGTTCAACTCCCCTCACCTCCACCAATTGCACCCGAAGCCCGCGCCCACCCGGCGCGGGCTTCTTTGTCGGCGCCACCCTCGGAGAGGGCTGGAAGGCAGCAAACCGGGGTGGCCATCGCGTTCTTCAAAAGTCTGAACGATATATCCATCATGCCGCACTAAATCGTCCCGACAGAGGGCTTGCGACGGGCGGACCGCAGGCAAAGGCTCTGTCGCGAACGCCCGGGTGCTTCCGCCCGGACCCATCCCCTCCCCTCATGCGTCTCCTCGTTTCCCTCGTCACCGTGCTGGCGCTGGCTTTCGGCGCCGGTTGCTCCAAACAAAACGATGCGGCGGCCGGCGGTTCGGCCGCACCCGCGAAGATCAAGCTCGGCTTCCTCGTCAAGCAGCCCGAGGAGCCGTGGTTCCAATACGAGTGGAAGGGCGCCGACCAGGCCGCCGCCCAACACGGCTTCGAGCTCATCAAGATCGGCGTGCCCGACGGCGAGAAGACCCTTGCCGCCATCGACAGCCTCGCGGCGAACGGCGCGCAGGGTTTCGTGATCTGCACGCCCGATGTCCGGCTCGGGCCCGCCATCGTGGCCAAGGCGAAGGCCAACAACCTCAAGGTCATCACCGTGGACGACCGTTTCGTGGACGCCACCGGCAAGTTCATCGAATCGGTCCCCTATCTCGGCATGTCCGCCACCAAGATCGGCCGCATGTCCGGCGCGACGCTCGCCGCCGAAATGCAGCGCCGCGGTTGGGCCGCCGCCGAAACCGCAGCGTGCATCGTGACCTTCGAGGAACTCGACACCGCGCGCGAGCGCACCGACGGCATCATCGCCGCGCTCAAGGAAGCCGGTTTCCCCGCCGATCGCATTTTCAAAGCTCCGCAGAAAACGACCGACATCCCCGGCAGCTTCGACGCGGCCAACGCCCTGCTCGCGCAGAAGACCGGCATCAAGAACTGGCTCGTCGCCGGCATGAACGACACCGCCACGCTCGGCGCGGTCCGCGCGACCGAGGGCAACGGCTACAAGGCCGCCAACGTGATCGGCGTCGGCATCAACGGCACCGACTGCCTCGACGAATTGCGCAAGCCCGCGCCCACCGGCTTCTACGGCTCCATCTACGCCTCCGCTCCCTACGAGGGATTTCGCACCGCGGAACTGCTCTACTTCTGGGTGAAGGACGGCACCGAGCCGCCCCTCGACACCCGCACCGACGGCCAGCTCATCACACGCGAAAACTTCGAGCAGCTCCTCAAGGCCGAAGGGATTTTGTGAACGCAAGGTTCAACTCGTTTCGTCCATAGGACCCATACGCCCTGTGAGTCTCATGGGGTCTATTTTCGGATGACCACTGCCACCCTCGAATTCTCTTCCCTCACCAAGGAATTCCCCGGGGTGCGTGCGCTCGATGGAGTGTCGTTTAATGTGCGCGCGGGCAGCGTGCACGCGCTGATGGGCGAGAATGGCGCGGGGAAATCCACGCTGCTCAAGATCCTGAGCGGCGCCTATCAGCCCACCGCCGGCAATGTCCGAATCGGCGGGCAGCCGCATGTCTTTGCGTCCACCGCCGAAGCCATCGCGGCCGGTGTGGCCGTCATCTATCAGGAGCTGCACCTCGTGCCCGAGATGAGCGTGGCGGAAAATCTCCTGCTCGGCCGCTATCCGCGACGCGGGCCGTTTCTCGATCGCGCGGCCCTGCGCGCGGAAGCCACGCGGCTGCTGCAGCTCATCGGCGAGGATATTTCCCCCGACACCAAACTCGGCCGCCTGCCCCTCGCCCAACGCCAGATGGTCGAGATTGCCAAGGCTCTCGGCCGCGGCGCGAAGATCGTGGCCTTTGATGAGCCGACGAGTTCGCTGTCGGCCAAGGAAACCGAGCACCTTTTCAAAATCATCCGCGACCTGCGCGACCGCGGCACGGCGATTCTCTACGTCACGCATCGCATGGACGAAGTCTATGAGATCTGTGATGCCGCCACCGTGCTCCGCGACGGACGGCATGTCGTCACGCACGACACGCTCAGCGGTGTCACGCGCGATGCCCTTGTGAAGAGCATGGTCGGTCGCGAGCTCACCAACGTTTATAATTACCGCCCGCGTCCGCACAGCCCCGGCGGATTGTCGGTGCGCGACCTCGCGGGGCCGGGCTTGCGAGCGCCGGTGTCGTTCGACGTGGAGCGCGGTGAAATTGTGGGCTTCTTCGGTCTCGTCGGCGCGGGACGCTCCGAATTGATGCGCCTGCTCTGCGGCGCCGTCGCGCCCACTGCGGGCGAAGTGCGCATCCAAGGCGAATTGCTCGCGGGCGGTTCGCCGCGCATCGCGATCCGCGCGGGCCTCGTGTTCTGTCCGGAGGACCGCAAGAAGGAAGGCATCATCGCCCTCCGCTCGGTGGCGGAAAACATCAACCTCAGCGCCCGCCGTTCTCGCCTGCGCGCGGGACTGTTCCTCGATGGCGCGTGGGAGAAAACCAACGCCGCCACGCAGATCGCCCGGCTCGGCGTGCGCACGGCGTCGCCCGACACCCTGATCGGCCTGCTCTCCGGCGGCAACCAGCAGAAAGCCATCCTCGCGCGCTGGCTTTCGGAACAGGTGCGCGTCGTCGTGCTCGATGAACCCACGCGGGGCATCGACATCGGCGCGAAGAGCGAGATCTACGCCCTCATCCACGACCTCGCCGCCGCCGGCACGAGCGTCGTCATCGTGTCGAGTGAACTGCCCGAGGTGCTCGGCATCGCCGATCGCATCTTCGTGATGCGCGAAGGCCTCGTCGCCGCCGAGTTCCCCCGCACCGCCGCCACGCCCGAAACGGTGCTGCACGCGGCGCTACCGGCGGGAGTGAACGCCTGACGATCCCGCCATGTCCGCTTCGTTTATCTTTCACACACCCCGGCACTGCGCGCCACCTCTCTTGATCCGGGGCCTTGCAGTAGGATGTGGGTCAGCGCGCTTGCGCGCGCTCTGGCCATGCGCCCGCAAGCGAGCTGCCCACAGATTCATCATGGAAATTCCCATCGCCGGGTGGGACCGGGGGCAACTGCATGGTTCCGGCTTGGTAGAGATGCCCCGGTCCTTGGCACGCGTTGCCTTGAATCCCCTCTTGAGAAGGGTGCCCCGGCAGGGCGGGGTGCGTGAGGACAATCGCGCACCATTCGATGCACGCTGACGCATGAGCCAGAAATCCGCTTCTTCCCCCTCTTCTTTCGCCCGTCTGTGGGATTCCGCCGGCATGTTGCTCGTGCTCGGCGTGCTGATCCTGATCTGCGGCCTGTTCGTGGAAAATTTCTTTTCCGTGACGAATCTCCGCGGACTTGCCCTCGCGGTCACGACGACGGGCATGATCGCTTGCACGATGATGTTCTGCCTCGCGGCGGGAGACTTCGATCTTTCGGTCGGTTCCGTCGTGGCTTTCGCGGGTGTGCTCGGCGCAACCGCGATGAACAGCACGGGGAGCGTCGCCGCCGGCGTGGCGGCCGCGCTGGGCGCGGGCGCACTCATCGGTTTTGCCAACGGTGTGTTTGTCGCGCGCCTCGGCATCAACGCGCTCATCACCACGCTCGCGTCCATGCAGATTGTGCGCGGGCTCGGATTCATCGCCTCCGACGGTCGCGCGGTGGGCATCCAGGTCGATGCCTTCTTCGCCCTCGGCAACACGGCCTTTCTCGGCGTGCCGGTGCCCGTGTGGCTGACGGTGACCTGCTTCACGCTCTTCGGCGTGTTGCTCAATCTCACCGCGTTCGGCCGCAATGCGCTGGCCATTGGCGGCAACAAGGAAGCCGCCCATCTCGCCGGCGTGCCGGTGGTGCGCATCAAGATCATCATCTTCACGCTGCAAGGCCTTGTCGCCGCCTGTGCCGGGTTGGTGCTCGCGGCGCGCATGACCAGCGGCCAGCCCAACACCTCACAGGGTCTCGAGTTGGAAGTGATTTCCGCCTGCGTGCTCGGTGGCGTCTCGCTGAGCGGCGGCGTGGCCCGCATCGGCGCGGTCGTCGCGGGCGTGCTCATCATGGGTGTCGTGCAGAACGCGATGAACCTGCTCAACATCCCGCCGTTTTACCAATACGTTGCCCGCGGCTGCATTCTCCTCGGTGCCGTCATGCTCGACCGTCTCAAACAGCGAACCTCCTGAGATGACAACGTTCACCCGAGCGGTTGCACCGCAAAACGGCTTGCGCCCGGTTCCGCGCCGGGGCCAGCCTTGCGGCATGCCCTCGCCGGGATTCAGCTCGCCAGAGCCGCGGAACGTCCGCGCAGGCAGCGTCGCTTTGTTCCGGTCCCGGTCGTTTCTGGCAGGTTTGATTCGCAACTCCTGGCTGGCGGCCGTTGCCGCGCTGGCCGTCGCGCTGCCGGGTCACGGAAACGAGGAAGGCGAACTCGGCCTGCCGTTCACGCGTTTCTATTCCTACGAGGAGATCGGCAACACGTCGCGCGGTATGCGCCTTGGTTTCGATCCGCTTGGCCGGATTGCGGTGACGCGCGCGGGCTCGTGCATTGTGCTCAACGACACCACCTGGCTCGACATCGCCGAGCGCGAAGGCACGGGCATCGTGATGCAACGCCTCGTATTCGGTCCGCAAGGCGACGCTTACTACGGCGCGTTCGGCTCTTGGGGCGTGGTGGGCATGCATCAGGGCCGGCTTCGTCCGGAATCGCTGGTGCCCGCGGACGCGCCGAAGTGGGCGCGGTATTCCAACTTCAGCGACATCCTGGTCGTGCCCGACGGAGCCTGCTTCGCGGGACTCGAGGGCATCGTCCATTGGAATAGCGAAACCGGCCGGCAAACCTATCTCGAGATTCCCGCGCTCATGCGCATTTTTCTCATCGGCGATCAACTCTACGCCACTTCGTATGTTCGCGGCATTTGCCGGCTGGATGTGGCGCGCAAGACGGTCGAAACAATCCGCCCGCCGGTCGCCGAGGCTGCGGAGATCGACCAAATGGCCGCATGGGATGATTCGCGTGTCATCACCGCCAACCACGCCGGCCTGCTGCGTTTTTTCGACGGTCGGAACTTTTCGCCGTTTCCGGGAACGTTGGGCGAGCAGGCGCTCGGACGCGTCACCGCGCTCCTTCGCCTGCCCGAGGGCAAGCTCGCGGTCGCGATCACCGGCGCGGGAGTCTTTGTGGCGTCGCCCGAGGGTCGCATCATTTCCGCGCTCACCACGCCCGATTATCATCGCGTCACCGATCTGGCCTCCCGCGAAAACGGTGTGCTGTGGATCGTCAACGAGAGTGGCATCGAGAAGATCCTGTTCAACAGCCCGCTCACCTCGTTTGGCCAGCGGCAGGGACTGCCGTTGAGCTGGCCGCAGTTGGTGCGCTGGAACGGCCGGATCGTGGTCGCCTCGAGCGGCCGGTTGTATGAATCGATCGACGGCCGCGCCGGCGAAACGACTCGCTTCCGCCTGATGCCCGACCAGCCCGAGGGCAGCGTGTGGGCCATCACCACGTTGGACGACCGCCTGTTGGTCGGGGCCAACACCGGCCTCTACGAGCATGATCCGGAGGGCGGATTCACGACGGTGATGACCGATTTTGACGTCGCCCGGCTCGTCCAGGTGGGCGGCATCGTGTATGTGCTCGGCAGCAACGAAATCACCGCCCTGCGGCGCGACGGCGATCGGTGGGTGGAATGCGCTCCGCGCGTGCCGGGCCGTGGTTATCCCTTTGTGGTGCATGGCACCGACCATGCCGCGTGGATCGAACTTGGCCCCAACCGTGCCGCGCGCGTGCGCCTGCAAGGCGACCGATTGGACGTGCGGGTTTTCGAGGATTTCCCGTGGAAAACACCGCGGTGGATCAACATTGGCTGGGCGAACGGCATCGTGGCGATGACCGGCTTGCCCGATGGGCGGCTGTTTTTCGACGAAACACGCGAAACCATCATCCCTCGTCCCGAACTCGGTGTCCTCATCGATCGCGCGCCCTTCCTGATCAACCGATTCCGGCAGGACGCCACCGGCACCATCTGGGCGACCCACGACGATGGCCTGCTGAACATCCGCATGCATGACGGCCAGCCGGTGTTCGACACGACCTTCGGCAAGATCAACGACCGCTTTCCGCTCGCGCACCTGTTGCCCGGCGGCGACATCTGGCTCGTCACGGGGCAGTCCCTCTACCACCTCAACCGCAACTTCGAGGCCGTGCCGCGACCGGAGTTCAATCCCGCGCTCGTGTCGCTGACCAACGGCCGCACCAACCGGGAATTGCTGTCGAATCCCGGTTTGGTTGACGACTTGCCCCGGTTGCCGTTCGAGGACAACAGCCTCGTCTTCCGCTTTTTTGCCGGCAGTTACGCGACGCGCCAGCCGCCCGCGTATGAATTCCGACTCCATCAGGGCAGCGACAGTCGCGTGGTGCTCGGCAACGGTTCGCTGCTCACGCTCACCGATCTCCGCGAGGGCAGTTACCAGCTCGAAGTCAGGCTCAGCGACACGCGCAAGCCCGTCGGCCGTCCGCTCACCGTGGGCTTTGTGATCAATCCACCGTGGTATCGCAGCTGGCCCGCCTATGGCCTGTATGTGTTGCTCGGCATCGGTGCGGTGCTCGGCCTCATGCACTGGTCCGCGCGTCGATCGCAGGCGAAGAACATCGCGCTGGAACGCCTCGTGGTGGAGCGCACCGAGGAATTGCGCACCGCCATGCAGCAGCTCAACGAAGAGACACGCAACGCCGCGACCCTCGCCGAACGCGGCCGCCTCGCCGGCGAGATTCACGACAGCCTGCAACAGGGCCTGAGCGGCCTGATGCTCCAACTTGATGCCACGCTCAAGCTGCCTGATTTGGCCGACGACGTGCGCGCCCGCCTATTGGTCGCGCGCAACATGGTGTCGTTCACGCGGCACGAGGTGCAGCACGCCGTGTGGGACATGGAAACACCGCTGCTGGAGGGCAACGAGCTCGGTGAAGCGCTGCAGCGCATCGCCACCCTGATCGGCCCCGGAACCGCGGAGGTCCGCATCGACATCCAGGGACAGAAGACTGATCTCCCGCCCGCCACCAAGCACCACCTGCTGCGCATCGCCCAGGAAGCCATCACCAACGCGGTGCGCCACGCTGCCGCCCGCCATATTATCATCACGCTCACCTACGAAATCGATGCCGTGCGACTCGCCGTCAGCGACGATGGCAACGGTTTCGTGCCGGGCGACATCTTCACCCACGGCATCGGCCACTTCGGCCTGCGCGGGCTTCGCTCGCGCGCCGCCAAGATCGGCGGCGATCTCGACATCCAAAGCGCTCCCGGTCAGGGCACGATAGTCCAGGTCCGCGTGCGCACCCTTCAACCCGCCGTATGAAAACGCTCACCAAAAGAATCCGCATCATGCTGGTGGATGATCATATCGTGATGCGCATGGGACTCGTGACGGCCGCCGGTGGCGAGCCGGACATGGAAATCGTCGCGGAAGCCGACAACGGCCACGTCGCCCTGGAATCCTATCGCCATCACCGACCCGATGTCGTCGTGCTCGATCTGCGTATGCCGGGACTCAGCGGCGTTGAGACCATCCGGCTGCTGCGCGAAGAATTCCAGGAGGCACGCGTGCTCGTGTTCAGCAATTACGCGAGCGGCGAAGAGGTTTACCAGGCCTTCCGCGCGGGCGCTTCCGGTTTCGTGGTGAAGGACATGCCCTTGGAGCGTCTACTTGAAGCCATCCGGCGCGTGCACCAAGGCGAGCATTACATCCCGCCGGAAATTTCCATGCGTTTGCAGGGTCGCGTGCTTTCCCAACTTTCCTCCCGCGAGATCGAGGTGCTCAATCTCATCGCGCAAGGACTCAGCAACAAGGAAATCGCCGCCCGGTTGGATCTCGTCGAAGGGACCGTGAAAGTTCACGTGACCAGCATCCTTGGAAAATTGCGCGTCTCCGACCGCACGCAGGCGATTCTGGCCGGCGTCAAACAGGGCATCATCCAGCTCGAGTAAACAGCGGACGCTCCCGCGTGCTCAACCGTTGATATGACCCCGGGAATACCGCGGGCATTACTAACAGGCGGTTGAACAGGGCGCTTTGAGGCAAGAGGTTGCCGGAACCTAGCCCACCTTGGGCCAAGCGCCATGCGTCCGAACCGACGCCACCCCGCAAATCGTCAGCGTAGCGATACCCCGCTCCCCCTACCCCCAAAAACGGAGGCTGGCGGCGGCATGCTCGCGCAACCATCGCCGGGCGAACCGATCACTGGCGGCGCGAAAACGCGCGTCACGCAATCGGACATCGCGCGCGCGGCCGGCGTGCACAACACGACGGTTTCACTGGCGCTGCGCAACTCGCCGCTGATACCCGAGGCCACGCGCCGGCGCATTCAGGAAGTCGCGCGCTCGCTCGGTTATTGTCCCGATCCGGCGTTGCAGGCGCTGGTCGCCTACCGCAACACGCGGCGCAAACCCATCAATGGCGAAACCATCGCCTACATCACCAATTGGGAAACCCAATGGGGCTGGAGCCGCGTGCCCGCGCACGACATGCATTATGCCGCGGCGAAGCGGAAGGCGGAAGAGCTCGGCTATCATCTCGATCACGTGTGGATGGGCGAAGCCGGCATGAACCTGCACCGGCTCGACAGCGTGCTTCTCCACCGTGGCATCCGCGGTGTGCTCTTCGCCGCTTCCCGCACTTCCTGCGAAGACCTGACTGAGCTCACTTGGTCGCGGCTTAGCGCCGTTCGAATCGGCTGCTTTCCCCAAGCTCCCGCCGTGAATCAAGTCGCGGTCGATCCGGTGAGCGTCATGCGGCTGGCGATGCAGCACGTGCTCTACGCCGGCTATCAGCGCATCGGCCTCGTGATGCCCCATCGTTGGGACAAACTCACCGACCAAGTGTGGTCGGCCGCCTTCCACGCGGAACAATATCGGTGTCACCTGCGCGAGAAGCTGCCCATCATGCATTTGCAGAGCCCCGTGGACGAGGAGTCCGGGGACGAGATTTCGCCGCACGATGCCGCCAACGACGCCGCCGCGCTTCTGCGCTGGAACCGCCAATACCGGCCCGACGTGATTCTCGGTCCCACGCCGGCGGTTCTCGAACACATCCGCCGCAGCGGATTTCAAGTGCCGGCCGATTTCGCGTATGCCGACCTCCAGCTCCATGAGCCCCGGCGCGATCTCGCCGGCGTGTGGGTCGATTGCCGGAAGGTCGGCGAACTTGCGGTCGAGATGCTCGCCGCGCAGTTGCAGCAAAACTCGCTGGGCCTCCCGGCGGTGGCCACGGTGACTTCCGTCGGCGGCGTCTGGTGCGAAGGCGCCACCCTCCCGAAGCGGCGTCACGCCCTTTCCATCGAGCAGACAACGCGACCACCGTCTGGTCGCGACACGCTCGTTGCCTGAACGCGCCGGCTGTAGCGTCCGTCGGATTACTCCAGTTTCAGCGGAATGATGGAGTCCACCGGCTTGCCTGCCGCGAGCTCGGGTTTGAAGCGCAGCGTCTTCAATACCGCCTCAACCCCGGCGTTTGCCACGGGTTGTTTGCCCGCGGCATCGAGAAAGACCGCGGTCACGTGGCCGTTTTTGTCCACGCGCACATGCCAGGTGCGACGAAGTTGATCCGGGCTGAGTGCACCGCGCGCCGCTCCCACGAGCACCGGATCCAGCGGGCCGGCCGGCAGCGTGCGGCCACGGTTGTTGGCGATGTATTCGATGATCTGAAACTCCTGAGCCTCCTCCGCCGTCAGCTCGACCCGCTTGCGCGACAGGTTGGTCGCCAGCTCCTCGCCGCCGTCATATACATGCACTTCCCAGCTCTCGAGGACGTAGCCCGAGGGCAGTCCGCCCTGGAGCCCGCGCACTTTGCGCGAACTTCCCGCCGCGATCGGACCGAGCGGTTTCACATAGGTCCACTTGATCGCCTCCTTGGTGCGGCTGTCCTTTTCCCTGATGAGCGCGACGAGCGCATAATAGGGCTGCGCCAGGTCGCGGTCCGGGCGCACCTCGAATCCGAAGCGGATCGCGTCGAACATCTCCTCACCGATGGCCCGTTGCTGACGCTCGACCAAACTGGAGCTGACGGAACTGTCGAGGGCGCGGCTCACCGCCTGTTCGGCGGACGCCAGCCGGCTCTGCGCCCCGGCCATGGCCTGGGCGGCATTGGCGCTGTCCTCCGGATTGCCTGCGGAAGCCACTGCGGCGCCGGCGCCGGCCACCGCCATATCGGCCCTCACGCGCTCACCCTGCGCGAGATCGGCGACGGCCGATTCGCCGGCCGAAAACGTGGTGTTGCGGACGAGACTTTCGAAGGGATCGTTGCCTTCGGCATACGCCCGCTCCACTTTCAGGCTTTCGATGCCGACGCCCGTCGCGCTCAGCTTGAGCACGTCCTTGATGCGGATGTCCGTCACGCGCCGGTGCGGGACTTGTAACGGTTTGTCGTCCATCCGCACAATCAGCGCGTAATCCGTGGCATCTATCAACGGATGCAACGCCCGTCCCTGTTCAACGGAGATGTCAGCGCCCATGAAGAGCACGTGCGTTTTGGGTGCTTCGGTTGGAGCGGCGCCGAGCGGATCGGCCGCGGCTACGGAACCGGTCACCAACATCGTCAGGCAAAGGACCGCAGTCCCGGGATGGATTCGGAGGTGGGGAGCATGCATGGGGTTTGGGGTAAAGGAAGCGGGACGCGTGCCTCCGCGCGCGAATCACGGCGCGCCGGTGGTCGTGGTGATGACGGTGGTTGTTGCGCGCAACCCTTCGCCGCTGGCCGTGATCTTCACGGTGCCGGCCCCGCCGCGTTGGGCGCGGACGATCACGAGGCACAGACCGCTGAAGGCTTCGCGCGTCGGTGAGGGAAATAGCTCGAAGCTGGTGGGATCGCCGTTGTCGGTCGCGACGATTTCGCCGGGCCCTTCGATGGTGAAATGCAACCGGTGTGACGCACGCGGTGCCGTCACGCCGTCCGCGTCAGTGATGCGCGCGGTGATGAATGAAAGATCATAGCCGTCGGCATGAATCGTTGCGCGATCAGGCAGCAGTTCGATCGCAGCAGGTTCGCCGGCGGTGCGCACCGTGTCACGCGCCCATTCGCGGCCATCCTTGTAGGCGACGACTTCCACGACGCCGGGTTCATAAACGACCTCGTCCCAGCGCAGACGGTATTCATAGGCGGCTTTCCTTTTCCGACCGAGGGAACGGCCATTGAGAAAGAGCTCCGCTTCGTCGCCCGACGTGAACACATGCACGGGCGTGACCTGACCGACCCGCTCCGGCCAGGTCCAGTGCGGCAGCAGATGCGCCATCGGGTGGTCCGGACGCCAACGCGCCTGATAAAGCCAGAACCGGTCCTTCGGAAAGCCCGCGAGATCAATAATGCCGGAGTAAGAACTGCGCGAGGTATAGTAAGGCGTGGGCTCGCCAAGGTAGTCCCAGCCGGTCCAGACGAATTCCCCGGCCACGTAGGGATGCCGGTCGAGCGAGCCGAAAACCTTGTCGGCAGTGGAGCCGAAATCCACGGCATGCAGCTCATAGGCGGTGACGTGGTGGCTGCGCGAATTTCCGCCGCGACCATCGCGCACCGGTGCACTGACGAGAGGGGAAACCGGGAACAGATAGATGCCGCGACTGCTGAAGGCGGAAGCGCTCTCGCTGCTGATGATGACTTTGCCAGGAAATTTCGCGTGAAAAAACGGATACTGCGGCGGGGTGCGGATGCGGTCGGTGCCTTCGAATTCAGGCTCCTGCCGGATGCCCTCGCCCTGATAGTTGAGGTTGATGACGTCCACGACCGCCGGCAGGGGCATGTCGGGCTTGGCCCAGTTCATCGCGGTGGTGGTCGGGCGCGTGGGGTCCTCCTCGCGCGTGATGTCGTGCAAGCGCTGCGCAACCGCCGCGCCAGCAGCGTCGGTGTATTGTTCGCCGACCTCGTTGCCGATGCTCCACATGATGACGGAGGGGCTGTTGCGATCTCGACGCACGAGCGCGCGCAGGTCGGGCTCGGACCAGTCGGGAAAAATGAGATGGAAATCGAGCGGTGTCTTGCGGCGTTCCCAGCAGTCGAAGGACTCGTCGATGACGAGAAAGCCCATACGGTCGGTCAGCTCGAGCAATTCGGGTGCGGGCGGGTTGTGCGCCATGCGAATCGCGTTGCAACCCATGTCCCGCAGGATCTCCAACTGACGCTCAGCGGCGCGCACGTTGAAGGCCGCGCCAAGTGCGCCGAGGTCGTGGTGCTGGTTCACACCTTGCAGCCGGATCGGCTCGCCGTTCACCAACACGCCGCGTCCCGGATCAAACTTCAGGGCGCGAATGCCAAACTTCGTTTCGTAGGTGTCGAGCACATCGCTGTCGCGCGTCACGCGCGTGATCGCGACGTAGCGATGCGGGGTCTGCGTGGGTGGCGGGCCCCAGAGACGCGGATTCGCCAACGCCAGTGTGCTGTGCGTGGTCGCGCGCTCGCCGGCGCCGATGGTCAACTCGACGGGAGCGAATTGTGCGACGGGATCACCCATGCGCATGCCCGCGGCATCGAGAGCGAACAACTCGGTCGTGACGGTGACTGCGGTCTTCTCAGCAGAAGTGTTGGCCAAGGTGACTGCGCGGCTCACGGTCGCAGACTCTTGGGAAACTTCCGGTGTCGTGACGAACGCGCCCCACTGGTCCACGTGCACCGGCCGCACCTTGGTGAGCCAGACGTTGCGGTAAAGTCCGCCGCCCGGATACCAGCGCGAGGACGCCGACGGATTGTCGAGGCGGATGGCGAGCTGGTTGGTGCCACCGGGCACGAGATGCGGCGTGAGATCCACGCGCCACGAGGAATAGCCAAAGGGCCAGCCACCGATGAGACGACCGTTGAGCCACACGACGGCGTAGGACATCGCGCCGTCCACCTCGAGGAACACGCGCTTGCCCGCGTCGCTTGCAGGAATGTCGAGTTTGCGGCGATACCAACCGATGCCCCAACTCGGTAGACGGCCCATGCCACCGACGTCGCCACTCCGGATAAAGGGTCCGGCAATGGCCCAGTCGTGCGGAAGTGTCACGGACTGCCAGTCGCTATCGTCGAACGCGGCCTGCACGTAAGGCACATCGGAGCCCGGGTCGCCCGCGGGACGCACATGGCGTTTTGCGGGGTCCTTGATGAGCGGATTGGCGGTGGGAAGAACCCACGGCCTGAGCACCGTCTTCGCCTCGGCCGCGAGGTGGGCGACTTCTTCGGGCTTCGCGTCGGCGGGTCCGTCATCGCGCCGCCGGCCAACTTCGGGCCGCACATCGTAGCGCAGGTCCACGGTGTTGCCCGGAGGATCGTCTTTCTGAAAACGCCAGCCGTCGTTGATGAGCAGACGCTCACGCCCGGTCGCCGCCAAGGCGCTGAGCGTCAGCAAGGCAAACAGGAGACGGACGAGGTGGCGCATCAGGAGCATGGAACCAGACTCATCGAAACAGATGCCTCGACGAGATTGTGGCAAATCGGACGGTTAAAGAAAAAGCCCCCGGCCCGGCTGAACCGGAACCGGGGGCCTCGATATTCTGTTCGTTACCTCAGAATGCGAAGCTGTTCGTCACGAACCATTCCTGGGTCGGAGCGATGCGGACCGAGGCCCAGGTCTGGCCGTCCGGCTGGACGGAGATCGGGATGAGGCCGTTGTTGTCGCCCACATTGCGAACGTTCAGCTGAATGCGCCAGTTGATGCGGTCGGTGAGCTTGCGCTCGTAGCTGACCCAGAGATCGATGGCATCCTCCGACGGGCCATAGTAGGGCTTATCCAGATCGAAGCTGGCCAGACTGCCGGCGCCCGGGATCACCGGGTAACCGATCACGACCTTGTCCTGCCAGCGATAGCTGCCACCCACGCTCACGTTCTTGAGGGCGCCCTCGCGGAACGTGTAATTGGTCACGACATTGTAGCGCCACTTGCGGAGTTCGGAGGCGGCGGTGTTTTCCTGGAGCTTCAGCAGCGTGTATTGGCCGCGCCACGGATTCCAAGCCTGGCGGAGTTCGTTCGCCGCCGAGTAGTCGGAGTTGAAGCGAACCAGATCGCCGGCGGGACCGGCCATCAGGGCATCCATGGTGGTCACCAATTCATCCAACACCGGGCCGCCAACGTTGGTGCGAACCGCCTTGGTTTGCGAAGCATTGAAGGCAATGCGCCAGTTCGGCAGCGGATTGGCCACGAGCTCGAACTCGTAACCCTTCGACATCGTGTCCGCGGTAACCGCGAAACCCTGCATCTGCGGAGCCGTGCGATAGTCGTAAACGCTGTTCGGGTCGGGCTGCTTCGGGTTGGCCTCGTATTCGCCGCGGGTCTGCAGCGCCGACTGCGTCGTCGGACCGGCACCGAAGTTCCAGGCTTGGAAGTAACCCTTGTCGGTCAGCCAGACTTGGAAGTCGTTGAGCGCCTTGATGGCGGCATCGCGACGCGTGTTGGCTTCCGTAACCGTCTCAAGCCGTGAATTGGCCGGAGGATTGGTAGCCTGACCGGAAGCAACGGGGCGGCCTGTCGTGTTGTCTATATAGGCGGCATCCCAAAGATGGCGCTGCCCGTTATAAGGCGTGACATTGGTCTGTCCGGCCGTGGACCAAGCATAGGCGGACATGTAATAGACCTTGATGTTGCGCCAGTTCATGGCGTCCACGATCGTGTTGCGGATGCCGCTGTTATCGAGCTGGGTGCTGGCACCGCTCAGGTTGGTCTCATACTTGATCGCCCGGAACGAATATTTGCCATCCTTGGTGGACAGCGTGACACCGTAGTCCTTGGTGTTGCCGGTCGGGTTGCTGATCGAGTTGCCGTAGATGTCGCGGCGGAGATCGGTGACCTGGAAGTTGCTCGACTTGTTATACGAGAGGCTGACGTTGATCGGCAGCACATCGCGCGAGAACAAGCGGTTCAGGTGAACGACGACACCACCGGCGGTGGAGTGATCCTTGAACGTCTGGTCGGTCGGGAAAGCGTCCGGCAGCTTGTAAACGCTCGGGCTCAGGTTGAGCGCACCGCGATTTGCCTGCACAGGCTGGGCGGTGACGCTCTTGCTTTGCACCTCATCATAACGCCAACCGGCGGTGGCGACGATGGCGTCGTTCCACAGGAAGCCCTGCCAGGATCCCGCATAAGACGTGGTCTGACGCAGGCTCTTGGCGGCGGCCGTCAGGAGGCTGAGATCTTCGCCATTGTTGTAGCGCATGAGCTCGTTGTGGAAGTTGCTGTTCCAACCGACATAATTGGCCGGATTGGAAACCTGCGTGAGCTGCGCATAGGGCTGGCCGGTGGTGGGATTGATCACCGGGTTACCGTTGAAGAACGGCTGCAGGTTGGTCGGGACATTCCACGTATCACTGAAGTTGACGCCTGTCGGGTTCTTCCAAGTGGAATCAAACTGGTAGATGTTGCCGTCCTGGAGCGTCACCGTGGACTGGATGCCGGGGATGTAGGCGCCGGCCGCCGAGTTTGCGCTGGCAAGCGACGGCCCGAGGTAGATGACCGCCACGGGGGGCAGGTTGGTGATGCCGTCGGGATTGCCCTGCAGCTTGAAGGAAGCGTAGGCGGTCGAGTTGGCGTGCATCTGCCACGAGCGGTTCTCGGTCTGGTATTTTTCCTTGCTGTAGACACCGTTGATGCGGTGTTTGCCGAGGAGCTTCGCCAGGAAACTGTCGCGATCGAGGAAGTCCGCGGCGCGGATTTCACCGAAAATCGAACCGCGGAGATTCGTGCGGTCGCTCTCATAGGAATTACCGCGACCCGGACCGCCGGCGACGTAAGGACGACCGAAGTTGGGATTCGCGACGTTGCCGTTGCTGGCGTTGGTCGGCCCGACCACGTAGTCTTGGAAGTTCTGCAGGATGTCGATGTTGAGTGTCGGGTTACCAAGCAATCCCTGGCCACCGCGCTCGTATTTCTGACGATCGTAGGTGAGCTGCACGCCGAGACGATCGTCAAAGGCGGTCTGGCTCAGGTCGACGTTGTAGGCATCCCAACCTTCCCATTCGTTCTTGGTGGGACCGTCGATGAGCTGGTTGTAGAAGTCGAAGACCGTGGGATCGGTCAGCGACATGTTGCGGTATTGGCCGTATTGCGAATTCGTCAGACGGGCATTGTTGGCATAGCCGCTGAAGCTGCCGACCTGCGAGAACACGTCAGCGTAGCGCTGGCCGACGAGATTGGTGCCCGCACCCTGGGGCACGCCGGAGGCGTTCAAGGCGCCGGTGTTCACAAAACCGCCGTAGATGCGGTAGAGCTGGTTGCTGGCACCGTCGATGAACCACAGCGGCTGCTGTTGGTTGACGAGGCCGCCCATCCACGGGTTGAAGGTCGAAGCGGAGGAACCGAGCGTGTAGCCGTTCGGCACGACGGTCTTGCCCATGCCACCCATGAGGTTGTTCGGGTCGAGATTGATCGGGCGGAACCACGGGGTGATGCTGTCTTGCGGCGGAATGGTGCGCGGGCGGTTGGCTTCGATCTCACCGTTCTCATACTTCACCTTGAGACTGGTGCGGAAACCCGGATCCTTGAAGAGCTTCGGATCGAAGCGGATTGAACCATAGACGCGCTTGTCGTCTTGGAAGGCCGGATCCTGCTGATAGCGCTCCCGGTTATACAGGCCGTCAACCCGGACCGCGAGCACGTTGTCGATCAACACTTGGTTGAGACCAAGGCTGGCGCGATGGCTGCCGTAGGAGCCGGTGCGATACTCAACACCGCCGCGGTTGCGGAAGCTGGCGCCGTTGAGCGAAGCGTTCACGATGCCCGCGGGACTGCCGAGACCGAAGAGGATGGAGTTGGGACCACGCTGAATGTCGATGCGGTCCACGTTGTAGCCATCCCACGGAATGTCGGTGGTGAAAAAGTCGCGGGTGTTGTCCGCCGCAGCCAGGCCGCGCACGCGCTGACCGCCGTTGGGAGCCCGCAGGTTGCCCGTTTCATCCACGCTGGTGCCGTTACCCAAGCCGGCGTAGGTGCCGCGAGTGCCGGCGACCTCGGCATTGGTGGTGTATTGGAGCAGGGTGCTGTTGTCGGTCGCACCGATGTCCTTCATGAATTCCTTCGTGATAACGGAAATGGCGGAACCGACATCGCGCAGGTCGGTGCGGATGCGGGTGCCGGCGAGAGTCGAGGTGGCGACGTAGCCCGAATCGTCCTCGGCCACCACCTCGAAGGGTGAAAGCTGGAGGACTTCTTCATTTTCCGGAGCGGCGGCCGCAGGGGGGGTTGTCTGGGCAAGCAGGCTCTGCCAGGAGGCAGTGGCTGCGAACAATGCGAACACGATCGTTCTATTTGTCTTCATGTGGGGTGATGCTGGGTGTTGCGGGAACGGCTAAGCCGACGGACTTGGCATGATGGTTCCGTCGGAGCCGGGTTCACCGGTGTAAAAATCGAAGTCCAGTTCACCGCCGGTCGCAATGAACCGGCCATTCAGACTTCTGAATAGCTCTCATCCGACGGTCTCTCGGTGCACGTGAGACGAATACCGAGTCCGGTCCATTAGCTATTATAGGTTAATCTGATGCGGCGCTGAGGACGCTCTCCGATTCCCTGCGGATCTTTGGTCGGTCCAATGTTTGCGCAACGCGCTTCGCCTGCCCCACTGATACCAAAACACTCACAGCTTTTAGACTTTTGTCGTCGCGAAGCCCACAAAGCGGGCCGTGACGATCCAGCTGGATTGCTTCGTTGCTTCGCTCCTCGCAATGACAGTTCAAAAGCTAAAGGACACTGGTATGAGCAGACCTCGTTGCTCTGAGCGCGACCCGCGGGAGGAAAATCAAATCATGATGCAATTGCGGCGTGGATTTTCATCCACGCCGCGAAAGCGAATGGTTTCAGTGAAACCAGCGAAGACCTGCGTCAGGCTTGCCGGCGGCCGCGAACGAATTGTCGCAAGCCGGTGAGCGCAGCGAGCAAGGCCAGGAAGGCGAGGCTGTGCGAACCACCGCCGCCGCCACCACCGCCTCCACCGCCACCACCACCGCCTCCGTTGTTGCCGCCATCATTACCACCGCCGGTGGACGAGTTGGTCAGCGCGAGGGTGGAAACCGTGTTACCCGTGGCGGCGTTCAGCACCACCATGCGGAGAATCGAATTGCCGGTGTCGGTCACGAGCACTCTGCCTGAAACGAAAACGCCGACGCCCTTCGGCTGGTTGAAGAGCGCAAATTCCGCGTTGCCGCTGCGATTGCCGGAAATGCCGGCAATGCCGGCGACCGTCGAAACGAGGCCGCGGTTGTTGATTCGGCGGATCGCATTGTTGCCGGTGTCGGCCACGAAGATGCTGCCGGTGCTGGTGTCCACAGCCATGCCTTGCGGCAGGTTGAAGAGCGCAAATTCACCCGGGCCGTCGTAAGCGCCGCTGATGCCGGCGGAACCGGCAAACGTGCTGACCGTCGCCTGCGCCGTGGAGGCGATGCTGGTCGGACGGGGCGTGACGCCGGTGGTGGTCCCGTTGTCGATCGAGATGTTCACCGTATGCGATTCGTCCACACCGGGATTGTAGGTGAGGAAGATGTCGCTGAGATTGTTGCTGGCGGTGTAACGCGCGGCCAGCGTCGTGTTCGCGTTGATCGCGGAGACAATCTTGCCGGCCCAAGTGCCGGAAATGTCGCCACTGGCAGCCGCCACATCGAGTTGCATGCTGCCGCCGGGCAGCCCGGCATCGGTAAGGACAACCTTGATGGTGCCGGCCGTCTCAATCGTGCCGAGCGCCACAGTGCTAACCACGCGACGCGTTGTGCTGACCACGCGCAACGCGTTGTTGAAGGTATCGGCGACCACAACGTAACCGTTGCCTTCGTATACGATGCCGGTCGGGTTGTTGAAACGGGCGGAAGCGCCAACGCCATCGGCATCACCGGTGACCCGGGCCGTGCCGGCGAACGTGGTGACCGTGCCGTCGGAAGTAATCCGGCGAAGCGTGGCGTTGACCGGGTCGGTGACGAAAATATCGCCGGTGGCGACGCCGAAAGCGACGCCCCAAGGCTGGCCGAAGCGGGCCGCATCGCCCTTGCCGTCGGCGGTGCCGCTGCTGCCCGCGAGACCGGCGAGGGTCGTAACCGTGCCATCGGAGGCGATCTTGCGAATGGTGAAGTTGCCGGAGTCGGCGACGATGAGGTTGTTGCCAGCATCAAAGGCGAGGCCGATGGGACTGCTGAAGCGCGCGGCATCACCCTTGCCATCGGTGCTGCCGGCGGTGCCGATGCGGCCGGCGAAAACCGTCACGACATTGTCCTGCCCGATCTTGCGAATCACATGGTTGGCGGTGTCCGCCACATAAAGGTTGCCGAATGCATCGGCAGCCATGCCGACAGGCTGCAACAAAACGCCCGTGCCGATGGTGCCATCGCCATTCGAGCCGCCACCGTTGTTGCCGCCATTGTTGCCACCACCATTGTTGCCGCCGTTACCGCCGTCATTGCCGCCCCCGTTGCCACCTTCGTCAGGGCTGCCGGGCAGCGTGCCTTTGCGGATGGAGTGATTGCGATTGTCGACGATGTAGAGCGTGCCCGCAGCGTTCACGGCAATATCGGTCGGATGATTGAAGCGCGCGGCACCGCCGACGCCGTCTATGCTTCCGATGACGCCGGGGCTGCCGCCGATGGTCGTAACGACGCCACCGGGCGTGACCTTGCGGAGCGTGCTGTTGCCCGAATCCGCCACAAAAACATTGCCGCCCGCGTCCACCGCGAGACCGACAGGATTTTCAAACCGGGCCGCGCTGCCCGTGCCGTCGGCTGCGCCGGCCACTCCACCCGCGAGGGTCACAACCAGACCACCGGGAGAAATGCGACGGATGCTGCTGTTGCCGGTATCCGCCACGTAGAGATTACCGCTGCCATCAAGCGCGATATCGCGCGGATAACGGAAACGGGCCGATCCACCGACGCCGTCGGCTGCGCCGGCCTGGCCCGCTGCACCGGCGAGGGTGGAGACGGTGCCATCCGGAGCGATCCGGCGAATCACGTGATTGGCGTAATCCACCACATAGACATTGTTGCCGCCATCAACGACGACGCCGCTGGGGAAATCGAATTTGGCCGTGTCCTTTGCGCCATCGACATAGCCGGGCTGGCCGGCTTGTCCGCCCGCCGTCGTCACCTCGCCCGCCGGAGTGATCTTGCGGATGAGATGGTTCGCGGCGTCGGCAACATAAACATTGCCGGCTGCGTCCACGGCGACACCCACCGGGGCATTGAAACGCGCCGCGGTGCCAGTGCCGTTGCTGTTGCCTGCGGACGAGCCGTCGCCCGCGAGGAGCGTGGTGACACCCGCCGGCGTAATTTTCCGAATGCTGTGGTTCAGCGTGTCGGCGATATACACATTGCCCGCGCCGTCCACGGCCGCGCTGGTGGGACCACGCAGGAAGACCGGGCTCATGCTGTAGCCGGTGCCATCGTAACTGCCGGTGCTGCCGCCCGTGCCGGCGACGGTGGTGACATTGCCGTCGGGAGCGATCTTCCGGATCAACTGGTTGACGTAGTCCACCACGTAGATGTTGCCGGAACCGTCCACGGCAACGCCGGTGGGTTGATTGAAGCGCGCAGCCGAACCGGTGCCATTGACGCGACCTTGTGCGCCCGCCGAACCGGCAATGGTCGTGACCACACCCGCCGGAGTCACCCGACGGATCGTGCAATTGTTTTCGTCGGCCACGATGATGTTGCCGGCTTGGTCGAGCGCGAGGCTGTTGGGGAAATTGAAACGCGCGGCCGAACCGGTGCCGTCGGCGCCACCGACGGTGTTCGTCTGGCCGGCCAGCGTGGTGACGGCGCCATCGGGAGCGATCTTGCGGATGGAGTTGTTGTTGGTGTCGGCGACGTAGAGCGTGCCGTCCGCAGCGCAGACGATGCCGCGCGGGTTGTTGAATCGTGCCGCGGCGCCGACGCCATCGGTCGCACCGAAGCTACCGGCGGTGCCCGCCAGCGTGGTGACCACGCCCGCAGGCGTGATCTTGCGGATCACGTGGTTGCCGGAATCGGCCACGTAGAGATTGTCAGCCCCGTCGATCGCCAGCGAACTGGGCGCGGCGAAGCGGGCGGCGGCACCCGTGCCATCGACGTTGCCGATCGTGCCAGCGGTGCCGGCCAGGGTCGTCACGGCGCCGGCGGGAGTGATTTTGCGAATGGTGCCACCAGCAAAGTCGGCAACATAAAGATTGCCCGCGCGGTCGAAGACCGGGCCGTGCGGCCGGTTGAAGGTCGCGTTGGTGCCGCTGCCATCGGTGCCGCCAAAGTTGTCGAGCTTGCCCACGAACGTGGTCACCGCACCTGCAGGCGTCACTTTCCGGATCAGGGAGTTGCCGGTGTCGGTGACGTAGAGCGTGCCGTCCGATCCGATGGCGATGCCGAAGGGGAAGTTGAACGTCGAGGCGTTCAGGTTGCCGTTCTGCCCGTTCTGGCTGCCGGAACGGCCGGGCGTGCCCGCATAGGTAGTATATGTGTAGTCCTGCGCCCGGGCCAGCGCCGGCAGACAGAGCGTCGTGAGCAGCAGGAGCAATCGGGCAACGAAAGCGCGGAACGATTCGAATTGGGAGAAAGCGCCGGCAACCCGGCTGTTAGAAAACGACGGTCTGATCATCGGCTTGGTGATTGGGGAGTGCTTCAAGACGCTTGTTTCCGGGATTTGTTGCCTAAAAACTCAAGCAAAATTCGGCGTATCTACATCTTGGGGCACTCGCGCTCCCATCCGCCAGATAGTTTTCACCGGGGCGTGAAGAATACTTGGACGGCATAAACCTGCTCGTGATTGACCACCTGGCTGCGGCAGGGACGGGCGGCACAACCGAGCGCGGTCAGCTCCGGATTGACGATGTGGGAACGGTGCCCCGGGGACTTCATCCACGAAGCCACCACCACTTCGGCAAAATCCGCATAGGTGCGGAGTTGCACGGCTTGCTTGGTGTCGAGGCGATAGAATTCCGTGCGCCCGCCGCGTTGCCGCACACCGACCTGAGAAACCCCGGGAGGCAGATCGAAAAGGCCGAGCCGGGCGATGTTTTCGGACACTTGGCTGTAGCGCAGGCCGACAGAACGCACGCGATCGGCCGGCGTGGCGGTGGATGGCAGCGGATTGTCGTGGGTTAGTTCACTTTGCAGAATTCCAATGGATGCCTTCAGGTCCGCCGCATCGTCGAGTTTCGGTATATGCTTGAAGAGCGGCAGCCCCAAGCGTTGTCGCACGCGATTGGTCTCATGAAAGATCGCAGCACTCATGAGGGCCCGATTGAAGTCTTCGAATACCACCCGCTCTTGAACCTCGGGCAATCGGGCGAATTCTTCCGGCGGGAGCGCCTGCCAATCGGCCGCGACCAATGCTCGGGCCGTGAGCGCCAAAACGAGCAAGCTCCTCATCCCATGGAGCTTGTGATGGACGCGGACACTCATGCGCCACCTTACCCGGACGCCCACAGTCTGCCAGTGATATTTCCTGTAACCGGGCCGCCCATGAACGGTTATCCCTGCTGCACGCCACTATGATTCCGTTCCATGTCCCTCGCCACTGTCACCCAATTCCGAGTTCCCTCCGACACCGCACCGGATAGCCTGCCTGCCGCCGTGGAAGCTGTTTCTGACCATGAACTCATGATTGCCGTGCGCGCCGGGGAGATCCGGAAGCTCGGGGAGCTCTTTGAACGTCATCACCGGCCACTCTATGGATTCTTTGTGCGGCTGACCAACCAACCCTCGGTCAGCGAGGATCTCGTCCAGATCGTCTTCTACCGTATTCTTAAATACCGTCATACTTACCGCGACGAAGGCAAGTTCTCCGCCTGGATCTACCATCTCGCGCGCAAGGTCGTCGCCGATCATTTCCGTAAACACGCGCGCACACCCACCCCGGCCGACCCGGCTGACTTCCACGACGAGCCCGATCAGGAAGCGGCCCCCGATACCCAAGCCGGCACCGCCGACGACCTCGCGCTCATGCGCCGCGCCCTTGCCCGCCTGCCGCATGAACACCGCGAAGTCCTCGTTTTGGCCCGCCTCCAACATCTCAACCACCAGGAAATCGCCCGCCTGCTCGACTGTTCCGTTGGCGCCGTGAAGGTCCGCGCTCACCGCGCCCTCAAGGAGCTGCGGGAGGTATACTTCAAAATCCGCAAGGAACAGGCCGCCTGAGGAAGGACAAAGTGAGAGTGAAAATGAAAAGTGACCAAGCCCACCTGAAACCACTTTCCGTCCGCCTTTCACTTTCACCCTCACCCCTACTTTCCCCTCTCACTTTCACTCTTCACTTCCCTCCGCCATGAACTGCCAACGCGTCCAGGACAACTTCATCGACTACCAAGACGGCACCCTGCCGCCCGATGAATCCGTCGCGCTCCGCGCCCACCTCGCCTCCTGCCCGACCTGCCAGCGCGAGTGGTCCGCCCTCCAGGAAATGACCCGCAAGCTCGACGCCCTTCCCACTAGCGAGGAGCCCAGCCCGCGCCTGCGCGAGCAATTCTACGCCATGCTCGAGACGCACCAGCGGGACGCCGACAGCGTGAGCCCCTTTGCCCTCGCCCGCAGCCGGCTCGATCGTTTCTTCGCCGCGCTCATTCCTTCCGCGCCTTCGCTCCAGTTCGCCGGCGCTCTCGCGGTGCTCGCGCTCGGCCTTTTCGCGGGCGCCCGGTTCTTGCGGACGCCTTCCCCCGAGACCGTGCCGACAGCAACCACCACCTCGGAGGCCGATGCCGAGCGTCTCGCCAAACTGGAAAAGGAACTCGCCGACCAAAAGGCACAGATGAACGACATGGGCAGCCTCGTCGCCGCCACCCTCCTTCAGCAGAAATCCACCAGCGAACGCCTCCAAGGCGTGCTGGCCACCATGGATCTCAAGAGTCCCGACCGCCGCGTGCTCACCGATCTCGTCGGCGCGCTCGCCCTCGACCCGTCGGTCAACGTCCGTCTCTCCGCCGTCGAAGCCCTCGCCGCCCATGCCGACCAGGAGGTCGTGCGCCAGGGCCTGCTCGCAAATCTCCCGCGCGAATCCTCGCCGCTGGTCCAGGTCGCCATGATCGACCTGCTCACCTCGGTGCGCGAGACCGGCGCCGTCCCCGTCTTCGAACAGCTTAGCCGCGACGAATCCGCCGACAAGAACGTGCGCGATTCCGCGCGCCGTGGCCTCGCCGTCCTTCGCACTCCTTCACCCGCTGACACTCTCAAAAACAACAACCCGACTGATCCCACCCTCTCATGAACTTCCTGTTCCGATATTTCCCCCGCGCTCTGCTCGTCCTCACCGCAGCCGCGCTGCTCGCGCCCGCCATCCGGATCCAAGCCGCCGAAGGCTCCGGCTCCACGGCCCGCGTGAAATTCTCCGATCCGACCAAGCCCGGCACCCTTAAACTCACCATTCCCTGGGCCGAAGCTCACATCACCGGCATCGATGGCGATGAAGTCGTTGTCATCTCCTCGCTCGATCAAAAGGGCGGTGCCGAGGTGGACGATGAGGGTTTCCGCCGCCTCGACGAAGATGTGACGTTCGAACTCGTCGAAAAGGACAACGTCGCCGTGATCTCCATCACGGGCGACAACGTCTGGGTCGCCCGCGGCGCCGAGTTCGAGATCCGGGTCCCGCGCAACACCAACTTGGTCGTCAACAATTCCATGGGTGGCGATATCGAGGTGGATGGTGTCGAAGGTGACCTCGACATCAACAGCATGAACGGTGAGGTCACGCTCCGCGACATCGCCAGCTCCGCCGTCGTGAACACGATGAACGGCGAGATCAGCGCCTCTTTCAAACGCGCTCCTGAGAAACCCGTGGCGTTTTCCACCATGAATGGCGAAATCGACGTGCGCTTGCCCGCCGACACCAAGGCCAACCTGCGCATGCGCACCCACAACGGTTCCATCCGCACCAACTTCCCCGACAACGTCCTCCAGACCAAGAGCGAGAAGGTCTCCGGCCGCGCCAGCGCCGACCTCGCGGAACGAACCCGTGAACGGGATCGCGAGGTCGCCGAAGCCGATCGCGATCACGCCCAAATGGCCCGGGAGGCCGCCAGGATCGCCTCCGAAGCCGCCCGCGCCGGCATGGCCATCGCCCGCGAAGTGACGCGGGAAGTCTCCCGCGAACTCGCCCGCAACGGTATCGATGGCGTCCCGATGCCGCCCATGCCCCCGGCGCCTCCCTTTGGCGGCAAGGCCATCGTCGGCACCCTCAATGGAGGTGGCGTGGACATCAAGCTGACCTCCATGAACGGCGCCATCACGCTTCGCCAAGGCAAATAGGTCCATTCTGCCCTGCTCCCGCCGCTGGTCCGTCCAATAAGGGGACCAGCGGTCGCGTTTGCAGTTGCATGGCATCAGGGCGGTCACCACCGTCCGCCAAGCCGGGCCCGTTCGCCATGGCCCGGTGTCTGCTTAACACCTCTGATGTCGGTCTCTTTCGCTTTCCTTACCCGTCTCCTGCTCCTGGCCATATTTGGCGGCCTCCTGCATCTGCTCCTCCGTCGATTTCGTTCGGGATTTGCCTTTCAAGCTGCTGGAGGGCCCGCCGTTGATGACCTGCGCTTCTGTTTGAAGCCTCCGGGCACCGCCGCGCCGACGCCACGCGCCGCCAGCGCCACGCCTTTCCCGCCGCGCGCGCATGGCGAATTGATCCTGCTTGTGGATGACGAGGCCAGCGTCCGCAACATGCTCAGCACCGTGTTGCTCAATCACGGCTACGAAGTCGTGACGGCGCGCGACGGTGTCGAAGCCATCAACTATTTCCGCGCGAACCCTCGCAAGATCGACCTCGTGATCACCGACGTTAACATGCCGAAGAGCAGCGGCCGCATCTTTGCCGAGTTCGTCCGCCCACTGCGACCCGAGATGCCGATTCTGTTCATGAGCGGGCTTGAATCCAACGGATCCGGCCGTGATCCCTCGCTGAAAACCTCGAAGGATCCGTTTCTACTGAAGCCGTTCAAACCAGCCTCGCTGCTCAATACCGTTCACAAGCTGCTGCATCCCGACGGGCCCGCGGCCTGAGTTTGCAGTCGGTTGGATTTCGCCGGCCCCGCGGTTTTTCTGCCGACTCGCGTTGCAAAAACGGGCTCGCGCCACCGCGCGCTCCGGATTCCCCTCTCCACGTGGCCACCTCGCGCAAGTCCCACCCGCCTTCCACGCCGCTTCCACTCTACGACTGGCTCCGCGACCGCGCCGCCGGCGTGCTGCTTCATCCCACTGCCCTGCCGGGCGCACAAGGTTGCGGTGTGCTCGACCAGCACGCGGTGCGCTTTCTCGATTTTCTCGCCGCCGCCGGCATTAAATACTGGCAGGTGTGCCCGCTCGGTCCGACCGGATTTGGCGACTCACCCTACCAGTGTTACTCAGCTTTCGCCGGCAATCCCAACCTCGTCGATCTCGCACCGCTCGTGCGTTACGGTTTGCTGCCAGCGAGCGACCTCATGGCGTTGGCACCGCTTTCCACCGATGCGGTCGATTTCGAAGCGCTCGGTCGGCTGAAACCTCGCCTGCTGCAAATCGCCGGAAGCCTGTTCAGGCAAAAACAGCCCGCGCTGCCGTATGGCGACTACGCCGCGTTTTGCGAACGCGAGGCACCATGGCTTGATGACTATGCCTTCTTTCGCGCGCTGAAGGATCACTTCAACGGAGCACCTTGGTGGGAATGGCCCGCGGAGGCGAGGGACCACCGCCGCGCACGGAAATCGACGCTGCGCACACAACTCGCCGAAGCCGCCGATATCTATCGCTTCGGCCAGTATCTGTTCTTCGGCCAGTGGGCCCAGCTTCGCGCCGCCGCCCAACAGCGCGGCATCGGCATCATTGGCGATCTCCCGATCTTTGTGTCGGCCGACTCTGCCGATGCCTGGGCCGCGCCGCATCTCTTCGAACTCGACCCGAAGACCCTCCTGCCCGTGGCCGTCGCGGGCGTGCCACCCGACTATTTCTCCGCCGATGGCCAGCTTTGGGGCAATCCGCTCTATGATTGGAAGGCACACCGCACCGATGGTTACGCCTGGTGGTGCGACCGGCTGCGCGCCTCGCTCGAACTCTGCGACATCGTGCGTATCGATCATTTTCGCGGCTTTGAATCCTACTGGCGCATCCCGCTGCCCGCCGAGAACGCCCGCAAGGGTGAGTGGAAAGCCGGTCCCGGCCTCGATCTTTTCCGCGCTTTCAAGTCCGCGCTCCCCGACGCACGCATCATTGCGGAGGATCTCGGCATACTCACGGACGAAGTCCATCAACTCCGCGCCGCCACCGGTCTGCCAGGCATGCTCGTGCTCCATTTTGCATGGGGTGGCGACGCGAAGAACGCCTACCTGCCGCACAATGCGCCGCGCAATGCCGTGATCTATCCCGGCACGCACGACAACGACACGACGGTCGGCTGGTATCGCTCCGCTTCCGAACACGAGCGCGACCGCGTGCGTCGTTATCTTCGTGTCTCGGGCGACGAGATCGCGTGGGATTTCATCCGTCTCTGCTACGCGAGTCCCGCGCGCCTCGCGATCATTCCACTTCAGGATTTCCTCTCACTCGACAGCTCCGCACGTTTCAACACGCCCGGCGTGCCCACGGGAAATTGGCGCTGGCGCGTGCGCGCCGATGCGATCGAAAAACTTTTTGGCCGCACGACAAATTATCTGCGCGAGCTCGCGGAGCTCACTGATCGCTGAAATTTTTTTCTGCGCGCGATTTTTTTGCGCGAAATGATGAAGAAAGAATTTTTCACAAACGTGAAAATTTTGCGTGCATCTTTCCGCGGCGCGTTCTAAAAAATAATCCCATGGCCAAGAAAAAACCTGCCAAGAAGAAGGCCAAAAAGGCCGGCAAGAAAAAGAAGTAAGTAACGCTTCGGCGTTGCCCTTCGATCTTCTTCATCCCGACACCGGTCACCCCATCGGTGTTGTTTAATAAAACCCCGCGGCTCCGGCCCGGGGTTTTTATTTTGGCAGAATCAATGCACGCAGAGAAATTTCCACGCGAGCTTCACTGCGGAAAAATGATTTTCCCGCACTCGAATGCTTTCACGACGCGACCACGCGGTCCCCGTCGTGATCAAGGCATCGCCGTCACTTCACCGCCGCCCACACGCGTTGCACGTCGTCGTGTTCCGACAACTCGTGCAGGAATTCGCCCACTTCCGCGCGTGCGGTATCGTCCAGTTCCGGAAACTGCTTCGGCAGATAGCCGAGTTCCGCGGTGACAACCTGCCAGCCGTTGGCCTTCAGCCAGGTGGAGACGGTGTGAACGCCGGCTCGATCGGTGATGAAGCGGGCGCCGGTGGCTCCCTCCGGGATGTCGTCGTTTTCCGCATGCGTGAGCGGCGAGAAATCATTCGCCCCGGCCTCGATGGCGGCGGCTTCCAGGTCCACGTCGGCCGCGGCGGTGTGCGCTTCGACCATGCCGACATGGTCGAACAGGAATTTGTTGCTGCCGGCGGCGCCGAGCACGCCCTTCCGGAAGAGCACACGGATCTCCGGCGCGGTGCGCTGCTGGTTGTCGGTGTAAACTTCCACGATCACCGGCACCTTGTGCGGTGCGTAACCTTCATAGACGACGTGATCGAGCGAGCTCTTGTCGCCGCCCGTGCCCGCGCCCTTGGCGATGGCGCGTTCGATGACGTCGCGCGTGACGCTGGCCTTCTTGGCTTTCTCAACCGCCGCGAAAAGTCGGGCGTTGCCGGCCGGATCGCCGCCACCGAGTTTCGCGGCCACGGTGATTTCCTTCACCAGCTTGCCGACTACCTGGCCTTTTTTAAGGTTTACGATCGCGCGTTTCGCGTGGAGCCATTGACGTCCCATAAGGATTGGAGCCTAGGACAGCCCAACGGATGGCCGCAAGTCTGCTGACACAGTGCTGTCAGTGTGTTTTGGTAACCTTCGCCGCCATGAAACGCTGTCCCTGGGCCGAAGCCGAACTCCAACACGACTATCACGACACCGAGTGGGGTGTGCCTTCACACGACGACCGCCATCTCTTCGAAATGCTCATCCTCGAAGGCGCGCAGGCCGGCCTGAGTTGGGCCACCATCCTCGCGCGCCGCGAAACTTATCGCGAGGCCTACCGGGATTTCGATGCGGCGGCCATCGCCCGCTATGATGAGCGTCAGAAGGCGCGCCTCCTCGCCGATCCCGGCATCATTCGCAACCGTCTCAAGATCGAAGCCTCGGTCGTCAATGCCCGCGCCTTTCTCGGCGTGCAGGTGGAGTTCGGTTCTTTCGACCGCTATCTCTGGGGCTTTGTGAACGGCCGGCCCATCGTGAACCGCTGGACGACATCATCCCAGGTCCCCGCCCGCACCAAGGAGTCGGACGCGCTGAGCGCCGATTTGAAGAAACGCGGCTTCAAGTTCGTCGGCACGACCATCTGCTACGCCTACATGCAAGCGACGGGTTTGGTGAACGACCACCTCGTGTCGTGTTCGCGCCACAAGGCTTGCGCAAAGCTTAAATAAGTCCCGCCCGCGTCGTTCACGGCTCCCGCATCGCCAGCTCGGCGCCGAGCGCGCCGAGGCCGATGCCGTGGTGATGCCGGAGCATAGTGATGTTCTCGCGCACCAAGGCGCCCATGCTGGTGCAACGCAGGTAGCGATCGGATTTGAAATGCTCGGCGAGGCCTTCGCCGAGCACACGCACATTTTCCTCGGGCGCAATCGGGTCGCGTTCCATCGCGTCGAGCAGGGCGGTCAGGCGCGTGGCGGCGATCTCGGCGCGCGCGAGCATGAGGGTTTGCTCTTCGCGCTGGTATTGGAGCGCGGTCTCCTTGTGCAGGTGCTTCACGCAGAATTGGGCAAGGCGGGTGTTTTCCTTGAAAAACTGCGGCAGGTAGAAGTTCTTGCGGCCGTGGTGCGATTGCTGGTCGAAATCCATCGCCCGGATGCGCACCTGCCAGCCTTCGAAGTCGGGCGTGAGCACGACGACATAATTATAGCTGCGCATGTCACCGAGCAGGCGCACGAAGCAACGCTCGTTGAACTTCACGAGTTCCTTGGCGATGCGGATGGGCTTGAGCTCGGGACTGTCGAGCCAGCGGTCGATGAAGAGGTCACCGGGCAGGCCTGCGATGTGTTCCTCGACGAGGGTGTTGCCGGAGGTGAGAAAGTTCAGGCGGTTCGGCGAAAGCAGGTGCTCGAGTTCGAGGCCGTAGATGCGCGACGCATCGGCGCGCTTGATATAGAAGTAGTCGGGATTGTCGTTGAACGCATTCACGATGCGAACGCGAAACGGCATCGAGTTGCCGAAGGTGCAGAAATCCACGCGGTCGATGTAGAGGTGCTGCATGACCGAGAAATCGCCGTCCACGCGGAGCAGCGCGTAGATGCGCTTGAGATCCTCGTTGAGTGCGGGAATCTCCTCGGCGCGATAGGCGACGGAATCCCAGAGCGTGGGCCGGCCCTGCGTATCCATGATGGGCACCGCCTCGTGGAAATGGCGTAAGCGTTCGTAAGTGACAGGCAGGTCGCGCTCGCGGCGGAAACGCTTCAGATAGTTGCGCAAATCGACCTCCACCGGGTAACTCGGTTTCTTGCGGGTGCGGAACGGAGGCTGGGAAACGGCGTCGTCCATTCGCCGCCAACATGACCGGCCGGCCAGCCGAGGCAACAACGGCTTCGGCCTCGCTCGGATGTTGCCACCGCGTCGGCCTACGTTTCTCGTCCACCGCGTGCCTTTTCTGTCGCTTTCCGTTCTCCGAACTTCCGCTGGCCGCGGCCGGTTGCTGCGTTTTGTGCTGTTGCTCGGATTTCTGATTTTGGCCGGACGCTACTGGCACCCTTATCACGGATTCACCCAGTTTCTGCAGATCGATGCCGAGGTGGCGACGCGGATGGTGCCCGTGCTGCGCGATGCCCCGATTTATATCCATGAGAATCCAGGCGGCTACGACGGCGCCTACTATGCGCAGATCGCCACCAACCCCGCGCTCAACGATCCCGCATTGAAGGCGGCCATCGATGATGCGGGCTATCGCTCGCGCCGCATCCTGCTCAGCGCGGTGGCATGGGCGTTGGGAGGCGGTGAACCGGTCACCGCAGCGCGGGCCTACGCCACGCTCAATCTCGTGCTGTGGTTTGCCCTGGCCATTGTGCTTTGGGGCATTTTCCCGTTGGACACGTGGCGCGGGAACTTCGCGTGGGCCGCCGTGCTTTTCAGTGCGGGTGTGCTTTTCAGTGTGCGCCTGGCACTGACGGATTTGGCCGCACTGCTACTGACGGCCATCGCTGGGTTGTTGCTCGGCCGCGCGAAACCCGGCGCGGCGGGAGGATTCATCGGCTTGGCAGCCCTGACGCGCGAAACCGCGGTGCTGGGGTTGGTGATGTTCTGGGAAAATCTGCGGGAAATCCTGAGCCGGCCGAAGCGCACGCTCTTGGTGCTGGTGGCGGCGCTGCTGCCACTGGCGCTGTGGTTGCTTTATGTGCGTCACACGTTCGGCGGTTCGAGCGTCGGGCAGAGCAATCTGGCTTTGCCGCTGGCCGGCTGGCTGGCGCGCTGGCCGGAACTCGTGCGCGGCTGGGACACGGCCGGCAACCCGTTCCTCGTGGTCGAAAGCGTGCTCGAGCACATCGCGCTCACCGTGCAGGCGATCTATTTGGTGTGGCGGCCGCAGAAAGACTGCCGTTGGTGGCGACTCGGCATGGCCAGTCTCCTTCTGATGATCGTGCTCGGTCATGCCGTGTGGGGCGGATTTCCCAATGCTACGTCCCGCGTGCTTTTGCCGCTTACGCTCGCGTTCAACGTGCGGGCGGTGCGCGATCGGGCGCGGCTCGGCTGGTTTCTGCTGGGCAACCTGTCGATTTTTGCCGGTCTGCACGCCTTCTGGCTTCCGCCCGGCACACCGCACGAGCTGCCAGCGCACCGCACTTGGGAAACCCGCACGCTGCTCGAGACGGACGACCGCTGGTCGGTGGCCGAATGGAGCCGCAAATATCGCTGGGCATGGTGTGCGGAAAATGGCGGGCTGAGTTTCCGCATGTGGCCGCATCGCCCGCAGGCCCAGCTCGAACTGCAATTGCGCGGTGTGACCCCGCGCGAGTTGGAGGTGTGGCACGAAGGCCGCGTGGTATGGGAAGGCCGCATCGGCGATCGACCACAATGGATTACCCTGCCCGCGTTGCCCGCCGTTCACGGACGGTTGCAACTCGAGCTGCGCAGCCCGACGCCGCCGACCGACGAGGGTGCGAACAACACCGCGCGCAGCATCAGTTTTGCATGCTTCGGCGCACGGCTGGTGGACTGAAGAGGAGACGGCTCACCTCACCAGCAGCCGCTCGAGGAGCGCAATGAGACGCGCGCGCAGCGGCTGGCTGCGTTCGGCAAAGGTGCGCTGATGCGACTCGTATTCGGCGCGGCCGGCCGGCGTCTCGATGGTGATGGGCGCGTAGCCGAGCTTCGCCAAATCATAGGGACTTGCCCGCATGTCCACTTCGCGAATGTCCCGGGCCAGTGCGAAACAGTCGGCCATCAATTCACTCGGGGTGAACGGCGCGAGTTTGAAGGCCCACTTGTAGAGGTCCATGTTGGCATGCAGGCAGCCGCGCTGCTCGAACTGCGCAGTGGTGGCGCGCTCGGGCTGCAACCGGTTCAAAGGGCGCGCCGCTGGCGTGAAAAAGCGGAACGCGTCGAAGTGCGTGCAACGGATCGGTTGCGCTTCGACAATGCGCGCGAGTTCGTCCGGCGAAAACCGCAGCGGCCAGGCGTTATGCCGCACTTCCTCGGGCGTCTGGCGATAGACCATCGCCCACTCGTGCAAACCGAAGCAACCAAACGAGGGCGGCCGCTCCGCCGTGGCGCGCAAGAGCCCCTGTAACCAGACCAGTGTTTCGCGGCGCTTTGGATCAAAGGCCGTCGTGTTGAGCGCCACGCCGCTGTCGGTTTCATGATACTCCGGCCAGCGCAGGAACTCGCGCGCGCTTTCTCCGAGCAACACGACATCCGGACCCGGGTGCCAGCGGCGGAGCCAGCTCGGACGATAACGGTAATATTCAAACAGGAAGTCTTCGACCGGATGCTTTTCGCCTCGCGCCTGCCGCGCCTGATGCGGGTCGGTCCATGCACGCACGCGCTGTTCGTGCGCAGCGCGACGGGCGAGCCAGTCAGGCTCGGCCAGACGTAGAAGTGGACTGGTCGCTATGCTCACCCCGGCACGGAAACGCGCTCGCCGGTCGAAGGCAACCGCAAGGGTGGACGCTCGCCGACTGTCATCCGCCCGTTGTTCGCGGCGGCATCTAAATCTGCCCAGCCTTCACAAGGCCCTCACGGGGCCGACCTCGCAAAGTTCGTATTACGAACTTTCACATCACTGCTCAGAGAGCGCGACCGAACCGTAAGTTCGTAATACGAACTTTACACGCGGAGCTTGGGTTTGGGAATGAGGCGGCGCGACCGGCTCAAGGCGCGGCGAGCAACAGGCGGTGAACACCCTCGGCAGGGGAATCCGCGATGAAGCGCAGCGCGACCGGCCAGCGGAGTTTGGCGGCTTGCGACCGTAGCGCCGAGGCGGCGGGACCGGAATTCAGGATGCGACCGCTTACACCGCAAGGCACGTCGGTGGCGCTCGCCGGGAACAAGCGGCGGATTACCTGCTCCGCAAGATGCGCAAGTTCGGCGACGGCGTCGGTCACGACTTGCTGGGCCGGACCGCAGTCCTGTTCGGCCAGTTCCAGCACGCGCGGGGCGAAGGCGGCGATGCTGGCGTTGGCACCGGGGTCGTTGTAGAAAAAACGGGAACTCGCGGCGTAGTCGGTGAAGCCGGTGTGCGCGCACAGCGCAGCAGTCAGCGGTGAGATCGCGGCGGGGTTGCGGTGGTTCGAAGAAGCGGCCTGCAATTCCAGCAGCGCCTGCGCAATCGCCCGACGACCGAGATCGAAGCCACTGCCAGCGTCGCCGAACTTCCACCCAAGTCCGCCGGCGTAGTGGACGAAGCCGTCGGGTGCGCGTGCAGCCACGAAAGAGCCGGTGCCCGCGTGCAACACGAGGCCGGGTTTCCCCCCAGTGGCGAGTTCGAGCACGGGCAGCGAATCTGTCGCAACCGTGACGGCACCGAGATCATTCAGCCCGGCGGCGATTTCCTTCCAAGTCGCCGGCGATCCCGCCATGTAGAGATGGGTCGCGGTAATTTTGGGTTTTGGATTCCCGATTTTCGATTCGGCCAACAAGTCAGCCAATCCGGCATTTAGGATATCGCGCGCCTTTTCCGGACCGACTTGGCTCGGGTTGCACCCGGGGGCGACGTGACGAGTAACGACGACACCGTTGGCATCCACGAGGATGAATTCCGTCTTCGTGCCACCGCCATCCACGCCGATTTTGTAGGAATCCTTTTTCACACGAAGAAGCGGGGCAGCAAAAATGCGGGCAGCTGAAGTGAGTTGGCTTCTTTGCTGCCTGGTGTTCGACCCTACGCCAGCTGGCGGCTGAGGCGGCCTTTGTAGCGTTTACCGAGCTCGCGGTTGTATTCGATGGCGCCGGGCAGATTCTGGCTTCGCAAGATGGGCGGAGTATGTCCGTGCGCCTTGAGCCAATCGGTGACTTCGAGCGAAAGCAGATTGAGCAGCATCGCACCGACGAGGGTTGAAGTCGGACCGGCCTTGGCCTCGTCGCCGAGATCCACGATCGCGTCACCGATGGTGCCGCAGTTGTCCAACACGTAGTCCGCCACTTCGTGCAGCTTTTTGCCGTCGGGGTGCACCGTGGCAGCCGTCTTGGACATCGCCACACACGTGAGGCCGACGACCGTCATCTGCTTCTGCTTGGCGTAGAGCGCGACCTCGATGGGCGAGGAATTTTTCCCGGAGTTGGAAATGACGATGATAGTTTCACCTGCCAACAAACCGTATTGGCGGTCGTAACGTTCAGCGATCTTGGTGCCGTAGCCGACCATGTTTTCAATGAAGCCGCCGGTCGGATCATAGAGACCGGTGACGCAGACGAGTCCGCCGGCGCGGCCGATGATTTCACGCGAGATGATTTCGCTGTGACCGCTGCCGAAGGTGTGGATGACGCCGCCCGCCGCGACGGACTGGCCGATGATGGCACCGAGTTTTTTAAGTGTCGGAGCGTTGGCCTCGCGGGCTTGCGCGATCAGGGTGGCGGATTGGGTGAAATACGTGTCGGCAGAAGACATAGTCAGCGGGTGAAAGGGCAACCGATGGAGCCAAACACATCGCGACGGGATTGGCCGCAAAAATCTTTGGTCTGGCAGTTCTGAGAAAGATGTCGCGCGGCAACGCTCAATCCGTCTCCCACCGGCCATAGATGCCGCAGGGCAGAATCCGTCCGTCCTTCTGGATCGGCAGGCCAATCTCGCCTCCGTGGATATGGCCGCCTGCGTCATGCAAAAGACCGTCGAGGAGGTTGATCACGACCGAGGGCGAGAGGCGTGCGGTGTAGGCGTTGATCAGGAAAAACAGCGGCCGGTCGCTCAGCACTTGTTTGCACTCGTTGAGCAGGCCCCAGAGATGATCCTCGAGTTTCCACATCTCACCGGTGCTGCCACGGCCGTAGGTCGGCGGATCCATGATAATGGCATCATAACGTCGACCGCGTTTGATTTCGCGTCGCACGAATTTCATGCAGTCGTCGGTGATGTAGCGGACGGGCGCGGCGGCGAGACCGGATAGCGCGGCGTTTTCGCGGCACCATTTCACCATGCCTTCGGCGGCATCCACATGGCAGACGCTCGCGCCGGCGTGCGCCGCGGCAACGGAAGCGGCGCCGGTGTAACCAAAGAGATTAAGCACGCTTACTTCACGACCGGCAGCGCGCGCGGCGCGAATTTTTCGGGAAAACCAATCCCAGTTCACCGCCTGCTCGGGAAAAAGGCCGGTGTGCTTGAAACTCGTGGGGTGAATCTTGAACGTGAGCGCGCCGTAGCGGACGGTCCAGTGCTCGGGCAGTTTCTGGCGGTATTCCCATTTGCCCCCGCCACTCTCACTGCGGTGATAGAAGCCGTCCCATCCGGACCAGTTTTTCGCGCCACTCTTCGGCCAGATGATCTGCGGGTCGGGCCGCACGAGATTGTAGGGGCCCCATTGCTCCTGCTTCATGCCGTCGCCACAGTCGAGCAGGCGGTAATCCTGCCAGCGGTCGGCGACGATGAGGCCCGGGCGTTCTATTTGCATGGAGGGAGAAAGACGGGGAAAATCCCCGACGCCAAATGCCAAATCACAAACAAAGGGCGCGAGGAATCCGAAAGCTCTTCGTCAACAATCGCAGTCCTCGTCAGTAATTTTCATTCTTCGCCGTGCCGCGTTCGAGCTCATCCATCGTCTTCAGGAATTCCTTTTCCAAATCCACGCCATAGAGCTTCGCGAGCACCAGCACACTCCACAGGCAATCGCTCAACTCGTGAGCGAGTTTGACATCCACGTTATCCACCTGCCGGACGCCGGCCTTGGCCATGACCAGTTTCATGAGGTCGCCGACGTCCACGACGAAGCCCTGCATAATTTCTTCGCGGGTCCAGGTGCGGCCGGTGCGGCGCTGTTCATAGGCGGCGAAACATTGGCGAATTTCCATTGCGCGATCGGTGAGCTGGGAAAGGTTCATGTCTGCTGTTTAACACGGAGCCGGTTCGAAGCACGGCAAGAATTCCGTTTGCGACCCGCGCGCTCCGGGTGTAGCAAAAAAGCACCTTTTAACCCCGTCTCCGCATGAAATCCCCCGCTCGTCGCGCCTTCCTGAAAACTTCCCTCGCCGGCACCGCCGCGCTGCTGAGCGCCCATTCGTGGGCCCGTGTCGCCGGCGCCAACAGCGACGTGCGAGTCGCGGTTGTCGGACTCAATGGCCGCGGGCGCGACCACCTGCGACAGCTGCGCGCCGTGCCCGGCGTGCGCATCGCCGCGCTCTGCGACGTGGATACAGCCGTGCTCGAACGCACCGCGGAGGCGCTCGCCAAGGATGGTCTCACACCGGAGAAATTCACCGACGTGCGCCAGCTCCTCGCCTCGCCCAACGTGGATGCGATTACCATTGCCACGCCCAATCACTGGCACGCGCTCCAAGGCATCTGGGCCTGTCAGGCGGGCAAGGACGTGTTCGTCGAAAAACCCGTTTCCCACAACATCTGGGAAGGTCGTCAGCTCGTAGCCGCCGCCGCCAAATACAACCGTGTCGTGCAGGCGGGCATGCAGGTGCGCTCGGGCGAAGGTTTGCAGGAGGCCGTCGCATGGGTGCAGGCCGGCAACCTGGGCAAAATCAAGGTCGCACGTGGCTTTTGCTACAAACGCCGCAAGACCATCGGACGCACGACCGGACCGCAGCCGGTGCCGGCCACGGTTGACTACGACCAGTGGCTCGGGCCCGCGCCGATGGAGCAGCCGCGCCGCGCACGTTTCCACTACGACTGGCACTGGTTCAACGCCTACGGCAACGGCGATGTCGGCAACCAAGGCATCCACCAGATGGACGTAGCCCGGTGGTTTCTCGGCGAATCCGGTCTGCCGCGCGCCACGCTCAGTATTGGTGGTCGCCTCGCCTACGTGGACGACGGCGAGACGCCCAACACGCAGGTCGTGTTGCACAACTATGCAACCGCCCCACTCGTCTTCGAAGTGCGTGGACTGTCGGCCAAGTTTGATCCCGACGAGGACAAACCCGGTGCCGTCGGCGCCGAGGCCGCCGGCGCACTTGCCGCTTCGATGGACGACTATCGCGGCGTCAAAATCGGCAATATCATCGACTGCGAAGGCGGCAGCGTGGTCGTGCCCAGTTATTTCGGTGCCACCGCCCACGATCGCGACGGCAAGGTGGTGAAAGAGTTCAAAGGAACCGATCGCATGATGCAGAACTTCATCGATGTCGTGCGCAGCCGGAAGACCACCGAGCTATACGGTCCAATCGATGAAGGCCACATCTCCAGCGCGCTCTGTCATCTCGGCGTGATCTCCCACGAACTCGGACGCGCCACCTCTCCTGCCGACATCCTGCCCCGCATCAAGAGCGACGCCGCACTGGCGGAAAGCTTCGATCGCATGGCCGCGCATCTGGCGGCGAACCGCGTGGACTTTGCCCGCACGCCGCTGCTGCTGGGCGCCGCCCTGCAACTGGCACCGGGAGCGGAACGATTCACGGGTGAACACGCCGCAGCCGCCAACGCTCTGCTCACGCGAGCCTACCGCGCGCCCTACACGGTGCCCCAACTGGCCTGAGGGCAAAGTTGCTCGACGACGTCAGTCACCGTTGCGCCAGCGTCGGAGTTTCGTGCCGAGCATCGCCGCGAGAATCAAGGGCGATGAATAGATCGCGAACACGATGAGACCGAGCGGCAATAGGTTGGCGGTCGGATTTCGCACTATCGCGACGAACGCCTGCCCGAGCGCAATGCCAAGTGCCCACCGCCACGGGCGGCCGGGACGCAGATAACCGAGCACCACAGCCGCCAGCGCAAACAGTGGATAAGCGATCTGAAAATAATACGGCGAATCCCACGCTTCACTCCGGTTGCCAAGAATCATGACGAGGATCCAACCGATCGCGCCGACCGCGAACGCCGCGACCCACGGGGGCCAGACGGGTTGCGGTGGAGTAACAACCGGCGGCTCCTCGGACCCGTTCACGTGCCGTAGAGCCGGTCGCCGAAATCGCCGAGACCGGGCATGATGTATTTCTTCGTGTTGAGCTGGCGATCGAGTGCACCGGCATGAATCGGCACTTCGGGGTGCGCCTGTTGCACCGCGGCGACGCCTTCCGGAGCGGCGACGATGCAGACGAACACAACCTCCTTCGCACCGGCCGCCTTCACGACATCGAGCGCCTGGGCGGCCGAGCCGCCGGTGGCGAGCATCGGGTCCACGACGATCACGCGTTTGTCGTCGAGCGGCGGGAGTTTGCAATAGTAGCTGCGCGCGATGGCGGTGGTGTGATCGCGTTCGAGACCGACGTAACCGACGGAGACGTCGGGAAAGGTGTCGAGAAACGGCTGCACCATGCCGAGCCCGGCGCGCAGGATGGGCACAATGGCGAGATGGCGGGCGAACACGCGACCGGTGACGGGCTCGAGGGGCGTCTCGATTTTTTTCTCCTCGGTAGCGAGGTCGCGTGTGGCTTCGAGTGCCAGCAGGAGCGAAATCTGGTAGCTGAGCGTGCGGAACAGCGCGGGCTTGGTCGTCTTGTCGCGCAGGTGGGTCAGCACATGCGTGCCGAGCGGATGCTGGAGGACGTGCAAGGGCATGACGGAATACAGATGTCAGAGGACAGCAGACGGAACAAGCCCAACCTCGAACCGTTACGGCCGCAGCGCCAACGTGTGTTTCGCCGGGCCGGGAAGAAGCGGCGTCGGCTCGCCCTTTACCCAGGCGGCGTGGCCTGCGCGGTAGAAGGGCGAGAGCGGATTGCCACTCTGGCCGCCGGGCATGTGGAAAATCCCTTCCTCCTCGCGACCGGGCGCGACGACCAATCGTTCGCTGGCCCCATGCGTCGGGGTTTGCACGCGGGGCATGTCGGTGGATCCGGGCAACGGATCGGCGGGCATGTCGAGGAGCGGACGCAACGTGACGGGAAGCAAGCGGCTGAATGGATGCCTCATCGCGAGCCGGTTGTGCGCACCCCACGTCCATTTATTCGGAGCGAGTCCGCTGCGATCAGCTTCAGTCAACACCTCGTCGGCGGCCCGGAGCAGCAACGCCTCCCATGAATCGAATTCTGGATTCAGCAACTTGATTGGACGCTCGCTCGCCAACCGCCAAAGCGCGTCTTCTGATTGGAAAGAGGAAGCGTCAAAGGCGGTGTAGCGAGCGCGGGCTTGATCGAAGAACGGCGCGAGGGCGTGCGCCGCCACACGTTGCCGCCAGACATGCACCAAGCGGAAGGCGGCCGAATCGATGCCAGCGCGACCGTTCCATCCGCGCACGGCGTCGCGCAATTCGCCGCGCACGCGACGCGCGGCGACGGCCTCGTCGGTCAGGACCGACAAAAACAGTTTCTGCCAGCGCTCGAGAAACAGCGCCCGATCATCGAGCTGGATCGCGAGCAGATCCGCCGGCGCGGCCTGCTTGCCCGAGGCGACCAACGCGCGCAGGCCGTCGCGAATCTGGGCCCCGCGCGCGCCGTCGTCGTAGCCACCGTCGCCGAGCTTGGCGTAAGTCTCGCCGCCGATGAGTCGTTGGTTCGCCGACCAGAGCAAGCCATCGGACGGATTGGTGATGGCTGGAATTTCCTTGGCCGGGAGCCAGCCGTCCCAACGCCGGTCGCCATAGGACCACGACACGGGATAACGACCGTCGTAACCCACACGCCGCGGGATGCGGCCGGTCAGCGTCCAGGCGATGGCACCGGTGGAATCGGCCACGACGAGATTCTGGTTGGGCATGCCGGTGCGGTGCGCGATCGCCACGGCCTCCGCCGCAGTTGTCGCTGTTTCGAAACCGAAGATTTCCAGGTTCAGCGCATCCGAATCATGCGCGGTCCAGCGCAACGCGTGCAAAAATCCATCCGCGCCGCCACCGAGAAGAGGGCCCCAGGCGGTCGAGCGCACCGTGAATGAAATTGGCGGCGCATTTTTCACACGGATGGTTTCTTCGCGCTGGGCGATTTCCTGGAACCCATCGGCGGTGCGGTAGAAAGCCTGCGCGGTGGGGTCGGCTTCCACGAGAATCACGTCGGCGGTATCAATGTAGGCGTTGGTGAAACTCCAGGCGATGCGACCGTTACTGCCCGCGATGAGGAGCGGCACGCCGGGCAATGTCACACCCACGAGACGATGCGTCGTGCCGTCAGCATCGATCCAGGCGAACACCGCGCGATACCACGAGTGCGGCACGCGATGATCGAGGTGCATGTCGTTCGCGACCAGCGCAACGCCACTGAGGGTGTGCGCACCAGCCACGGCAAAACTGTTGGATCCGGGCTTGGTGGCATCCACCGGCACATCGGCCGGCGCGTCCGTTCCGCCATTGCGTCGTTGCAGGCGGAAACCGGGCAACGGGGCGGCAGGAAAAGTGCTGCCATCGAGCGCCGAATCCCATGATGTGCCGCGCGGGGCGAAGAAATTGACTCCTTCCGTGCCCAAGGCCTCGCGGAGCGCGAGCAGGCTGAGTTCGTCGCGTCCGCTGGTGTCCTGCAGGTCCAGCCACATGGCATAGACGACGAGCAGGCTGTCTTCTGCACGCCATGGCTGCGGGTCGGTGCGGAGCACGGCGTATTCCCAAGGGACGCGGGACAATTCGGCGAGACCGGCGTTCACACCGGCGGTGTAAGCTTCGAGGAGTTCGCGATGCTCGCCCGGCAATCGAGTCAGCACTTGGGTGGCGAGCGCGCGGAATCCGTGCAGGCGGTGTGTCCGATCGAGCGGCACCGCGGCGGCGCCGAACAACTCGGCCAACTCGCCCGCGCCGGTGCGACGCATCAGGTCCATCTGGAAAAAACGATCCTGGGCGTGGACATAGCCCGTGGCGCGAGCCACGTCGAGGCGCGTCACCCCGGTGATGGTGGGCACCCCGAGCTCGTCGCGCTCGATTTTCACCGGCGCGGAAAGACCGGCCAGCGTTCGCACGCCATCAAGCGGTGGCAGACTGGCGCGGATACGCCACCAGACAACGCCGGCCGCCAGCAACGCCAGCACCAGCAGAACGCTCAGGACCGAGACGAGGAGTTGGAGGCGTTTCCAGAGCGCATCGCCCATGGCGGGATCAGGCTTTCTCCCACGGACGATCGGGCGCGGAGGCGCGGCCCTCGTCGTAATCAAGGTAATCGAACATCGTGAGAATGGGCGCGCCCTCGAGGCCGCTTTCCTTGATGCGCTTGGCGAGCACCTCGGCCCCCGCATCGCGCCAGCCGCGCTTCATCATGAAACCGTTCCACACTTCGCACTCTTCGTCGGTGCGCGCACCTCCGCGCTCGTGGCACCAAGCCTGCAACTGCTCGTCGTTGAGATCGCCCGCAAGCACGCGCGCCTTGAGCTCATCGTAGGCGACACGGAGGAAGTTGCAGCAGCGGCCATCGAAGCCTTTGCCCAGATTGGGGGCGTAGTCGTCGAACGGCAGTTTGCCGGCGGCGTGCAGGCGGATCTTGTCGAGCATGCGGCCGAAATAAACGAGGCGGCCGACTTTTTCGTAGGGACTGCGGAGACCGGGAACAGAGGGCATGGCGCACCTTTTCCCAAACTGGTGCGGTTATCCAGTCGGAACTCAGCCGGCGGGACCTGTGCTTATGGGCGAGCCGAGGCGCTGAGCCGGGCGACATGGTCACGCATGTCTTGCAGCCGATTGGCGGGGACGGGATGGGTTTGCAACATTTCGAGCCAGCGCGGGTTTTTGTCGCGCACCTCGAGCCAGGCAAAGAGTCGGTCGGTGCCGGCCGTGGTGCCGTAAATGCGGTGGACCAGCTCCAGACCAAATAGATCGGCGCCCGACTCCTGTCCGCGAGAATGACGCAGGTCGAGGAGGGTTGAGAGATGCGAGCTGAGCAGATTGCCGCCATCACCGAAGATGAGCGCCCAAACCAGTTGCCGGCCGAGCTGGCGTCCGAGGCCGCGCAAATGGTCGCGTTGGGCAAAGTGGCCGAGTTCGTGGCCGAGCACGAAGGCGAGCGGCACGTCCTCATCCACCACCTCGAGCAGTCCTTCGGTAACGCCGATGACACCACCAGGAAAAGCAAAGGCGTTGGGCTCGTCGCCGGGAATGATGAAGACCCGATAGGGAATCGGTGGCACGGACGGATCGGTGGCGAGCCGTTCCAACACGGCGGTGACGCGGAGCTGCGCAGACTGCTGCCGATCGGAGAGATTTGCGCCATCGCGAGCCTTCGGGGGCGTGAAATCGCCAAACCACTTGTGTTCCGTGCCGGGCGAAATGAGCGGCAACGCAAGTTCGGTGGCCCAGGCGATGCCGAACCAGAGACCGAGAACCAAGGCGAGCAGTCCGCCGCCCATGAGCAAAATCTCGCGGCTGAGACCGGGACCACCCCCGCCACTGCTGGCTTCGGCGGCTTCGCCCAGATCGCGCCGGACAAATTTCATGTCTTCGGACGGATCAATCCGCAAAGCGGACCGCGGTGCCGTAAGCGATAACCTCCAGCGCGCCGATTCCCTTCTTGCCCTGCGTGCTGGCGATATTGGCGGTATCGAGGCGCAGGTTCAACACGATGTGGGCCTCAGGGCATTGCTCCTTGAGGCGGAGCACGGCTTCGCGACGGGCACGATCGAGCAGGCTCTCATAGGAACGCAGCGGCCCGCCGAAAATCTTGCGGAGCTGGGCGAGGAAGCGCTTGAAGTTGTCGTGCGAGATGACGACGGAAGCCGTGATGAGGCGCGCCTCGGCCACGGGACGCGACGAATCGAGCGTGCGCAGAGTCACGGCGGGAAGGCCGGCGGTGGCAGCCTCGCGCTCACGAATGGAGCGGTAATGCCGGCGCTCGATGATCGCACCGGTCACGCCGGCAACCACCAGGAAGAGAAAAGGCAGACCGTAGATGACCAGCAACACGATCACACCGAAGTAATCGGGCTGGGAATAATCGGGATCCATGACGCTCAGGACACGCGGACCGCGGTGCCGTAGGCATAAAGCTCGGCGGCACCCTGCGTGATCGAGGAAGTGGAAAAACGGACGTTGACCACGGCATTGGCCCCGAGGGCCTTCGCCTGCTCGACCATGCGGCGCACGGCCTCCGTCCTGGATTCCTGCAGGAGCTCGGTGTAACCCTTGAGTTCGCCACCGACGATGTTCTTGAGACTGGCGGCAATGTCGCGGCCAACATGTTTCGCGCGGACCGTGCTGCCCGAAACGAGGCCGTAGTGCTCGATGATGGAACGGCCGGGAACAGTTTCCAGATTGGTCAGGATGATATCGCTCATGGGGTTCGGATATGGGGTTGAACCGGAGTGGCCCTTTCCGGGGTGGCCGCAGGAAAACGCGCCGGCCACAGGCTGGCAATGCCCGACTTGGTGTGGACTCAGTCGCGGGCGTAGTAGGCCCAGGTGGCGACGAGGCCGAGCAGGAAGGTCGGAAAGTTCACCCAGAGCTGGTGGAACGGCATGGCGTAATGATGCACCGCCCAGATCACGAGCACGTGTTTCACCGCGATGAGCGTCCAGCAAACCAGGATGATTTTCTCGGCCCGCGGATCGGCCGGCACGGGACGTTTCACCTGCACCGATTCAACGAAGACCTGGTCGAAGTCGGCAGGATCGCGTGGCGAAAAAAGCTGGAGGAGATTGGCGAACATCCACCGGCAACCTACCCCGACCGGCTCAAAAGAAAAGCCGCCGCTGCGAAATTTCCCGCGGTATAAGCCCGCCTCAGGCGCGGCGACGGCGACGGAGCGTGGCGACGATCCAACCGGAACCGATCGCCAGCAACAAATAGGTCGAAGGCTCGGGCACGGCGGTGAAATTCAGATAGAGGTGCTGCGAGTCGGCGGTAAGGCTGAATGCGCTGTTGGGCATCAGGCCGTCTTGGAAGAGGCTCGCATCGATCGCGAATTGGTCGGCGCTGAAGCCGCTGATGGTGCCGGCCGTCTCGATGAGAATGAATTGGTAGCTGGAACCCGGGATGAGATTGGCGGCGAGACCCGGATCGCCAAAGGCGTCGTAGCTTTCAAGCAACAGGTTGAAGGAGGCGAGCGAGAGGGAGGTGAGGTCGAGGTTGCCAGTGATTAAAAGTTTGCCGGAGCCTTCGCCAAGCGCGGCATCCTGCAGTCCCCAAATATACGTGCCTCCATTGGCGAAGACGGTGTTGGCATCGAAGGTAAGTTTGCCGGGAAAGAAGCTGTCGGGAATGCCCGGGATTACACCTTGGTTGGCACCGATGGTAATCGGTCCGCCAGTGGCGCCGTTGAAGGAAGAGGGAGCAAAGGTGCCGACGCCGCCCAGCACGCCACTCGTGAGCATCAGCGCGTTGGTGAGCGTGACGTTATCATTGAGAATCAGGCCACCCTGCCCGGCGGTGGTATTGATGGTGATCGCACCGGTGCCGGCCGAGTCGTTTTGGCCGAGGCCCAGGACGCCGTAGCCGGTGATGGTCGTGCCACCGGTATGCGTGCTGTGACCGTAGAGGTAGAGATTCTCGCCCATGGTGGACGAGGTGACAGTGACCGAGGCTGTCGTAGGAATACCGTCCACGCCGGAGATCGTGCCCCCAAACTCGTAGGTGCCTGTGTCTTTACTGATATCGAAGGTAAGATTGATGCCGTCGTCGAGTTGGAGGTAACCCCCGTTCTTGCCAATGATGTCGTAGAGCGTGCTGCTGGTGGTGAAGGCGGCGGTGGCCTCGTCGCTGTCGAGCTGCAGTGTGCCGTGGCCGGCGGCGTTCGCGCTGGCAAAGGTGAGCGTGCCGTTCTGCACGTGCCAGTGACCATAATAGCCGCTGTTGTTGCCGGTGAGGGTGACGTTGATCGGTGAAGGGTTGGTGAGGCCGATGAGGCCCACGCCGGTGCCGTTGGGATTGGAATCGGAGGGCACGTTGGAAAGCGGCGGGCCGGAGATGTCGCCGGAGAGGGTGAAATCGTGGTTCCCAACCAACATCAACTGGGGCGTGAACCCGGTGCCCGGAGCGGGCTGCGCGAACAGGATGTCGTTGCCGAAATTGCGCCCCGCCGTTTCTGCGGCGAGACCGATGACGCTGCCCACGACGGTGCCAAGGGTGATCGCGCCGGTGCCAAACGAGGTGTCGGCCGCCGCGGAAACCGTGATGCCGCCACTTGTGCCAATGGTGGTGCCGCCGGAGTAGGTGTTGGGACCGTTCAACACCACGGTGCCATTGCTCATTTTTTGGAAAGTGTTGACGGGTATTCCGATGACCACCGAGCGGGCGTTGGTGCCGTCAACCAGCGCGCTGTCCACCACGAGCCTGCCACCATCGGCAGCGGTGAAACGGTAAGTGTTGGGGGCGTTGGTGCTGGCGACGGAGGTCGGCGTGATGGTGCCGGTGAGCACGGCCTCGCTTGTGGTGCCGATGAAGACACCATCGTTGAAGCCGGTGAGATCGAGATTGTTGACCGTGGTGGGCGTGCCCGGGGTGTTGGTGTCGATACCGATCACACCCCATGTGTTGGGTTTGTCGAAACGCGTGAGTTGATTGCTGGCGAGCGTGGCGCCGTTCACGGAAAAACCGCCGAGGGTGGTGTTGGTGAAGCCGATGTAGCTGGCGCCGATGTTGGCGGCGCTGCCGCCGGCGCGAAGGATGCCGCTGCCGGGAATGGCATCGACCCCGTCGAAAATGATGAAGCCGTTGTTGGCGTAGGTGCCGCCGTTGTAGTTGTTGTCGCCCCGCAGATAGAGCATGAGCGCCACGCCGTTGTTGTTGGTGACCAGATAGGTCGAGGTCGTGTGGTTGCCCAGATCCGACTGAACGTAGAGTTTGCCGCCGCCATTGCCGAAGTTGTAGTTTGCGGCCAGCTGAGGCGTGATGGTCCCCGTGAGGATGACACTGGTGGCCGTGCCGAGGCGAATGCCTTCGAAGGCGGTGGTGTTGAAGCCCGCCGCGCTAAGGTTGATGTTGTCGCCGAAGATGGAGGGCGATCCCGAGGGCAGGCCGTCGGTAAGCGAGTCGAGGCCGACGGCCCCGGTGGAGCCTGGGTTGAACTTGGCCAGGAACGTGGCAAAATCGCCGACATTGGGCACGGCGCTGGTGGCGATGCCCACGTAGCCGGCATTTGGGGTGTTGTTGGCCTGACCGGAGAGAATGGCGCCGGTAGCGGGGATGGCGCTCTGAGTGGCGAAGATGAGTGAGCCGTTGGCGTTCGTGTTCACGCCGGTGGTGAGGTCGGGTAAGAAACCGACGTTCGTGCCGCCGGTGTAGGAGTTGGTGCCGCCGAGGATGAAGATGCCGGGGCCGGTGATGTTGAGGCTGCGGGAACCACCTGTTTCACCGATGTTGCCTGAAATGAAGAGCGGATTGCGGGTAATCGGACCGGGTAGCACACGGTTGCCGGTGTTGTTGGGGAACTCGTTAGTGAGTTTGTTGGCGAAACCGGTATTGGCAAACAGGGTGGTGTTGTTGGCCAGAGTGATGCCGCCAGAGAGAGTGGTGCCCGGGCCGTCCCAGTTGCGGAAGACGATGGGTGCGTAGGCGACCTGCCCACTCAGCAGCGGACCGCTGTTGAAGATGAAGTTGTTTGCGAGAGTGGGCGCGTTGTGGGTGACGAGATTTCCGCCGTTGCTGAAAGTCACGCTGCCCGCGCCGATCGAGTCGGCGCCCCAGAGCACGAGTGTGGCGGTGCTGCCGACCGCTGCGGTGGAAACCGGCGCCAGAGTGATCGAGCCGGTGTAGTCCGAAGCGTTGCCGGAGGTGTTGGCCAGCAACAGCGTCTGGTCCTGACCGGTGACGGTGAGACTGCCGCTGCCGGTCAGCCGACCATGGAATGTTGCGGTGCCGCTTGTGCCGAGGTCCCAAGTCTGGGTGCCAAGGAGCGTGGTGGTGATGCTGCCGGCGACATCTGCGCGAGCGCCGGTCTGACCAGAAGCGTCGATGCCGCCGGTGATCGTCAGGGCGGTTGAAGGTCCGCTCGACACGAACCGGAAGCTGTCGTTGATAGTGAAGGTGAGCGTGTCGACGCCGAAGGCCGCGGGCAGGTGAACGACATTGCGCAGGGCGTCGCCGAACACGAGCTCTTCACCGCCAGCACCAGTCGGGGCGTTGCCACCCAGCCAGCCATTGCCGGCTCCGGTCCAAATATAAGTTTGGGCGCGAGCCGTTCCCAGCAGCGCAAAAAGCAGGATCACGACAACCGGCAGTGGGGTAAAACGGTTCATGTGACCGGGCGAGAAAAGCCACCGCTCCCACCGGGCACAATGCCAAAGCCACGGTTGCCGAACATTGCACCCCCGGTGCCGAAAGGCCCTACCCCACCACCGTCAGCACGATGCCCGCCACGATGCCGAGAACCGCGGGGAGCTTGGCCGCACCGCGGGCCTCCCGGAACAGCCAGATACCGCCGGCAAAGGCCACCAGCGTGCTGCCGCGCCGCAGGCTCGACACCACCGATACAAGCGCCTCGGGGTCGCGCAGGGCGTCGAAATACACGAAGTCGGCAATGAGCAGCGAGAGCGCGATGAGCGGGATGCTCCAGCGCCAGCGAAATTCGTTGCGCGGCCACCACCGCCGCCACCAACCGATGATGAGCGGCAGCATGACCACCGGCAGGTAGAGCGTGAACCACGCCTGCACCTGCGCGGCGCTCAGGCCGACCGTGCCCAGCAGATGCTTGTCGTAGAGACCACTCACGGCCCCGCAGAGCGTGCCCGCAACTATGCAGCCAACCCACTTGTTGCGAAGAAAGTGCACGCCTTCGCCGCGACCGGCGACCGACAAGCCCCAGAATGACGCAAGCGTGATCACGATCCCGGCATTCTCCAACAGCGACGGTCGCTCCCCGAGCACGACCAGCGCCCCGAGCAGCGTCCACAATGGTCCGGTGGCGCGAATCGGCGCGGCGAGCGAAAGCGGCAGATGCTTGATGCCGAAATAAGTGAACGCCCACGACGCAGCCACGATGATGGACTTCAGAAAAATCAGCCCGTGTTGCGCGGCCGTGAGCGGCGCAGGCACGAAGGCGGCCGGAACAACTGCGGGCGCCGCCCACATCGCGAACAATAGCGCCAGCCACACCACCGCACCACAAACCGTGCCCAGAAAAAGCACGGGGAGCACGGCGTTGTCACGCAACGCGTGCTTCTTGCTCAGGTCGTAGAACCCGAGGAAGAACGCAGAAACGAGACTGGCGATGACCCACGACATGAAAGGCGAGGTGTGACGCGCACCACAGCGTGGTGCAAGTTCCCCGTGGCGTCATTCCCTGGCGGGAGCGTGCTTGTTCGCGGTTTACGAAAGCCTGCCCAAAAATTGTTTTTGTCATCGCGAGGTGCGCGAAGCGCGCCGTGGCGATCCAGCTGGATTGCTTCGTCGTCTCACGCCTCGCAATGACAGGCGGGCTTAACAGGCTCCATGACTCGCCTTGCGTCGCGAGCAAGCCGCTCCCACAGCTCCGACATTGCCACCAACGCGCGCGGCGCCCACGTTCCCACCGGGCTCTCATGAAATCCCTCTGGCTGCTGCTGAAGAACCTGCTCTACGCCGCGATCGTGCCCGGCATCATCGCCGGCTGGTTGCCTCTACGGCTCTTTGAACGCCGGCCCCAATGGCCCGCAGCATGGGGCGGCGTGGAATGGGCCGGTGGAGCGCTCGTCGCGATCGGTGCCGTGTTTTTCCTGCATAGCGTGTGGATGTGCGCAATGCGCGGACACGGCACGCCGTCGTTTTTCGATCCGCCGAAAAAACTCACGCGCCGCGGCGCCTACCAGTGGGTGCGCAATCCAATGTATCTTGCGCTTTTCGCTCTCGTCAGCGGCGAAGCCCTGTTTTTCCGCTCGTGGCACATCGGCGTGTATTGGGTCTTCCTGGTGTGCGGATTGCACCTGCTGGTCGTCGGCTACGAGGAGCGGAACCTGCGTTTCCGTTTTGGCGCGATCTACGAGGACTACCGGCGTGACGTGCCTCGTTGGTTTCCGCGCAAACCCAAGCCGATGCTCGAAACCGTCCAACCCTTCGCGGAGCGGCGCTGAGTGGCGCTTACTCGATGCGGCCTTCGTCGAACTCGATGAGGTCCACGACGCTGACAATATCGGCAGTGCGATCGGCACAGCCCATGGCGGTGAGGGCTTCCTTGAGAAATTCGCGGCCCGAAGGTGTCATACCCTTCTGCACGTAGTCGCGGTTCCATTTGGCTGCGCGTAAATCGGCAGGGAAAAGCGCGAGCAGGCGGCGGTCGATTTCGTCGTCACCGAGATTGGCGTCCAGGCACTCGTGCACGATTTTTTCGACGGCAGCCGGATCGATGCCGAGGTGCATGCTCAGAAAACGGTCCATGCCGCGCTTGTAATTTTTAGCGTAGCTGGCCGGAAGCGTGCCGTGGCGTTTCACGTATTTGCACTTCGCGATGAAACGGGGCAGGTGCAGCAGGCCGGTGGCGCGGTGCGGCTCGTAGGCCGAGGGCAGATCACGGAGAACTTCGCCAGAGGAACCGGGAATGGGCTTCGAGGGCATGGGAGCTGCGCCGTTGGCGGCGCGGTTATGGAGCTAGTGATTGTTCGGTTATTGGGAAGCGAAAGAAAAAGGCCGGTCTTCCGACCGGCCTGACAACTCATAACACCTGCCCAATAGCTTCGTCCGCTCAGAAGAAGCGCACCGGTTTGGCCTGCATCGCGGCGTGCTCGGCATCGGAGCAACCGGCGTTGGTGGCGACGTTCACTGGGGCGTCGCTGGGCTTGATGAGATTATTGGCGAGCATGTAGTTCTCGACCTCCTCGCCCGAGATGTCGGCGAGCATCACGCCGTCAATTTCCACGCAGGGCGAAAGTGGCTGGCCGGACTTGCGCACCATCTCCTCGTAGTTGGCGCGATTATTGATGATGTCGATGTCCTCGAATTCCAGGCCGTGCTTGCGCATAATGGCACGGACGCCGTTGGACCAACCGCAGTGCGGCTTCAGGTAAGCTTTGATTTTCATGGATGAAAGTGCGTGGGATTTTACTACCCGGCACAACTTATGCGGCAGGGTTTCGACTTCAACTCATACTTTTATTCCCCCTAGTCTGCCCGTCCCGTGTCCGATTCCTTTCCCACCCTGTCCTCCGCCCAAGCCTCCGAATTCGCCCGACTGGGCCTGGCCAATGTCCGTCGAGAATATCCGCACCTGCTGACCCACGCCGTGAACGAAGCCGGCGATGTGCGCACGCCGCGCCAGTTGCATCCAGCGTTCTACGGCAGCTACGACTGGCACTCCTGTGTCCATCAGCACTGCATGCTGGCCCGGCTGGCCCGGCTTTTCCCCGACCTGCCTGAACGCACCGAGATCGATCGCGTGCTGCGCGAAAATCTGACCGCCGAAAACATCGCGGCTGAGGTGGCCTATTTCACGGCGCCGGGCCGCAGTTTTTTCGAACGACCTTATGGTTGGGCCTGGCTGCTCAAACTTGCCGAAGAGCTCCAACGTCACGATGCAACGCTGGCGACGAAGCTCGCTCCCCTCGTGAGCGTGATGCGCTCCGGCCTCATGGCCTACCTGCCCGCACTCAACCACCCCGTGCGCCATGGTGTGCACAACAACACCGCCTTCGCCGTGAAGCTCGCACTGGACTACGCGCGCGCGGCCGATGACCAGGAGCTGAAGCTTTTCTGCACGAGCCGCATGGCCTACTGGTTCGGTCACGACACCGATTATGGCGCACGCTGGGAACCATCGGGTGAGGATTTTCTATCGCCCGCGCTCACCGAAGCCGAGGTGATGGCGGCGGTGCTGCCGCCCGACAACTTCAGCCGCTGGCTGAGCCGTTTCCTTCCCAACCTCCACACTGGCGAGCCGGTTAAGCTCTTCACGCCCGTGCGCGTGAGCAATCCCTCCGACCCGAAGATCGCCCATCTCATCGGCCTCAATCTCAACCGCGCCTGGTGCTGGCGGCGCATCGGCCTCGCGCTGGCCGAATCCGATCCGCGCCAGACCCGCGCTCGCGAAGCGGCCGTGCGTCACCTCGAAGCCGCGCTGCCGATGATCGACGTGGGCGACTTCAACCGCGCGCACTGGCTGGCATCGTTTGCGGTGTATGCGCTGACGGAATCGTAGCGCCGGAAACCGGCGCAAACCCCAAACGCCAAAAGAGGAAACGCCGAAAGGAAGTCTGCCGCTCCCCCTTCTGTCATTCCGAGCGGAGCGAAGAATCCAAGGGATGGGAGCGTTTTTCAATGGTCTCGAATTTGGCCCCTGGTTTGGGATTTGGCATCTGAAGTTTGGATTTTGACGCGCAGCGCCCGTTTTCCCTAGCCGCCCCGGCGGCGCCGGGCATGATGCGCCGCCATGGAGTGGAAAGCCTGGTTCGTCGCTGCTGTGGCAGCCCTCACGCTGATCGGCGTAGCCGTGGGCCGCTGGCCGTGGTTGCGCATGAATCGCGCAACCATCGCGCTCGTCGGCGCCACCCTCTTGATCGGTGCGGGCACGATGACGCTGCCGCAGGCTTACGACGCGATCGACTGGAACACGATCCTGCTGCTCTTCGCCATGATGGTGCTGAATGTGAACCTGCGTCTCGCGGGGTTTTTCCATCTCGTGACCTCGCGCATTGTCCAGCACGCGCACACGCCGCGCCGGCTGCTGGCGCTCATCGTCGCCGTTTCGGGTGTGCTCTCGGCAATTTTTCTCAATGACACGCTCGCACTCATGCTCACGCCGCTCGTGCTGGATGTGGCCTTCGCGTTGAAACGCAATCCCCTCCCCTACCTTGTCGCGCTCGTAACCGCCGCCAACATCGGCTCGGTCGCCGCGATCACGGGCAATCCGCAAAACATGCTCGTCGGCATGGCCTCGGGGATCACGTTTGTGGATTTCACGCTCGCGCTGGCTCCGGTGGCGCTCGTCGGACTGCTGCTCATCTGGGTGATCATTCCGTTGGTTTATCGACAGGAGTTTGCTCCGGTTGTTTTCACGAAAACCTACCAGATAGGGTCGCGGCAGTATCGTCCGTTGCTGCGAAAATCCGTGCTCGCCACCGCGCTCATGCTCGTGGCCCTGGTGGCCGGCGCGCCGATCCCGCTCGCCGCGCTGCTGGCCGCCGCGCTGCTGCTCTTCACGCGACGGTTGAAACCCGAGCGTGTGTTTCGCGAAATCGACTGGAGCTTGCTGGTGTTTTTCTCGGCCCTGTTCGTTGTGACCGGCGCGATCGAAACCTCCGGCTTGGGCGAACGGCTCTTTGCCGCGTTGCGCCCGTGGGCCGATGGCGGCCCGGCGTCTCTGAGCGGCGTGGCCGTGGTGTTGAGCAATCTTGTGTCGAACGTTCCCGCCGTGATGCTCTTCCGGCCGGTGGTGCCCACCTTGGTCGAACCGACAATCGCCTGGCTCACGCTGGCGATGGCCACCACGCTCGCCGGCAATCTCACACTGCTCGGTTCCGTGGCCAATCTCATCGTCGCCGAGATCGCCCGCCACCGCGGCGTGAAACTGGGTTTTGTGGAGTATCTCAAGGCCGGCACGCCGATTGCCGTGCTCAGCCTGTTGTTCGGCATTTTCTGGCTGACTTGGTGAGTGCCGCCTGAATTCAGGCGCTTTTTTCTCCACTCCACTCTTGCCGGTTCCGCGCGCCGGCTAAATGTCTCCTGACATACGGTTGTCAGCGTCCCCTGCTAGGATGACCGCACAAACACTCCTCCACCGAATTCCCATGTCCAAAGCCGACAAGTCCAAGTCCGATTCGCGCGTCGCCACCGCCGAGAAATCCGCCAATCCCGCCCGCGAGAAAAACATCGAGCTCGCCGTTTCCTCCATCACGAAACAGTTCGGCGAAGGCTCGATCATGCGCCTCGGCAGCAATGCCAAGATGAAGGTCGAGACCCTCTCGACCGGCTCGCTCGCCATCGACCTCATGCTCGGCGTCGGCGGCCTGCCCAAGGGTCGTATCATCGAGATCTACGGACCTGAATCGTCGGGTAAAACGACCTTCTGCTTGAGTGTCATCGCCGAGGCCCAGCGCCAGGGCGGCCTCGCGGCGTTCATCGACGTCGAACACGCGCTCGATCCGAAATACGCCAAGGTCGTCGGCGTGAATCTCGACGACCTGCTCGTTTCCCAACCCGACTCCGGCGAGGACGCGCTCAACATCATGGAGACGCTCATCCGCTCGAACTCCATCGACGTCATCATCCTCGACTCCGTCGCCGCGCTCACCACCAAGGCCGAACTCGACGGCCAGATGGGCGACGCCACCGTCGGCGCCCAAGCGCGACTCATGTCGCAGGCGATGCGCCGCCTCACCGCCGTCGTCTCAAAGACGAATTGCGTGTGCATTTTCACGAATCAGATCCGCGAGAAGATCGGCGTGATGTTCGGGAATCCTGAAACGACTTCCGGCGGCCGCGCGCTGAAATTCTTCGCGTCCATCCGCCTCGACATCCGTCGCAAGGACCAGCTCAAGACTCCCGACGGCAAGGTCATCGGCAACCGCACGAAGATCAAAGCGGTGAAGAACAAGGTCGCCCCGCCGTTCACCGAGTGCGAATTCGACATCATGTATAACGAGGGCATCTCCGTCACTGGCTCGTTGCTCGACCTCGGCCTCGAGCACAAGGTCCTCGAGAAGAAGGGCGCGTGGATCGCCTTCAACGGCGAGCTCGTCGGCCAGGGCCGCGAAGCCGCCAAGGAGGCGTTGCGTTCCAATGCCGATCTCGCCGCCAAGGTGAAGGCCAGCATCCTCGACAGGGTGAACGTGAAAGGCGGCGAATCCGTCACCGGCGAACGGGAAGATTGATCGCCACCCATTCAATTTTTCTTGGCCAAGCCCGTGTCGTGTCCCGGCACGGGCTTTTTTTGTGTCTGGATTGTGGGCGGCGCGCTTGCGCGCGCATCTTTCGAACCGGCGCGCGCAAGCGGACAGCCCACACCCGCCTACGGAAACAACCATTCATGGCGCCAGCCACCATGCGCGCGCGTGAAGCGCTGGCGCTCGTGGTGCCGGAAAGGTTTCTGGTGCCAGAATTCGATCTGCTCCGGCACCACGCGAAAGCCCGACCAAAACGGCGGACGCGGCACCGCACCCACGCCGTGGCGCACGGTCTCGCGCGCGACGGCCTGTTCGAGCTCATAGCGTCCGTTCATCGGTTTTGATTGATGCGAAGCCCACGCGCCCAGCTGGCTGAGCCGCGGACGTGTCGCAAAATACGCATCAGCCTCCGCATCGCTGACGGGTTCGACGTTTCCGAAAATGCGCACCTGTCGCTCGAGCACGGGCCAGTGGAAACAGAGTTCGGCGCGCGGGTTGACGCGCAATGCCTCGACCTTCGGACTCCCGAGATTGGTGTAGAACACGAAGCCGCGCACATCGGCGTTTTTCAGCAGCACCATGCGCACTGACGGTCGCCCGCCCGCGTCCGCGGTGGCGAGCGCCATGGCCGTGGCATCGCTTTTCTCGAGGTCGCGCGCCTCCGCAAACCATTCCTGAAACAGGCGCAAGGGGTCGGGCAACTGCATGGACGCAGTGTTGCAGAGCCGCGCGCGTGGCGCCGCGCCGACATTGGTGAAGCTTGCGCATCGGTTGCGCTGACCTCGCCGTAGAGCGCAGTTTCGCCCATTAACGCCAACCGGTGAGAACGCGTTTGGCCGGGCCTGATTTGCTTTTGCTTTCGGGAAAGCGCGTGGTTGCGTGGGGCCCATGTCGTTTCCGACGGACACCATCGCCGCCCTCGCCACGCCGACCGGCACCTCGGCCATCGCGGTCGTGCGCGCCAGCGGGCCGCAGGTGCGCGCGTTGGTAAAGACGATTTTCGGCGGCACTCCCCTGCCCCGACATGCACAACACGCCGACTATCGGGATGTGCGCGGAGCACTCGTGGACGACGTGTTGTTCACGTTTTTCGCTGCGCCAAACTCGTTTACCGGCGAAGACACGGTCGAGATTTCCTGTCACGGTAACCCGTTCATAGCGCAGAAGATACTTGAGGATCTTTTCTCACGCGCCTGTCGGCCGGCTGAGGCGGGCGAATTCAGCAAACGGGCCTTCCTGAACGGACGCATGGATCTCAGCCAGGCCGAGGCCGTGATGGACCTAATCCACGCCCGCAGTGAACGCGCGTTGGCGGCGGCAAACCAGCAGTTGCGCGGGGCACTCGGACGGCAAATGGAGTCTCTTATCTCACAGCTGGTCAATATCTTGGCCATTATCGAGGCTTACATCGATTTTCCCGATGAAGACCTGCCGGCAGAAAATCGCGCGGCGGTTTTGCAGCAATTGGGAGCGCTGCAATCGGGCACAGCACGTCTGCTGGCGACCAGCCATTACGGCGCGATGCTGCGCGACGGCATCAAAACCGTGATCCTCGGGGAGCCCAATGCCGGCAAAAGCAGTCTGCTCAACCGACTCGTCGGCCGCGAGCGCGCGCTCGTGAGCGCCGAACCCGGCACGACCCGCGATTACCTGGAGGAGCGCATCCTCGTCGGCCCGCACGCGCTGCGCCTGATTGATACCGCCGGACTCAATCCCACGCCTTCCTCCCTCGAAAAACGCGGCATGGACAAGACCTTGGAACAGGCCGCGGAAGCCGATATCTTCCTCTGGGTGCTCGACGCCACGCATCGCCTGCCCGACCTGCCCAAAAGCACGCGCGCGCGACTGACTGCGACGAACACGATTGTCGTGCTCAACAAAACCGATCTGTCGGCGAAGTTCGCGGCCTTGCCCGCTGAGCTGAAAAACGTGCGGGTCTCCGCGCTCACCGGCGCCGGTTTCGAGGAGCTGCGCGACGCGATCACCCAACTCGCCGATGCATTCCAAGCCGACACCGGCGCGGACTTGGTCGCCATCAACGCCCGTCATGCGCATGCGCTTGAGCAAGCCCGCATGTGCCTAGAAACCGCGACCAACAAGCTGCGCGAAAAGGTTTCGACGGAGCTCGTGGCGAGCGATTTGCGGGGCGCACTGGACGCTTTCGGAGAGATTTCCGGCAAGATTGATAATGAGCAAGTGCTTGATAGACTGTTTTCTACGTTCTGTATCGGAAAATAAATTTTACATTGAAATATTGAAAATAGGCATTGCCGTTTCGCCGTGATATTTAGTCAGAAACCATTCGATGTGATCGTTTGCGGAGCTGGACACGCCGGCGTCGAGGCATGCTTGGGGGCGTCACGAATGGGGGCCTCCACCCTGCTTCTGACCGGCAATATCGACACGATTGCCCAGATGAGCTGCAACCCGGCAATCGGCGGTCAGGCCAAGGGTCAGATCGTGCGGGAGATCGACGCGCTGGGCGGAGAGATGGCGATCAATACGGACGTTACGGGCATCCAGTTTCGGTTGCTTAACGAATCCAAGGGGCCGGCAGTCCAGTCACCACGCGCCCAATGCGACAAGAAAGCCTATCAGTTTCGCCTGAAGCACACGCTGGAACTCCAGCCGAATCTCCAGATATTCCAAGCCACCGTAACCGGCCTGATTTTCAAGGACGGCAAAGTCGTCGGCTGCCGGACCAATCTGGACATCGATTTCATGGCCCAAGCCGTGGTCATCACCACCGGCACTTTTCTACGGGGTCTGATGCATGTAGGTCAGAACAAGAACGAGGGCGGCCGTTTGGGTGACTTCAGCGCCAAGACACTGTCGAGCAGTCTCCTTGAGGCTGGGATCGAGCTGCAGCGCCTAAAGACCGGCACGCCACCTCGGATTCTGGGTCGGAGCATCAACTTCGCCGGTCTGCAGGAGCAAAAGGGCGATGCTGACCCGACGCTTTTTGCCTTCCACGACACCCGCGCGGACGGCGATTTGTTCCACGTGGAACGCACCGGCGAGCGGCGCCTAGGTTGGCAACCAGGTTCTGAACAGATTTCCTGCTGGATGACGCATACCACGCCTGAGTCCGAGCGCATCGTCCGGGAAAACCTCCACAAGTCCGCCATGTATTCCGGCGAGATATCCGGGGTGGGTCCGCGGTATTGCCCGAGTATCGAGGACAAATTCGTGCGCTTCGCTGACAAGCCGCGTCACCTGCTCTTTCTCGAACCCGAAGGCCGGAATACCAATGAATATTACATCAACGGCCTGTCCACGAGCCTGCCGTTTGATGTGCAGCTGGACTTGGTGCACAGCATTCCCGGCTTGGAGCAAGCGGTGCTTCTGCGGCCGGCCTATGCGGTCGAATACGATTTCGCGCCGCCGACCCAGATGTTCCCGTCGTTGGAATCCCGGAAGGTCGAGAACCTATTCCTCGCCGGCCAGATCAACGGCACCTCCGGCTACGAAGAAGCCGCCGCGCAAGGATTGGTCGCCGGCGTGAACGCCGTGCGGAAGGTGAGGGGAGAGACGCCGATGATTATCCAACGCCATGAAGGCTACATCGGCGTGCTCATCGACGATCTAGTGACCAAGGGGACCATCGAACCTTACCGCATGTTCACCAGTCGCGCCGAGCACCGGTTGCTCTTTAATCATGGGAGCGCCGAACTCCGACTCAAGCATCACGCAAAAGAGCACAATCTGTTGGATTCGAATAGATTAAGAAGGATTGAAACCAAGGTTTCGTCCGTAGCCCAGTGGCAGAATTTCCTCGAAACCCAGAAGACAAGAGGCGGTTCTTGGGCCGATCTGCTACGGCGCACGAACACCCCAGATGAACTGCCGCCAGAGTTCCTGGCCCAACCGAAAGAGGTCCGCGACGAAGTGCTTTATCGCGTCATCTACCGCGGCTACCTGGACCGCGAGCAACGCCAAATCGAGAAGCTGAAGGAGGTCGAAAAGATCAAACTCCCCGCCTCCATCGACTACCTCAAGATTCCCGGACTGCGTCGTGAAAGTGCTCTAAAGCTCCAGCAATTCCGCCCGGTGAACCTCGGTCAGGCCGGCCGTATCAGCGGCGTGAATCCGGCCGACCTGAGCGTGTTGATGGTGCTGTTGGCTGCTGAGAAAAAACCTTGAACGCAGCTCCTTCGCTTGGCGTCGGACTTCTGGCTTTCGGTCTTATCGCCGGCCAAGCAGCCCGCAGTATGCTCCCATGTGACATTCTTGTGACGCCGGTTAATTCACTGGAAAGCGTCTTAGCTGCCCCGATAAGTAAAGGCCTATGGATAAGAAAAAGATCCTGGTTGTAGATGATGAGCCGGACGTCACCGATCTGGTCGCGTATCATCTCAAGGCGAAAGGGTTCCACGTGGAAACCCTCAACGACGCCACCGCCAGCATCGCCGAAGCTCGAAGCATGGTTCCGGATCTGGTTATTTTAGACATAATGATGCCTGACCTGAACGGTATCCAAGTCTGCCGTATCCTCCGCGCCGACCCGCAACTCTCGCGCGTGCCGATCATTTTCCTCACGGCCAAAGCCGAACCGCACGATCGCATCGAAGGGCTCGAATCCGGCGCTGATGATTACCTCAGCAAACCCTTCAGTCCGAAAGAACTCGTTCTCCGCGCCGAATCCATCCTACGCCGCGTCGCCGCGCCCAAGGAACCTGTCGCCGCCAAGCTCCGCGTAGGCGACATCCTCCTCGACAGCGACACGCACCGCGCGACCGTGAAGGGCGAGACGCTCGATCTTACCGCCACGGAGTTCAAATTGCTCCGTCTGATGATGGAGCGGCAAGGTCGCGTGCAAACACGTGAACACCTCCTCCTCAACGTGTGGAACTACTCGACCGAGATCGAGACGCGCACCGTCGACACGCACGTGCGTCGCCTGCGCGAAAAACTCGGCGACGAAGCCGGCTGGATTGAAACCATCCGCGGCGTGGGTTACCGGATCGCAGAGAAAAAACTGCCCGCATGACCGCTCTTCTCATCGCCAGTCTGGCTGTCGCTCTCGCGTTCTGCCTGCGCGCGTTGTGGAAACAAAATCGCGCCCTGCGCGAGCTCACTGAGGCCGTTCGTCGCAACCAACCACTGCTCTTGCGCGAAGATCCCTCCGCGCAACTGCCGTCATGGTCCGGCCTATCCGAATCAGTCAACCAACTCATCGCGGAAAACTCCGCGCTCCAGCAGCAGCGCACCGACCAACTCGCTCAACTCGAAGCAACCCTCGGCAACCTCCGCGAGGCCGTGCTCATTGTTGATGAGTCCAATTACATCCATCTCGCCAATCGCGCGCTGCGTGAGATTCTTCCCGCCTCCCGCGATCTCGTGAACCTGCGCCTCGAACTCATCGTGCGCAGCAGTCCGTTTCTGGAATATGTGCGCGCGACTCGCGAGGGTGCCGAGCTGCCGCGCCAGGAATTCGAGATCGTCGATGGTGCGCACACGCTCTGGATTGAGGTTTCCGGCGCACCCATCCCATCACCTGATGGCAAGTCGCGTTGGGCGCTCTTCGTCATCCACGACATGACCAGCCAGCGCAAACTCGAGCGCGTGCGCCGCGAATTCGTCGCCAACGCCTCCCACGAACTTCGCACACCGCTCAGCATCATCAAGGGCTACATCGAGACGCTCGTGGACGGACACCAAACGATGGAGCTCGCCGATCGCGACAAGTTCCTTCGGACAATCCAGCGTCACAGCGAGCGCCTGAAATCCATCATCGACGATCTTCTCGAGCTCTCGCGCTTGGAATCCACCACGCCCAGCCTGAAGTTTTCCCCACTCAATCTGCATTCCTACCTCACGGACCTCGCCGACGAATATCGCACCCGCCCGCAGTCGGCCGGCCACAATCTCGTGCTCAACGTCCCCGCGTCGATCGGTGTCATCGACGGCGATGGCGAAAAGCTTGCGCATGTTTTCAGCAACCTCGTGGAGAACGCCTTCAAATATACCCCCAAGGGCGCGCGCATCGAGCTTGGGTCCGCAGAGGCTGAAGGTGGCGAGGTCGAGTGCTGGGTCCGCGACAACGGTCCCGGCATTCCGGCCGGCGACCTGCCGCATATTTTCGAGCGTTTCTACCGCGTCGAAAAGGGCCGCTCGCGTGAGACCGGTGGCACCGGCCTCGGCCTGAGTATCGTAAAGCACATCGTGCAACTGCACGGTGGCCGCGTGTGGGCTGAAAACGACGAGGGCAGGGGACTCGTCATCCGCCTGCGCCTGCCGCGCCAGAAAAGGAGCTGACGCTCACACCGGCGGGTTGGTCTCAGTGACGGAGAGCACCGGCTGTTTGCCGATGTCGCTGTGGCGGATGTCCTGGCCGCCGGCGAGGAACACCATCTCCTCGGCGATGTTCGTCGCGTGATCGGCGATGCGCTCGACCGACTTTGAGATGAACATCAGCTCCATCGCGCGTGCGATGGTGTCGGGCTTTTCCAACATGTAGCCGGTGAGACGGCGGTAGAGCACGCGGTTGAGATTATCCACCTCAGCGTCCCGGCGGATCACCGCCAGCGCCTTTTGTTGGTCTTCAAGCACAAAGCAGTCGAGGGCAGCGCGGAGCATCTCAAGCGCGATGTTGGTCATGCGTGGAAAGTCGGCGTAAAGCTCGATGCGCGGCTCGATGGCGAGCTTGCGGGCGCGGCGAGCGATGCTGGTGGCTTCGTCTCCCACTCGTTCCAGATCGTGCGACGCCTTCATGCCAACGACCACGAGACGCAGTTCCGATGCAACGGGACCGCGCAAAGTCATGTAGCGGATGGCCTCTTCGTCGATCTTTACTTCGAGTCGGTCGAGCTCGTCGTCGGACGCAATGACCTTATCGGCAAGGGAAAGGTCGGACTCGGTGAGCGCGCGCATGGCGAGGCGCGCCTGCTCGATGGAACGTTCGCCCATCTGGAGAAGCATGGAGCGAAAGGCTTCCAGCTCGGTGTCAAAGAAACGTTTCATGGTATGGGGGAAAGTAGCGGGTAGTGAGTAGCGAGTAGTAGAAAAGCAGCGGAGGCATGATGCTCACTACTCGATGCTCGCTACTGGTCGGTTCTGTTTAGCCAAACCGACCCGACACATACGCCTCGGTTTGCGGGTTGGCGGGATTCATGAAGATCGTGCGGGTTTCGGCGTATTCGATGAGACGGCCGAGATAGAAGAAAGCGGTGCGATCGGAGCAGCGGGCGGCCTGCTGCATGTTGTGGGTCACGATGACGATCGTGAAATCCTTCTTCAGCTCGTGAATGAGCTCCTCGACCTTGGCCGTGGCGATGGGATCGAGGGCCGAGCAAGGCTCGTCCATGAGGATGATCTCGGGCTCGACAGCGATGGCGCGAGCGATGCAAAGGCGCTGCTGCTGACCGCCGGAAAGTCCAAGGGCGTCCTGGTGCAGGCGGTCCTTCACTTCGTCCCAGAGGGCGGCGTTGCGCAGGCTCTTCTCGACAACTTCGTCCAAGCGGGACCTTCGCTTCTCACCTTGGATACGAAGACCGTAGGCTATGTTCTCGTAGATGGATTTGGGAAAGGGGTTGGATTTCTGGAAAACCATGCCAACGCGCTTGCGCAATTCGATGACGTCCACGCGCGGATCGTAGATGTTTACGCCATCGATGCGGATCTGTCCGTTGCTAATGCGCGTGCCATCGATGAGGTCGTTCATGCGATTAAGGCAGCGCAGCAGCGTGGACTTGCCACAACCGGAAGGTCCGATGAAGGCGGTGACCTCCTTCTCGGCGATGGTGAGCGTGATGTCGTGCAGAGCCTGGTTCGATCCGTAGAAGAAATCCACGTTGTCGATTTCAATCATCGGGCGTGTCACGCCACGCGCAGGCGCCGGCGAACCGGGGCTCGGTGTGGCGGCTGAGACAGGAGCCTCGGGCAGGAGTGTGGTTACCATTTGTATTTTTTGCGCAAGTGGACGCGCAGCACGATGGAAGTCATCGCGATGGCGGCCACGGTGAACAGGAACACGAACGCCGTGCCGTATTGGACGCCGTGCGTGTATTCGTTTTGGGGAATCTTGGAGGCCACCACGTAGATGTGGTAGGGCAGTGCCATGACGCCTTGGAAAAAGAAATCGGTCGCCTGCCGCACCTGCCAGGGCAGTTCGTCGCGCACGACGAATGCGGCGGTGAACATGATGGGCGCGGTCTCGCCGGCCACGCGCGCGATGGCGAGAACGGAAGAAGTCAGAATGCCGGGCAGCGAGTAAGGCAGGACGTTCGTCAGGATTGTCTGCAGTTTGGTGGCGCCGAGTGCCAGCGATGCTTCGCGGTAGCCTTTGGGCACAGCCTTCAGCGCTTCCTCCGAAGCGGTAATGATGATCGGCAGCACCATAAACGCGAGGGTCAGCCAGCCCGCCAGCAGCGAGACGCCCATATTCAGCCCGACGACGAACAAGCCGAATCCGAAGAGACCATAGACAATGGACGGCACACCCGCGAGATTCACGATGGAGAGGCGGAGAAAACGCACGAATGGGCCGTCGGTGGCGTATTCGCTGAGATAAATTGCGCTGAGAACGCCGAGGACCAGCGCGATGAAGAGGGAACCGATCACGAGCAAAACCGTGCCGACGATGTTCGGGAAAATGCCGCCGGAGGAATAGACGTAGGTCTCGATGGGAACGCCCTTGAGCCGCTCCGCGTTGGCAGGCTGTTCTTTGAAAGCGCGGAATTCACGATCACCCATGGTCGTTTTTCGACCGTCGAGTTCGAAGACGTTGAGCGTCTCGGGTGCCTGCGTGAGGAAGGGCACGTTTATGAACGGTGCCTTGGCCTGGAAGACAATCGCCCCGCCTTTGATGCCGACGTCGAGGAAGATGAACAGCGCACAGGCGAGCACAAAGTAGGTGCTGAAGCGCAGCAGCCAGAACACGCCTTTCTCGGTGCGTTTGGCCGGCGTGGATCGGACGAACATTCTGGTTTCGGAAGCGCTCATAAAATCATCCGATCGAGATGTGGTAGCGACGCACGATTTTCTGCGCGAGCCAGTTGACGAGGAGTGAAATAAGGAAGAGCACCACGCCGACCATGAACAGTGCCCGGTAGTGAATGCTGTGCCGCACCACTTCACCCATTTCCTGCGCGATGATGCCGGTCATCGTGTGCACAGGTTGGAAGACCGCGCCGAGCCCCGTCGTGAGATCGGGAATTTCGATGCGATTGCCTGCGCAGAGCAGCACCACCATCGTCTCGCCGATCATGCGGCCGAAGCCGAGCAGGATGGCGGCCATGATGCCGGAGAGCGCGGCGGGAATGATGATGCGAATGATGGTCTGGAGACGCGTCGCCCCGAGGGCCAGTGATGCCTCCTTGAAGGAACGAGGGACGTTGTTGATGGCATCCTCGGCGAGGGAGAAGATCGTGGGCACGGCCATCAGCGCGAGCAGGCAGGCGGCCGTCGCAGAGTTGAGGCGCTCCAACATCGGAAAGCCGGGCACCCAATCGAGCCACGACGCCTGTGATAGGCGACGCAAGGTTTCGCCGAGCACGGCGATGCCGAAGAAACCGAGCACGACACTGGGAATGGCCGCGATAAACTCGATCGTGGGCTTGATGAACTTCTGCTCGCCGGATGTGGCTACTTGATTGACGTAAATTGCGGCGGCCACGCCGAGCGGGATGGCAATCAACAGTGCGAGCGTTGCAATCAGCAGTGAACCGGCGAAGAGCGGGATGATGCCATACCAATCCTGCCAGAAGCTGGCCGTGACCCATTTGCGACCGAAAGCGAAAGCCGTGAGCGATTCGAGCAGGCCGACGGGCTTGTTTTGGTCCCACGTGAGCATACGCCGCTCGGTGTCGGTGATCTCAGCGATGTAGCGTTCGTTCAACTCTTGGAAACGCTCCAGCTTCTGACGCAAGGAGTCGTCGTCTGCGGCAGGGATAGTCGCGTTGATTTCCCGGAGCGACTGCATCAACCGGGCGTTGGCTTCGCTGACCGCAGGCAACATGGCGAGCAGCGGTTTAATCTCGGCGGCGAAGTCGATCGTCTCGATTTCCATCGCATCGGCCTCGGCCTTGAGCGCGGCCGCGCGTTCGGGTGGAGATACTCGCATGCCGTCGATCAGGTTCTGGCGGGCGATGTGCAGGTCGGCGGCGACCGTGTTGCGTTCCTTCAGGGAGGAAACCAAACCCGTCATTTCACCGAGGAGGGCCTCATGATCCTCAACCGCGTAGGCGAAACGCTCGGTGAAGGCGTCGAAACTGGCGAGCTTCGCATTGGCCGCGGCGGGCCCCAATCCTTCCGAGCCGGTCAGACGCGTCAGTTCGGCTTGGCGCGCGGCACCGAGATAACGATCCAGTGCGCGGTGGCTCTGCACCTGGTCGCGCAGCATGTCCACGAGTTCGAGACCGGCCCGGCGGTAAACCTCCAGATTCTCGCGATTCTGCGGGATGAAGCCGACTGCGTCGTTGAAGATCGTGAAGGTGATGAGCGCCAGCACGACGATGGAGATCGTGGCGTTGCCTTGGAAAAGCATCCGGGCCGCCCGTTCACCCGTGAGACCGAAGAACCGACCACGGCGCTGCCGCACGAGCACATCGCGAGTGCGGATGCGAGACGGTGCGGTGCTGGTGGACGGAGCGGACATGCCGAAGATGCGACTAAGTTTTGGGTGGCCGGGAGCTCGGTCAACCGGCCCAGGTTACGGTTGTGTAACAAAAGAGCCGCTCGCGCTTCCGATGGATTCGCGAGCGGCGGACGTGGACCAACGAGGCGCGACTCAGGATTTGATCGGCACCGAAATGAAACCGGATTTTTCAACGATGGCCTGGCCTTCGGCGCTCAGCAGGTAGTCGATGAACTGCGCGGTGAGACCGGTCGGTTCGCCATTCGTGTAGAAAAAGTTCGGGCGGGCGTAGGGATAGGTTTTGTCATGAACAGCCGCGGCAGTGGGCAAGGCCACGGCACCGTCCTTGGTGACGATGCCGACGACCTTGACGCCGGGCGCGTTGATGTAGGCAACACCGACGTAACCGATGCCGTTGGGATTTTTTCCGACTTCAGCGGCGATTTGCTCGTTGCCCGCCATTTTTTGCGAGGAACTCGCGTAATCGCGCTTCTTCATGGCGAGGTCCTTCCAGTCTTGGTAGGTGCCCGACGAGGTGTTGCGCGTGTAGATGGAGAACGGGCCGGGATTTCCACCCACGGCGCTCCAGTCGGTCACATCGCCGGTGAAAATCTGTTCGACCTGACGGAGCTTGAGTTTCGAGACCGGGTTCTTTTCGTTCACGATGACCGCCATGCCGTCGTAGGAAACGATGACAGGCTTCATCGTGACACCCTTGGCCTGCGCGGCCGACATTTCGGTCGGACGAGCGCGCCGGGACGACATGCCGATTTGGGCGGTGCCATCGGTGATGGCGGCGATGCCCGTGGTCGAGCCCTCGGCGGCGATTTCGAAAACCACGCCGGGGTTCCCGGCGCGGAAGGCCTCGGCGACCTGTGGCACCATCTTGGCGCCGAGCGTATCGGAGCCTTTGATGACGAGCTTCTGGGCTTGCAGAGAAGTGGCGGCGACGGCCGCAGCGAGAAGGAAAGACAGTTTCTTCATGATGAGGAGGATTGGGAGATTAGAAGTTGAGCTGGATCTGCGAACGGAGTCCGGTGGTCTTGGCCTCGGCAAAACCGCCAGTGCCGGTGTCCTCGCTCTTGCCCCAGATGTAGCCGAGCTGGAGCTTGAGGTCGTTGCCCTTGAGGTAGTAGTTCAGGCCGAGATACATCTCGGTGAGCTTGTCGTGCGTGCCTCCGCCGGGAGCGGAGCGAACACCGTCGGAAACATTCACTCCGCGACCATCGGAATCGAGGTGACTGTAACGGCCGACGAACTCGAGCCGGTCGTTAACGGCGTAAGAAGGTTGAATCCACCAGCCCGCCGGCTTCGCGTCGCGAGTGGCGCTCGCGCCACGTTCGACATCGGCGGCCAGGTATTCGGTAACGAGGTTCAGTTTACCGACGGAGAGATCGAGATAGACCGTGTAAACCGAGAGGTCATTACCCGTGCCGACGCCGAAGGGCGAAGCGCCGGCCTTGCCACCTTGGTTGGGCAGGAAGCCGTAGCCGCCGCCAATCACGTAGGAGCCGCCGCTGAATTTGCCGTTGTAGCCGGCGTTGGCCCAGTAGGCCAAATCGTTGTTCGTGTTGTTACCTGCGCCGGAGGAGACGGCGGCCGTGACGGCGCGCTCCGGATTAGTGATGGCGCCCCCGTAGAAGAAGTTGCCCTGCTTGCCGTCGGCAAAGACGCCGACGCGGTAGCTGCCCGCGCCGAGACGGCGGCCGTTGTTTTCCTCCACGAAGTAACGCGTCACGCCACTGCGCTCGATGGCCTTGAGGCTGCCGGAGGAGGTGCGCTCCTCGTAACCGAGGTTCACCTTGCGCAGTCCGATGTCCACGGTGTGGACGCCTTTCTTGTATTGCACCCAGGCAGCGTCAAAGAAGCCGCCGGCAAAGTCGTAGGTGATGTTCGTGTTCCAATCGGCACCGAGATCGGCGCGGGCGGTCAGATACACGCGGCGCATGAAAAAGTGCGAAGTGCCCTCGGGATCGGCGGCGTTGGCAATGTCAGTTTCTAGATTCGTGAACTGCGTTTGCAGGCGACCGCTGATGCGGAGGCGGGTCACGTAGTTGCTGCCCGCCGTGGCGACGGCCGGTGGCATGGAAGCGTCGCGCACGAGATCGGCGCGGATTTCTTCCGCCTCTTGGTCATTGAGAATGCCCTTGCGGATCAGCGCCTCAATGAGCGCTCCGCTGTCTTGGGCGAGAATCGGACCGGCGCACAGCAACGCGGCCAGCACGACGGACGCTTTGGTTTTCAGGTTGAACATGATGGTAGGATGGATGCTTGGGTGAACAGGCGGCCCGGCGGCTTGCCGGAACGCAGGCGCATCCTAAACGGGCCGTGTTACGGTTTCGTGACGCCCGTGTGACGAAGCGGAAAATTGGCATGAACAAGCCGGCGATTTGGCCTTGGCACCCGGCTCGTTTCCCGGCCAATGGACGCGTGTTCTGCAAGCCCGAGTTTCTGTCCCACGTTGAGGAGCGCCGCGCCGCGTTGCGGGCGGAGTTGGCTGCGTTGCTGTCGCCGGCCGCGGCCATCGTGCTCGAGATTGGCAGCGCTCACGGCCACTTCCTCGTGCGCTACGCCGGCGAGCATCCGCAGAAATTCTGTCTGGGCGTGGATCTGCGCGGCGAACGCGTGGAACGCGCCAAGCGCAAGGCCGACCGCGCCAAACTTGCCAACTGCCATTTCATCCGCGCCGAAGCCCGCGAGTTGATCGAATGTCTGCCGGAAGGCGTCACGTTTACCGAAGTTTGGGTCCTCTTTCCCGACCCTTGGCCCAAGAAACGCCATCATAAGAACCGGCTTCTGCGGCCGGTTTTCTTCGATTTTCTCGCCCAATGGACGAAACCCGGCGCCCGGCTCTACTTCCGCACCGATTATGCGGAGTATTTCCACCAAGTTGCTGCCTTCCTGCCGGAACTAAAAACCTGGCAACCCGACCCCGCAGCCCCTTGGCCCATGGAACACGAGACCGT
>JBIQJF010000020.1:0-9477 GCA_044507675.1 Opitutales bacterium | reverse complement strand
CTCCCGACATCCCGCTGCCGGAACCATGCTTCGCACCACTAAATTTTTCACCTCGGTTTACCTGTTCGGTTTTGCCGCGTCTTTGGCCCGCGCCGAGGTGTCGCCTGCCGCCGCCAAGCTCGTGGATTTCGGTGGCGGTTGGGCCATCACCAACAGCATGGCCACCGGCTGGGTGATTTCCGCCTTGTTGATCGCCATGCTTTTCTGGCTCGTCGGCAAACCGCAGGTTCTCCCCGGCAGGGGTCAGGCGGTGTTCGAGACGATCTTGGAATCGCTGCGCGATCTGTTTGAGCCGATCGTCGGCAAAAAGGCTTTCCCCGCCGCTTTCCCGCTGCTCGTCACGCTGTTCATTTTCATCCTCGTGCACAACTGGATGGGCCTGCTCCCCGGTGTCGGCACGATCGGTAAGGGTTACGTGGACGCCGAGGGCCACTTCCACATGACGCAGCCGTGGATCCGTCCCTTCACTTCCGATTTCAACAGCACCATCGCCCTGGCGCTGATTTCGTTCGGTGCCTATCTCATCATCATTTTCAAATACGCCGGTCCCAAGCTCATCCTTTGGGATCTCTTCGGCAACAAGGCCGAGAAGTCCGAAACTCCCGGCTGGCTTTACCCGGTGCTCTCGCTCGTGTTTCTCGTGGTCGGCTTCATCGAGGTGTTCTCGATCATCATCCGTCCGTTCACCCTTTCGGTGCGTCTTTTCGGCAACGTCTTCGGTGGCGAAAACCTCCTCCACGGCACCGGCTTCTTTCCGATATTCTATTTCATGGAGCTGCTCGTCGGCCTGATTCAGGCCGTCGTCTTCACCCTCCTGTCCTCCGTTTATATCGGCCTCATCTGCAATCATGGTGACGACCACGACCACGCGGAGGGGCACGGCGCCGAAGCGCACCACTGAGAATTTACCGCCGGGAGCGTGCCAAGCGTGCGCACGGCGGCAACCGCAACCACAAATCCATCCACCACATGTATCCCATCCTCGCTGAAATCACTGGCAACATCGCCAGCGCCTTCGGTCTTCTCGGCGCCGCCATCGGCGTCGGTCTCATCGGCCAGAAGGCCGCCGAGGCCGTCGGTCGCAATCCCGGCGCTTCCGGCAAGATCCTCGTCCAAGCCATCATCGGTATGGCGCTCGCCGAAGGTCTCGGTATTCTCGCCCTCTTCCTCGCGAAGTAAACTTCCCGCTTAACCGGCGGCGCGCCGGCCACACCGCCCGCGCCGCCATTTCCCTTTCCCGCCATGCTGCCTCTCCTGATCGCCTCCGTGGAAGTTGCCCAAGAAGCCGGCTTCGTCGAAAAGTTCGGCCTCGAGTGGAAATACGTCGTCGTGCAGGTCATCAGCTTCCTGATCCTGTTCGGCGTCCTCTACCAGTTCCTCATCAAGCCGACGACGGCCACGATGGAGGAGCGCAACAAGAAGATCGCCGAAGGCCTCAAGCACGCCGAGGAGACGCAGGTTCGCCTCGCCGCCGCCCAGCAGGAGAGCGCCGCCCTGATCAAGGCCGCCCAAGTCGAAGCGTCCAAGGTCATCGAAGAGGCTCGCAAGACCGCCAAGGAATTCGCTGACAAGCAGCAGGCCGAGGCCGTCCAGCGCGCCGCCGATCTCCAGGCCAAGGCCCAGCAGGCCATCGAGCTCGAGCACAAGAAGATGCTCGATCAGGCCCGCGGCGAAATCGCCCGCCTCGTCGTCAAGACCACCGAACAGGTCCTCGCCAAGAAGCTCTCCGATGCTGATCGCTCCGCCTACAACGACGCCGCGACCAAGGAGCTTGCGACTCTCTAATCTGTTTTCTTCTCCACCTTCACTTTCCCTCCGGAATGGCAGCCGACAAACAAACCAAGCTCCTCGCGAAGCAGCTCTTCAGGCTGAGCGTCGTCAATGGCGTCGTCTCGCCCGAGCAGGTCGCCGGCGTCCTCGGTTGGATCGAGAAGCACTCGCCCCGCCGTCCGCTCGCCCTCCTCAAGGCCTATCACCACCGCATCGCCCTCGAGCTCGCCAAGTCGCGCGCCGAGGTTGAGCACGCCGGCCCCATCGCTGACACTACGCTGCGGATGATCGAGGGCGCCATGACCCAGCGCTACAAGCGCGTCATCACCGCCTCCGCCAAACCCAACGCCGCGCTCCTCGCCGGACTCCGCGTCCGCGTTGGCTCCGATGTCTACGAATCCTCCGTCGCTTCGCAGCTCGCCGCCCTTTCGGTCTGATCCTTTTTCCAACCACTCGCACTTCCCCTCTCCCCACGTCACGTCATGAGCAACGTCATCGAACAAATCGAACAACAGATCGCCAAACTCTCCACCAAGGCGGTCAAGAAGAACACCGGCGTCATCCGCACGGTCGCCGACGGCGTCGCCAAGATCGAGGGCCTCTCCGACGTGATGTATAACGAGATGGTGCAGTTCCCCGGTGGCGTCATCGGCATCGCGCTCAATCTCGAGGAAGACGAAGTCGGCTGCGTCGTTCTCGGCGACGTCTCCAACCTCAAGGAAGGCGATGAAGTCGCCACCACCGGCAAGCTTCTCTCCGTTCCCGTTGGCAAGGCCCTGCTCGGCCGCGTCGTGGATGCCCTCGGGCGCCCCGTGGACGGCAAAGGCCCGATCGACAGCAAGGAAGCCTACCCGGTCGAAAAGATCGCCCCCGGCATCATCGTCCGCAAATCCGTTTCCCAGCCGCTCTTCACCGGCATCATGGCCATCGACTCGATGATCCCGATCGGCCGCGGCCAGCGCGAGCTGATCATCGGTGACCGTGGCACCGGCAAGACCACCATCTGCATCGACACGATCATCAACCAGGCCCGCATCAACAAGGTCGGCCTCGCCTCGGGCGACAAGGACTTCCGCCCCGTCTATTCGATCTACGTCGCCGTTGGCCAAAAGCAGTCGAACATCGTCCGCACCATCTCCGCCCTCGAGGCCGCCGACGCGCTGCAATACACCATCATCGTCGCCGCTCCCGCCGCCGACAATCCCGCCAACCAATACCTCGCCCCGTTCTCCGGCGCCGCCATCGGCGAGTGGTTCATGGAAAATGGCATGGATGCGCTCATCGTTTACGACGATCTCTCCAAGCACGCCGTCGCCTACCGCCAGATCTCGCTCATCCTGAAGCGCCCCTCCGGCCGCGAAGCGTATCCCGGCGACGTGTTCTACCTTCACTCCCGCCTCCTCGAGCGCGCCGCGCGCCTCGACGGCAAGGGTTCGCTCACCGCGCTGCCCGTCATTGAGACGCAGGCCGGCGACGTGTCCGCCTACATTCCGACCAACGTCATCTCGATCACCGACGGCCAGATCTTCCTCGAGACCGATCTCTTCAACCAAGGCATCCGTCCCGCCGTGTCGGTCGGTCTCTCCGTATCGCGCGTCGGTTCGTCCGCGCAGATCAAGGTCACCAAGCAGGTCGGCGGCAAACTCAAGGGCGAGCTCGCCCAGTTCCGCGAACTCGCGGCCTTCGCGCAGTTCGGTTCCGACCTCGACGCCAAGACCAAGGCCACCCTCGATCGCGGCGCGCGCATCGTCGAACTCTTCAAGCAGCCGCAGCTCAACCCGATCGCCATCGAAGTCCAGGCCTCCGTGCTCTGGGTGCTCCAGAAGAGCTACTTCGATTCCATCGAGGTGAAGAACATCGTCGCCGCCGCGAACTCGCTGAAGGACTTCCTCACCACCCGCAAAGCCGACCTCCTCACGAAGATTCGCACCGAGGCCAAGCTCACCGACGAAATCGAGGCCGGTCTCAAGGCCGCCGCCGACGAGTGGAAATCCACCTTCGCCGCCAAATAATTTGTTCTAGCATCTAAAACCTAGAACCTCGCCCCTCCGCAATGGCTTCCCTCCGCGACATCCGCCGGCGCATCAAGTCGGTCAAGAACACCCGCCAGATCACCAAGGCGATGGAGCTTGTGGCCGCGTCGAAGATGAAAAAGGCGCAGCAGGCCGCGCTCGCGGGCCGCGCCTACGCCGGGCTCATGGCCGAAATGCTCGCCGCCGTCGCCGGTCGCGTCGAGGAAACCCAGCACCCGTTCCTCGCCCGTCGCGAAGTCAAGGTGCGCGGCATCATCCTCGTCACAACCGACAAGGGTCTCTGCGGTCCGCTCAACGCCAACCTCTTCAAACTCGTCACCGACATTAAAGAGCCGGCCAAATACGCCGTCATCGGCCGCAAGGGCGCGCAGTTCATCGCCCGCACCCGTCGCGACCTGCTCGCCGAGTTCTCTGTCAGCGACCGCGTTCCGTTCGCCGATGTCCGCACCGTCGCCGAGTTCATGGTGAAGCAGTTCCTCGACGGCGTCGTGGACACGGTCGAGCTCATCTATCCGCATTTCAAGAACACGCTTGTGCAGGTGCCTACCAACCTGCCGTTGCTCCCGCTGCAGAGCCTCGCCGCGGTGGTCGCCGACCTGCACAAGGATTCCGGCACGGCCGCCAAGACCGATGACCGCGAGATTCTCTTCGAGCCCGACGCGCACACCGTGCTCGAAGCCCTGCTGCCGCTCTACGTCAACCGCGAGATCTACCAGCACATCCTCGACGCCAAGGCTTCCGAGCACAGCTCGCGCATGGTGGCGATGAAGACCGCGAAGGACAACGCCACCAAGCTGATCGGCGACCTCACGCTCGAATACAACAAGGCCCGCCAGGCCGGCATCACGCAGGAAATCCTCGAGATCGCCGCCGCCTCGTTCGCCAACTGATCCCTTTATCAACCAACCCCGTCCGCTTCTTCCCGCATGAGCAACCAAGGCAAAATCGTCCAAGTCATCGGCGCCGTCGTCGACGTGCAGTTCGCCGTGAACTCCATCCCGCCCATCTATCAGGCGCTCACCGTTGACTTCACCGTCGCGGGCAAGAAGGAGACGCTCACGCTCGAGATCCAGCAGCATCTCGGCGAGGGTCTCGTCCGCGCCATCGCCATGTCCTCCTCCGAGGGCCTCGTGCGCGGCATGCCGGTCGTTGACACCGGCGCCCCGATCTCCGTGCCCGTCGGCGAGGGCGTCCTCGGCCGCATCTTCGACGTCACCGGCAATCCCGTGGACGCCAAGGGCCCGGTCCCGCATACCAAGCGCTACCCGATTCACCGCCCGGCTCCGGCGCTCGCCGATCAGGACACCAAGTCCGAGATCCTCGAGACCGGCATCAAGGTCATCGACCTCATTTGCCCCTTCATCAAGGGCGGCAAGGCCGGCGCGTTCGGCGGCGCGGGCGTCGGCAAGACCGTCGTCATCCTCGAGCTCATCAACAACGTCGCCAAGGCGCACGGCGGTTTCTCCGTCTTCGCGGGCGTCGGCGAGCGTTCCCGCGAGGGCAATGACCTTTATCACGAAATGTCCGATGCGGGCGTCATCAACCAGAAGGACATCTCCAAGTCCAAGGTGGCGCTTGTTTACGGCCAGATGAACGAGCCCCCGGGCGCCCGCATGCGCGTCGCGCTCTCGGCCCTCGCGATGGCCGAGTATTTCCGCGACGAGAAGAATCAGGACGTGCTCCTCTTCATCGATAACATCTTCCGCTTCTCACAGGCCGGCTCCGAGGTGTCCGCGCTCCTCGGTCGCTCGCCGTCGGCAGTGGGTTACCAGCCGACCCTCGCCAACGAGATGGGCATCCTCCAGGAACGCATCACCTCGACGAAGAAAGGTTCCATCACCTCCGTGCAGGCCGTTTACGTGCCCGCTGACGATCTTACCGACCCGGCTCCGGCGAACACCTTCGCGCACTTGGACTCCACCATCGTGCTGGAGCGCTCGATCGCCGAACTCGGCATCTATCCCGCCGTGGACCCGCTCGCTTCCGTGTCGAAGGCCCTCCAGGCCGACGTCGTTGGCGAGGACCACTACAAGGTCGCCCGCGAAGTGCAGCGCGTGCTGCAGCGCTACAAGGACCTGCAGGACATCATCGCGATTCTCGGTCTCGATGAACTTTCCCCCGAGGACAAGCTCACCGTCTATCGCGCCCGCAAGCTCCAGCGCTTCCTCTCGCAGCCGTTTTCGGTCGCCGAAGTGTTTACCGGCACGCCCGGCAAATACGTCCCCGTCAAGGAGACCGTCCGCGGCTTCAAGATGATCCTCGATGGCGAACTCGACCACGTTGCCGAGACCGACTTCTACATGAAGGGCGGCATCGACGAGGTCATCGCCGCCGCCGGAAAAAAGTAACCGGCGCTACGCGCCAAGTAACAGGTAACAAGTTCCAAGTAACAAGAGCCCAAGCCATCCTTCCTGATACTTGATCCTTGTTGCTTAATACTTCTCTCCTATGCCACTCACCCTCGAAATCGTCACTCCGGAAGCCAAGGTGTATTCCGACACCATCGACTCCGTCGTCATCCCGACGGTCGAGGGCGAGATCGGCGTGCTTCCGGGCCACATCCCGCTGCTCACGCAGGTCGAAGACGGCGAGCTCCGCGTCACCAAGGGCACGGCCACCCAGCTTCTCGTTGTCAGCGGCGGTTTCGCGCAGATTGACGGCGATCGCGTGCGCGTCCTCGCCGAGAACGCCATCAACGAGGAAAAGATCGACGAACAGGCGGTCGAAGCCGCCCTCAAGCGCGCCGAGCAGCAGCTTCGCGAAGCCAAGGAGATCGATCCCCAGCAATACGAACAACTTCAAGGCATGGTCCGTTACGCTGGCGTCCAGCTCGCGGTGAAGCGCAAGAAACGCTAAAACTCCTTCGCCCCGGGAACCCTTGTTTGACCCGGGGCTTTTTTCTGGTTCTCTTCTGATACTCGGTCTCAAGCGCAAATGTCCTCTTCCCTCAGAAACCTGTCCCCTCTCTGCCAGCTCACTCCCGGCATGACCGCCCGTGTGTGCGAACTGACCGGTGACGAAGGGTTTCGCCAACGGATTCGGGAAATGGGTTTCGGTGAAGCCGCTCTCGTTACCAAAATTTCCGGCAGCACCACCAGCCTCTGCCTCGTCAACGGCACCCGCCTAGCCCTGAACCATCACGCGGCGATGAGCATCCTCGTCGAGCCGCTCCCCGCCAACGCGCGCTGAGCGGCTGCCTCCACGCCGTGAAGCTGCCTTCGCATATCACGCCGCCTCCGCGGCGTCGTCCCAGCCCGCCGGATCGCACGCCGGTTTACGCGATCGTCGGGAACCCGAATTGCGGCAAGACCACGCTCTTCAACGCACTCACCGGCCTACGCCAGAAAGTCGGCAACTATCCCGGCGTCACCGTTGAAAAGAAAATCGGGACGACTTGGTCGCAACACGGCCGGCCCATCCAGATCATCGATCTGCCCGGCGCCTACTCACTCGCCGCTCGCTCACCGGATGAAGCCGTGCTGCGCGACGTGCTTTTCGGCCGCCGTGATGATACGCCGCAACCCGATCGCATCATCTGCGTCGTCGATGCGGCCAATCTCGAACGTAATCTTTACCTCGTTCACCAGATCCTCGATCTCGGCCGTCCCGTCATCATCGCGCTTAACATGATGGACATGGCCGCAGGCGCCGGCCTCAAGGTGGACCCCGCGGAACTCGAAGGCGAACTCGGCATTCCCGTCATCGCCTGCGAAGCCGTGCACGGCAAAGGCCTCGTCGAACTCCGTCTCGCGATGAGCCGCATCGAGTTGCCGCTCGCGCGCCATCGCTGGGATGTGCCGGCCCCGGTCGCGCCCGCGGTCGCGGAGCTGCAGGCTTCGCTGGCCGACAACGACGGTCGCCCGCCGCTCGTCGCGCGCGCCGAGGCGCTGCTGCTCCTCACCGATTTCGATACCGTGCGCGTTGCCGGATCGAAGCCACTCAGCCCCCGCACCCACGAAATCCTCGATCAATGGCGCAAACGTTGGGAAGGCGAGGGGGCCGACTGGCCCGCCGCGCTCATTCGCACGCGTTACGACGCCATCGCTCAACTCTGCCGCAACGTCATCACGCGACCCGGCTCCCAGCGACCGTCGTTGTCCGATCGCATCGATGCCGTGCTCTGCCATTCCTTCGGCGGCTGGGTGGTGTTCGCGATCATCATGGCCGCGCTCTTCTATTCCATCTTCTCGCTCGCCGAGGCGCCGATGGATTTCATCGACGGCCACGTCGCGGGGCTCGCCGACTGGGTGAAGGGCGTCATGCCGCCAGGCGATTTGCGCGATCTGCTCACCGACGGCGTCCTCGCCGGCGTCGGCGGCGTGGTGATCTTCCTCCCGCAAATTCTCATCCTGTTCTTCTTCGTCGGTCTGTTGGAAAACACCGGCTATATGGCGCGCGCGGCGTTCATCATGGACCGGCCCATGAGCAAGGTCGGCCTCAACGGCCGCTCGTTCATCCCGTTGCTGAGCGGTTATGCCTGCGCCATCCCGGCCATCATGGCCACCCGCTCCATCGAAAACGCGAAGGACCGTCTCGTCACCATTCTCGTCACGCCGCTCATGAGCTGTTCGGCACGTCTGCCCGTGTATCTGCTCATGATCGCCATGGTCTTGCCCGGCGAAGCCGTGCCACCGTCGCAAAAGGCCGGCCTCATGCTCCTCATGTATGCGCTCGGCACGCTGGGTGCGTTCGGTTTCGCCTGGCTGTTCAAACGCACGCTCTTCAAGGGTGGCTCGCCGCACATGATTCTCGAGCTGCCCGCCTACCAGCCACCGCGCCTCAAGGAAATCCTCCGCCACATGTTTGAGCGCGGCTGGCTGTTCCTGAAAAATGCCGGCACCATCATCCTCGCCATTTCGATGGTGCTCTGGGCATTGACCACCTACCCGAAACATCCCGATCCCGAAGCCACGGCCACCGAGCAGATCGCGCACAGTTTCGCCGGCCGCGCCGGCCACGCGATCGAACCGGTCATCAAACCGCTCGGCTTCGACTGGCGCATCGGCATCGGCCTCATCACTTCGTTCGCCGCGCGCGAAGTCTTTGTGAGTTCGATGGGTGTCATTTTCGGCGTCGAGAGCGAAGACGAGGACACCACGCCGCTGCGCGATGCCCTGCACGCCGCGAAATGGCCCGACGGCGCACCGCTCTTCACGCCGCTCGTGTGCCTCACCCTCATGGTCTTCTACGTCTTCGCCATGCAGTGCATGGCCACGCTCGCCGTGGTCAAACGCGAGACCAATTCCTGGCGCTGGCCGATCTTCCAGACCTTCTATCTCACCGGCACCGCCTGGCTCGTCTGCCTGGTCCTCTATCAAACCGGCCGCGCGCTGGGATATTAGTCACCAAGGAATATCTAGGCTGCATTAGCCCTTCCGTGTTTTCTGTGTATTCTGTGGTTTCACCCGCATGTCTTCCCAAGTCCAAACTCTGATCGCCCTTGGCCTCGTCGCTCTCGCGCTGGCCTTCCTGCTGCGTTCGTGGTTCGGAAAGAAAAAGAATTCTTCTGCCTGCGGCGGCGGTGCCTGCGGCGCCATCAGCCCTGAAGTGAAAAAACTTCAGGCAAAACTAAAGCGCTGACCTGTAGGGCCGCCGCAAGCGACGGCCCTGCTCTGAATCGCTTCCATGAGAAGGCGTGTCGAGGGTTTTGTTTAAAATGGTTCACCATTTTGCT